>NZ_JBILUK010000300.1:0-3259 GCF_044371015.1 Phenylobacterium sp.
TCCCGGGCGGTCATCCCCCAGAGGCGCACAGCCCCCTCGCCCAGGATCAACACCGCCGGGGCGGAGACTGCCTCCATCGTCGCCTGTAACTCCGTCGCGCCCGCGGCGCCTCTCACCAAATTCTCGCGAACCTGATACCGAGCGCCGATCGATTGGGAAAGCTCGTGACGCCGTTTCGCCTCGCCCACATCTCCGATCCGCAGCTGTCGACGCCCGCCCTGCCCTGGCGCGCGGCCGACCTGATCTCCAAACGGGCGCTCAGCCGATGGGCCTGGCGGCGAAAGCGCCACTCGCACACGCGCGAAGCACTCGACTCCATCACCGCCCATATCCGCGCGGCTGCGCCCGACCACATGGCGGTGACCGGCGATCTCGTGAACTTCTCGCTGCCGGAAGAGTTCGCCGCGGCGCGCGCCTGGCTGGGGACCCTTGGCGACCCGGCGACCGTGACGGTCAGTCCGGGAAACCACGACGCCTTGGCCTCCCGAGGCGCGCCGGCCGGCTTCGCGCCCTGGCGGCCGTGGCTCGGCGACGAGGGCGACGGCTTTCCCTATCTGCGCATCCGGCGGGACGTCGCCATACTCAATCTCTCCAGCGCAGTGCCCACCGCCCCGCTGCTGGCCCAGGGCCAGCTCGGTCGAGGTCAGATCGAGGCCGCCCGCGAACGGCTTTCATCCACCGGAGCGCGGGGCCTGTTCCGCGTGGTCCTCCTGCATCACCCGCCGCAGGCCCACGGCGTCAGCGACCGCAAGGCCCTGACCGACGCTGCGATGTTGCGGAACATGCTCGCTGAGACGGGCGCCGAACTGATCCTGCATGGTCACGCCCACCGCGCCATGCTGGGAACGGTCGCGGGTCCGTCCGGCCCGATCCCCGTCCTCGGCGCACCCTCAGCCTCCACGCCGCCGGGCGCGCCTGGAGAGCCGGGCCGCTGGAACGAGATCGCCATTTCGCGGCTCGAAGCTGGGTTCCGCATCGACGTCACCGCGCAGGGTTTCGACGCCGATCTCAGAGTTCAGCGACTGGGTCGCTTCCGGCTGGTGTGAACCGCGTCTTCCGTCCTACGCTAGGCTGAACGATGGGAGGGATTAATGCTGAGCTGGCAGGTTGGCGCGGTGAAGGTCACACGCGTGGTCGAGACCGAGATGCGGGTGCCGGCAGGCGCCGAGTTCTTCATTCCACAGGCGACGGCGACCGCGTTGCGCGCCTCACCCTGGCTCTACCCGCACTTCGTGGATGAACAGGACACCATGATCCTGTCGATCCACGCCCTGCTTGTGGAAGCGCCCGGACTTCGGCTGGTGGTCGACACCTGCATCGGCAACGACAAGCCGCGCCCCGGGATGACCGGCCCCGACGGCCTCTCAACCGCGTTCCTCGAAGCCTTGGCCGAGGCCGGCTGGAGCCGCGAGAGCGTCGACGCGGTGGTCTGCACGCATATGCACGTCGACCATGTCGGCTGGAACACCATGAAGGACGGCGACCGCTGGGTCCCCACCTTCCCCAACGCCCGATACCTCTTCGGCCGCATCGAGTTTGAACACTGGAGTGGTGAAGGCGATGAGGCGCAGCAGGCCATCCTGGCCGACAGCGTGCAGCCGATCCTGGATGCCGGCCTCGCCGAGTTCGTCGGCCTCGACCATGTGATCTCGCCCGAAGTTCGGCTGCTTCCGACCACCGGGCACACGCCCGGACATGTCAGCGTGCGCGTCGAGAGTCAGGGGCAGGTCGCCGTCATCACCGGCGACATGAGCCATCACCCCTGCCAGATGGCCCATCCGGACTGGTCGCCGGGCTTCGACAGCGATCCAAAGGCGGCCGCCGCAACCCGGGCGCGGATGTTCGCCGAGTGGGCCGACCAGCCGATCCTGGTCATCGGCACTCACTATGCCGGCCCCACCGCCGGCCATGTGAAACGCGACGGCGCGGCGTTCCGCTTCGAGGTCTAGTGGCGCTGGACGCCCCACGCCGGACGCGTAAGGTTCGTTCAACGATAGAGGGAGGCCAACTTGGCGCGCGCCAACAGTCGAGATCGTGATCTCCGGGAGCGCGCCGCGGCCGTGATCCCCGGAGGCATGTACGGCCACCAGTCCACCGGCCTGCTTCCTGACGACTACCCTCAGTTCTTCGAACGCGGCGAAGGGGCCCACATCTGGGACGCGGACGGGACGCGCTACCTCGACTTCATGTGCGCCTATGGGCCCAACCTGTTCGGCTACGCCAACCCGGGAATCGACGCCGCCTTCGTTCGCCAGCTTGAGCGCGGCGACACGCTGACCGGCCCCACCGGCCTGATGGTCGAGCTGGCCGAGGCGCTGACCGGCATGGTCACCCACGCCGACTGGGCGATCTTCTGCAAGAACGGGACGGACGCCACCACCATGGCGCTGACCACAGCCCGCGCCCACACCAAGCGCCGCAAGGTGATCCGGGCCCAGGGCGCCTATCACGGCGCGCTCCCCTGGTGCACGCCCCGGCCCTCGGGCGTCATCGAGACCGACCGCGCGCACCAGATCTTCTGCGACTACAACGATGTGGCCAGTCTGGAGGCCGCCGCCGCCGAGGCGGGGGATGATCTGGCCGCCATCTTCGCCGCGCCCTTCCGTCACGACGCTTTCATCGACCAGGCCGAGCCCGACCCGGCCTATGCCGCCGCGGCCCGAGCCATCTGCGACCGCACCGGCGCGCTGCTGGTCGTCGATGAGGTGCGCGCCGGCTTCCGCCTCTCGCGCGATTGCTCCTGGAGCCGGATCGGCGTCGAACCCGACCTCTCCACCTGGGGCAAGTGCCTGGCCAACGGCCACCCGCTCTCGGCCATGCTGGGCAATGACAAGGCCCGCAAGGCCGCCGCCGCGATCTATGTCACCGGCTCGTTCTGGTATCAGGCCGCGACCATGGCCGCCGCGCTGGAGACCCTCCGGCTTATCCGCGAGACCGACTATCTGGAGCGGATCACGTCCCTCGGCGAAACGCTCAGATCCGGCCTCCACGCCCGCGCCCAGGCCGCCGGCTTCGGCCTGCGCCAGACCGGCCCCAGCGTGATGCCCCTGTTCCTGTTCGACGACGATCCGGACCTGCGCAAGGGCTTCTGCTTCGGCTCCGAGATGCTGGCGCGCGGCGTCTACATCCATCCCTGGCACAACATGTTCCTCTGCGCGGCCATGACCGAGGCCGACATCACAGGCGCGCTCGACGCCGCCGAAGCCGCCTTTGCCGCCCTGAAACGCCAGGCCCCGGGCTTAGGTCCGGTCGAAAAACT
>NZ_JBILUK010000301.1:0-3231 GCF_044371015.1 Phenylobacterium sp.
GGTGGCGGCGCGGCCGGGACAATCGGGCGTGATCTATGTGGGCTCGCGCGACCGGACCGAGGAGCTGGCCCAGATGCTGCGGGGCCAGGGCGCGCCGGCGCTGGCCTATCACGCCGGCCTGGACAAAGCGGTCCGCACCGAGCGCCTGGAGCGGTTTCTCGAAGCCGAGGCGGCGGTGATGGTGGCCACCATCGCGTTCGGCATGGGCATCGACAAGCCCGATGTGCGCTACGTGATCCATGCTGATCCGCCGGCTTCCATCGAGGCCTATTGGCAGGAGGTCGGCCGTGCGGGCCGCGACGGTGAACCCGCCGAAGGGATCACGTTCTATGGCGCTGCTGACCTCTCCTGGGCGCTGCGGCGCATCGCCGGGCGCGACATGGATGAGACGGTCAAGCAGGTGCAGGCCCGCAAGGTGCGGCAGCTCTACGCCATGCTGGATGGCGTCGGCTGCCGGGCAAGCGCGGTGCGGCGCTACTTCGGCGAAGTCGAGGTGGAGCCCTGCGGCCAGTGCGACGCCTGCACGGGCGCCGTCGCCGCCATCGACATGACCGTAGCGGCCCAGAAGGCGTTGTCAGCCGCCCATCGGCTGGGCGGCCGGTTCGGGCGCGGGCGGCTGGTGGACCATCTGTTGGGCAAGACCAAGGACGTCAGCGACTGGGAGGCCTCGCTCTCGACCTGGGGGATCGGCGCAGAGCTGTCGGCCGGCCAGTGGCGCGACCTGACCGAACAGTTGCTGTTCGAAGGGCTGCTCTCCGAAGATCCGAACGATGGCCGACCGCTGGTGGGGCCGGGCGACGCAGAGGCGGTGCGCGCTGTATTCCGGGGTGAACGGACGGTGGCCATGCGTCAGGTTTCCGTGGGCGCGCGAACTCCCGGCCGGACGGCGCGGAAAGGCCGGGATGCGAACGCCGTCCCGCCCGCCGACCAACCTCTGTTCGAGGCGCTGCGCGCCTGGCGGACGGCGGAGGCCAAGGCGCAGCATGTGCCGCCTTACGTGATCTTCCACGACCGCACCCTGGCCGAGATCGCCCGCGCGCGCCCGGCGAGCCGCGCCGCCCTGGCCCGCCTGCCCGGCGTGGGCGAGGCCAAGCTGGCCCACTATGCGGAAGCCGTCCTGGGCGTGGTGAAGCCGTTTTGTGGATAGGTCCGGACAGCTTAGATCGGCGGCCGCTACAGCGCCGGTCGTGGACTAGAGATCGGAAGGCGGGCCGGTCTGAAACAGACGGTAGCTGCAAAGGGTTGGACATCGGCGCGCCGGGTGTCATGGCCTTTCGGGTGGCCGAATGGGTGCAGCCGAGACAATGGATTCGAACGAAGGACCCGACGGAGCCATCGGCCAGACCGTGAGCAGCGAGACGACCCCACCCTCGGCAGAGACGTCGACAGGCGCCGATCTGGTGATGATCCGCCTGCTGATGGGCGTCTATTGGTTCGATGAGGCGTTGCAGTCTGCGCTCAAGGCGGCAGGCTGGCCGCCGATCAGCCGCACCCAATCCCTGTTGTTCACCAACATCGCAGCGGGAGAACATCGGCCCGCTCGCCTGGCCGCGAACCTGGGCGTCAGCCGCCAGTCGATGAGCCAGATGCTCGCCGACCTCGCGGCTCGCGGCTATGTCCGGGTGGAGCCCGACCCCCGTGACCGCCGTGCGCAGATCGTGACGTTCGGCGTACAGGCGGGGCCGCTGCGGGCGGCGGCGGCGGCCGTGCTCCGCGACCTGGAGACGGAGCTCCGCGCGCGGATTGGCGAGGAGGCGTTTCAGGCGCTGTCGGTGGGCCTTTCGGCGGTCTGGGGCGACACGCCGGTGGTGGTCGCGCCGGACGCCAGATAGCCTCAGGTCAGCGCGGTGTTGGGCGGCAGACCGACCATCGACCGGCCGCGCAGCTCCAGCGCAGTATCCATATCGTAGACGATGTGGGTGGCCATCACATTCACATCGCGCAGCGCCCGCTGGAGCGGATTGTCGAGCGCGTGCGCGCTGGATCCGGCCCCCTCGCAGACGGTGGCGATCGCGTCCTTGCAGTGGGCCATCACGCTGGCGATCTGCAGGCGCAGCGAGATCCGTTCGTCGACCGTGCTGGGCCGACCCAGCCGCGCCAGGTCCATCGTGCCCCTGGCGGCGTCGCGCAGCAGGATCTCCGCGGTCCGGGCGGCCATGTCGGCGCGGCCCAATCGGATCTGGGCGGCGGGTTTCTCCCCCTGGGTCCCGCTGGTTCCATGCACCACCCGAACATCGAGGCGTTCGCGGAACTGGGCCACGCTGGCCCGCGCCAGACCGACGGCCGGAATCGCGGCGGTGATGCCCAGGAACGGCAGCATGGGCATGCGATAGATCGGGTTGGCGTGCAGCTGAGCGCCCGGCGCGCGCCCTTCGCGCATGTGGCCCATGTCGATAACCCGGTGTTCCGGAACGAACAGGTCGCGGGCCTCGATGTCGTTGCTGCCGGTCGCGGCCATGCCGTCCATGCGCCAGGTGTCCAGCACGCGGGCCTCCGAGGCCGGGAAGGCGAAGAACAGCATCCGCGGCGGCTTCTCGCCAGGGATCATGCCGGTGGCCAGAATCCAGTCGGCGTGCATCACGCCGGTGCCCCAGCGCCAACGGCCTGTCAGACGATATCCGCCGGGAACCGGCTCGGCGCGGCCGGGCGGCATGGTCACCCCCGGGGCGATGACATAGGGCCAGCCGCCGCCAAAGATCTCGTCCTGGGCGGCCTTTCCGAACTGGGCCAGCATCCAATTATGCTCGACACAGAATGAGGTCACCCAGCCGGTGGAGGCGCAGGCCTCGCCCAGCGGCAGCATGGCGTCGATGAAGTCATCCAGGCTGAACTCCAGCCCGCCATAGGCCTTGGGCACGAAGTGGTAGAAGACGCCGGAGTCCCGCAGCGCTTGCCACACCGAGTCAACCGGTCGCCGCAGCGCCTCGGCCGCCTGGGCGGCCTCCGCCAGCATCGGCTTGAGCGCCGCGGTCCGGGCCGCCAACTCCGCGGGTGTGATCGCCGCCAGGGCCTCAGCGCTCAGCCAGTCGCCGCCGGCCGGGATGCGTCGGTCCGCGAGACCGATCGTTTGGGCGTCATCGGCCATGAAGTCCTCCTGCGCCCCTATTAGTCAAGTAAACTGACAAAACTCGTCAAGTCGTTACTTTTGGCGAACCCCTGGCATCAGGCCGGCGCGTACCAGATCGGCGAGGCCCAGGCCCGCTCTTCCACCGTCCGATCGGCGCCGGGAAA
>NZ_JBILUK010000302.1:0-3221 GCF_044371015.1 Phenylobacterium sp.
AGGTTGAGGCCTCCTCTCACACGCTCGGACGTCCTACAGCGCGAACGAGAACCCGCCGTTGACCGGATAGACCTGGCCGGTGATCCAGCTCGACGCGTCCGAGGCCAGGAACTGGACCATGTTGGCGATGTCGTCCGGCCGGCCGGGGCGCCGCACGATGTACTTCTCCAGCGTGCGCTTCAGGCGCTCCGGGTCGCCGTTCAGCGTCCGCTCCACCGCCGGCGTGGCGGTCAGGGCGATGGCCACCGAGTTGGCGGTGATCCCGTAGCGCCCCAGCGAGCGGGCGCAGGAGCGCATGAAGCCGGCGGCGCCGGCCTTGGCGCCGGCGTAGATCTCGAGTCCCGCATCGCCCCAGCGGCTGGCGTCGGAGATCACGGTGATGATCCGGCCGGGCGCCTGGCGTTGCAGCATGCCGGGGATGACCGCCGCGGTGCAGTTCATGACACCGTAGAGATTGACCCCGATGAAGCTGTTCCAGACTTCCGGTCCGGTCTCCCAGAACGGCTTGCCGAGCTCGGCCGAGGGGTTGGCGCCCGCATTGCCGGCGTTGTTCACCAGGATGCCGATGACGCCCAGGTCGGCGGCGGCCTTGGCGACCATTTCCTTCACCGCAGCGTGGTCGGAAACGTCGCATTGCAGGGCCAGGGCCTTGCCGCCGGCCGCACGGATCTCCTCGGCCACGGCCTCTGCGCGGGCCAGCACGTAGTCATTGACCACAACGCCGCCGCTGCCCTTGGCGTCGGCGAGTTGCAGCGCCACCTGGCGGCCGACGCCCTGGCCGGCGCCGGTCACGAGGGCGACGCGGCCGCCCAGGTCGAGAATGTCGGTCATGGAAGCGTCCTCCGTGGGTTTCGTTGATCTGCTTTCCGCAGTTGAGAGGACCCTAGGGGGCTGACGTCGCGGACGGCGAGTCGCTACATGCCCTCCATGCGCACCGAAACGCCCCAGCCGATCCGGCTCTCCGACTATCGCCCGCCCGCCTTCCTGGTGGATGAGGTCCATCTCACCTTCCAGCTCGAGCCCAACGCCACGCGGGTGACGGCGCGGCTGAGCGTGCGCCGCAACGGCGAGCACGCCGAGCCTCTGAGGTTCAACGGCGAGCGGTTGAAGCCGGTCTCCGTGGCCATCGACGGCCGGGTGCTGGCCGAGGGCGAACGGACCATCGAGGAACTGTTCCTGACCATCCCGGACACGCCCGACGCCTTCACGCTCGAGACGGTGGTCGAGATCGATCCGGAGGCCAACAAGGCGCTGGAAGGTCTCTACATGTCGGGCGGCCGCTTCTGCACGCAGTGCGAGTCCGAAGGGTTCCGCAAGATCACCTGGTGGCCGGACCGGCCCGACGTGCTGTCGCGCTACACGGTCCGTATCGAGGCCGATGCGCGGTATCATCGGCTGCTGGCGAACGGCAATCTCGTGGAGTCCGGCGCCCTGCCCGGCGGACGACACTTTGCAGTCTGGAACGACCCCTTCCCCAAGCCCAGCTACCTGTTCGCGCTGGTGGCCGGCGAGCTCGATGTCCTCGAAGATCACTTCGTCACCATGAGCGGTCGGCGTGTCGAGCTGCGCATCTATGTGGACACCGGCATGGCGGCGCGCACCGCCTATGCGATGGACGCGCTCAAGCGCTCCATGAAGTGGGACGAGGAGGCCTATGGCCGCGAGTACGACCTCGACCTGTTCATGATCGTGGCGGTGCGCGACTTCAATTTCGGGGCGATGGAGAACAAGGGCCTCAACATCTTCAACGCCTCCCTGCTGCTGGCCGATCCCGCCACCGCCACCGACCTCGACTATGAGCGGATCGAGGCGGTGGTGGCCCATGAGTACTTCCACAACTGGACCGGCAACCGGATCACCTGCCGCGACTGGTTCCAGCTGTGCCTGAAGGAGGGCCTGACGGTCTTCCGCGAACAGGGCTTCTGCGCCGACATGCGCGGCGAGGCGGTGGCGCGGATCAAGGCGGTGAAGGTGCTGCGCACCCGCCAGTTTTCGGAAGACCAGGGCCCGCTCGCCCATCCGGTCCGCCCGGGCAGCTTCCAGAAGATCGAGAACTTCTACACGGCCACGATCTACGAGAAGGGCTCGGAGGTCATCGGCATGCTGAAGGCCCTGATCGGGCCCGACGCCTTCCGGGCCGGCATGGACCTGTATTTCGAGCGCTGGGACGGCCACGCCACCACCGTCGAGGCCTTCATCCAATGCTTCGCCGAAGCGTCCGGGCGCGATCTTTCGGCCTTCTTCGCCTGGTACGAACAGGCGGGGACCCCCCGGGTTTCGATGTCCGCGCGCTATGACGAGGCGGCGCGCACGCTCACTCTCGACTTCCGCCAGACCAACCCGCCCACGCCCGGACAAGCCGACAAGCGCCCGACGCCCATCCCGATCCGCCTCGGCCTGCTGGATCACGAGGGCCGCACCCTGGCGTTCGTGCGCGACGGCGTGGCGGTCGATGAGACCCTGGTGGTGGTCGATGGGTCGGAGACCACCGTCGTCCTGACGGGCGTGGACTCCACGCCCGTGGTTTCGGCGCTGCGCGGATTCTCCGCCCCTGTGGTGCTGTCGAGCGATGCGCCGCCCCGCGACCGTTATGTGCAGCTCGCCGCCGATCCGGACCTCTTCAACCGCTGGGATTCCGGTCAGGAGCTGGCGGCGGGGCTGATCCTCGCGCGCGCCGCCGGCAAGCCCGACGAAGTGGGCGAGGAGCGCTATGCCGAGGCGGTCGGACGGGCCCTGTCGGACCAGGCCTCCGACGCTGCATTCAAGGCGCTGTTGCTGGCGCTGCCCTCCGAGGCGGACCTCGCCCTGCTGCGCCAGCCCGTGGACCCGGCGGCGCTGCATGAGGCGCGCAAGGCTCTGCGGCTGCGCATGGCTGTCCACCTGGCCGACGAACTGAAACGGCTGCACACCGGACTGCAGCAGCTGGGCCCGTTCTCGGACGACCCCATCGCCGCCGGTCGGCGCGCGCTGCGCAACGCCGCGCTGGAGCTGCTGGCCGCCAATCCCACCTCCGAGACCACCACCCTGGCTGACGGCCATTATCGCGCCGCGGGCAACATGACCGACGCCATGGGCGGGCTCTCCGCCCTCATGCTGATCGGAGGGCCCGCGTTCGAGGCCGCGCTCACCGATTTCCAGGACCGCTGGAAGTCCGAGCCGCTGGTGATCGACAAGTGGTTCGCCCTGCAGGCCCGCGATCCGGACGAAGGGGCGCTGGGCCG
>NZ_JBILUK010000092.1:0-11665 GCF_044371015.1 Phenylobacterium sp.
GCTATCGCGCCAGCAAGCCGAAGGACTATGCGGGCAATGACTACGGCCTCGTCCAATGCGGACTGCAGAACGACCCCCGGCGGGTGCTGCCGCCGATCGCGCACGAGTCCACGATCAAGACCGGTCTCACCCACGGCAAGGACGGGGTGATCTCCATGGGCCGCCATGCGCCCGGCACAGCCCAGGCCGACTGGTCGATCATGCTGGGCGACATGAGCTATCTCGACGCCGACCCGAAGAACCCCCGGGCCAACCCCGGCTTCGCCGCCTTCGGCGAAGTGGTCGAGGGGCTGGAGGTGATCCGTAAGATCATCGTGCTGCCGACGGATCCCAACCGGGGCGAAGGCGCCATGAAGGGCGAAATGCTGGTCAAGCCGGTGCGCATCACCCGCGTCAGCCGGGTCACCGCGCCTCCGCCCGTTGTTCCCGCCAGTCCCTCAGCCGCGAGCCCGCCATGATCGACCCGACGAACGTCCCTGACGACGGCTGGAAGCACTCCGGCGTGCGAGTGGTGCCGGCGGGCGAACTCGGCCCCGTCGCCGCGACGACGCCCGGCATGGACCGCGCCGTGGCCATCGACACCGCCCGGGTGGGCGCCCAGAAGCTCTGGGCGGGCACCGTGCACATCCACGCCAACGCCAAGACCGGGGCGCACCATCACGGGCCGCTGGAGAGCGTGATCTATGTGGTCTCCGGCCGGGCGCGGATGCGCTGGGGCGAGCGGCTGGAATTCACCGCCGAGGCGGGTCCGGGCGACTTCATCTATGTGCCGCCCTACGTGCCGCACCAGGAGATCAACGCCTCTCCGGATGAGCCGCTGTCCTGCGTTCTGGTGCGCTCGGATGGCGAGGCCGTGGTGGTCAATCTGGACATCGAGCCGGCCGAGGCCCCGGAAGGCGTCGCCTGGATCGACCCGATCCATCGGGCGTAGGGCCAGCCCCCCTCCGTCCGCTGCGCGGACACCTCCCCCGATCCGGCGCTTCGCGCCCGGGGGAGGACCAGGGCGTTCTTGTCCTCTCCCGCCGGGGAAGGGGGACCATGCGCAGCGTGGTGGAGGGGGGCCGCTCCCCCTCACGCCAGCGCGTGATAGACCAGCGCGAGGCCGGAGACGCTGACCCGCTCGGGCGTGGACGGGATGGCGGGATCGAGTTCGGCGCGGGCGGCTTCGGTGAGGAGCACCATGCCCCCCTGGGCCACATCCTCGCCGAGCTTGGAGGCGAGGTTCACCTCATCGCCGAACAGGTCCTCGTCGGCCAGCACCAGGATGTCGCCGAATCCGATGCCTATGGACGCGTAGAGCCGCCGGTCGGCCGGCATGAGCACATTCACTGTGGCCAGGCGGGAGATGATCTCGCGCGCGGCCGCCACCGCATCGGCCACCTGGTCGAACAGGCAATAGAGATTATCGGCCTCGGCCTTGATCACCCGTCCATTGCGGCCGGTGATCGCCGGCGTGGCCAGGAGTCGCATCTGGTGGATCATCATCAGGAACGCGACCACGCCGTGCACCTGGGTGGTGCGGGAAAAGCCGCTCATGTCCAGCACCAGCACCGCCTGGCGCTGGGTGAAGTCGCGCGCGATGCCGGCGGCGATCTCGCCCCGTCGCTCCGGCTCCTCGATGATGCGGGACAGCAGCGCATCCAGCCGCGCGCGGGTGTTGAGCGGCTCGTCCTGGGCGGGTTCGGTCATCAGGGCCTCCGGTTCGCCCGCGAGGTTAAGCGAAGTTAGGCCTCTTCGTATGCGCCCGATTCACCGGCGGCGACGAAAGCTCTGGGGTCATTCGCCTGGGAAGAGTCACGGCTCAGCCGAGGGTTGGTGGCGTCGTCATCAAACCGTCGTTATCCAGAGAAAGATACGGGGAATCGTCATGGACAGTTTTCTGCTGAGCGGCCTGGGCGCTGATCTCGCCCGCCCGCTGGTGACTGGCGTCATCGGCGACGTGCACGACGCCATCCGCGCCGCGGAAGCCCTTCTGAGCGATTATCCCGCCTGCGAGGCGGTGGAGGTCTTCGTCGAGGGCCGGTTCCTGGGCGACCTGCCGCGCCGGCTGAACTGAGGCGCGCGCTTCAACCCGAGGCGCGTCCCGCTCCTGCCAGCGAAGGCCGGGAACCGCATGGACCATCGGATGCCCTCTCACCCGCATACGAAAAAGCCCCGGCCGAGGCCGGGGCTTTTCCATTCTGAGTCCGGGTGCGATCAGGCCGCAGCGTAGCGTCGGCGGCGGATCAGCGCGCCCGCGCCGCCGAAACGGTTCGCCCGTCCGGCGAGCGTCCCCCGCCTTGAGGCCAGGGGATCGCGGGTCTACCGTCCCCCTTCGCGGCGTGGAGGCCAGCATGAAGGGCGTGATCGAACTCCTTAAGGCGGTGGGGATCTGGGCGGCGGTCTCGGTTCTGACGCTGGGCGTGGGTCTCATCGCCGTGGCGATCTGGGCGGGTCTCGTGTTCCTGGGCGCCGAGGCGCGGGCGCGCAGGGCGCTGGCGGGCCTGGACGACGTTCTGATGACCGGCGAGCAGGCGAGCGCCCGGGCGATCCAGGCCCGCGTCTTCGCGCTCTTCCAGCGGCGGGCGGTGGTGGCGATCACCGGCAGCCGCATCGTGATGGTGCGGCGCGGCCTGCTCGGCGGGTTCAAGATGACCGACATGCAGTGGAAGGACCTCAAGGACGTGCGGCTGGAGCAGAACGTGCTGCCGGGCCTCTGCGGCTCGAACCTGGCCTTCGACAGCCTGATCGCCGGCGCGCCGGGCGTGGCGGTGGACGGCGTCCCTCACGCCACCGCCTCGGAGATCTACGCCAAGGCGCAGTACGAGGAGCAGGCCTGGGAGGAGAAGCGCCGGGTGCGCGGACTGGAAGAGACGCGCGCCGCCTCGGGCGGGGTCTCCATCGGCGGCGGCCTGGATGGCGGGGTCGGCGGCGGTGGCGGAACCGAGCGGATGGTCGCAGAGATCGAGCGGGCCAAGGACCTGCTCGACCAGGGCGCGATCAGCGACGCGGAGTTCCAGGAGATGAAGGCCAAGATCCTCGGCCGGGCGTGAGTCTTGGAACCACAGAACTCATGGAAAGCGCGGAAGCTGCGGATGGCCTGCAGGGCCGCTTGATCCCTCGCAAACGATGCGCGACGCGCGTCATTCGATCTTGACGGTCGCACAGATCTCCGAACTCG
Source organism: Phenylobacterium sp. (assembly GCF_044371015.1). Classification (GTDB taxonomy): domain Bacteria; phylum Pseudomonadota; class Alphaproteobacteria; order Caulobacterales; family Caulobacteraceae; genus Phenylobacterium. The sequence continues at coordinate 3,161 of NZ_JBILUK010000092.1, forward strand.
GGTTCGGGAGTCCCTAAACACTGGTCATCCCGGCCGCAGCGCAGACCTGCGGCCGGGATGTCAGGAATCCTGGGGTCTCGTTCACCCGTATTCCTTGCTGTGGATCGTCGCCTCGCCGCTGGCTCCATCCGTGAGTTCCGTGCGTTCCATGGATTCTTGCTTTCGTGTTTTTCGTGCTTTTCGTGGTTCTGGAGACCACCCTCCTCCGGTGAGCGCCGCACCGATTCGACCCGTCCGTATCCTGGGGCTGGACCCTGGCCTTCGCCGCACCGGCTGGGGCGTGATCGCCTGCGAGGGCGCCCGGATCGGCCATGTGGCGCACGGGGTGATTTCGCCGGATCCAGACCTGCCGTTTGCGGAACGGCTGATGGCCCTGTTCGAAGGGATCGAGGCGGTGGTCGCCGCCCATGCGCCGGACGAGGCGGCGGTCGAGGAGACCTTCATCAACTCCAACGCCCAGTCGGCGCTCAAGCTCGGCCACGCCCGCGCCATGGCCCTGGTGGTCCCGGCGCGCGCCGGCCTGCCGGTGGCCGAATACGCCGCCACGGTGGTCAAGAAGGCGGTCGTCGGGACCGGCGGCGCCGACAAGACCCAGGTCGCCTGGATGATCGCCCGCCTGCTGCCGACCGCCGGGAAGACCAGCGCCGACGCCGCAGACGCCCTGGCCGTCGCCATCGCCCACGCCCACGCCCGGACCGCGCGGCGGGTGGCCTGAAACGGGCGCGGCTGCTATCGAGCGGGCCATGGCGAATGTGATCCTGAGCGTGATCGGCAGCGACCGGCCGGGCCTGACCGAGGCTCTGGCGGCGGCGGTTCTGTCGGCGGGCGGCAACTGGCTGGAGGGCCACCTGAGCCGGCTGGGCGGGCTCTATGTCGGCTCGGTGCTGGTCGAGATCGAGTCGGACCAGGTCGAGGCCTTGCGTGCGACGGTGCGCTCTGTCGACGCCTCCGGTCTGACCGTCCAGGTCGCGCCGGCGCTGGCGGGCTCTACCGCCGAGGGCGAGGTCCTGCGGCTCAGCGTCGTCGGCCAGGATCGCCCCGGCATCGTACGCCAGGTGACCGCTGCGTTGAGCGGCCTCTCCGTCAACATCGAAGCCTTCGAAACCCGCCTCAGCACGGGCGCCCACTCCGGCGCGCCGCTGTTCCATGTCGACGCCCGTCTGCGCCTTCCGCCCGGCCTCGCGGCGGATGCCGTGCAGGATGCGCTCGAAGCGATCTCCGGCGAGATCATGGTCGACGTGGCGCTGACGCCGGAGGGGTAAGGGTCCCTAGAACCTCCCCCGCAAAGCGGCGGGAGGGGGACCATCGGCCGAAGAGCCGATGGTGGAGGGGGCGAACCTCAGGCTCCGCGTATGGCGCGGCGGCGGGCGCTGAGCTTGCGGCTTGCCCCCTCCACCCCCCGCTCTACGGACCTGACGGTCCTCGGCGAGCGGTCCCCCTCCCGCCGCATCGCGGGGGAGGTGACTTAAGGTCTCGGATCGTCCGAAATGTGTGCAGAATCAGCCGCGAACGCTGTATGGTGAAAACGAATGACCGGGCGCGGCGCAGCCCCCGGCTATGGCTTGCCAGAACGGACCTCAGATGAGCGAAGACAACACCGATCCGACGGGCGCCGAGGACTACGGCGCAGACTCGATCAAGGTGCTGAAGGGCCTTGACGCGGTGCGCAAGCGGCCGGGCATGTACATCGGCGACACCGACGACGGCTCGGGCCTGCACCACATGGTCTATGAGGTGGTCGACAACGCCATCGACGAGGCGCTGGCCGGCTGGGCGACCCGGGTGGAGGTGATCCTCAACGCCGACGGCTCGTGCACCGTCACCGACGACGGACGCGGCATCCCCACCGACATCCACGAGGGGGAAGGCGTCTCGGCGGCCGAGGTCATCATGACCCAGCTGCACGCCGGCGGGAAGTTCGACCAGAACTCCTACAAGGTTTCCGGCGGCCTGCACGGCGTGGGCGTGTCGGTGGTCAACGCCCTGTCAGATTTCCTCAAGCTGAAGATCCACCGCAACGGTCTGGCGCACGAGATGGAGTTCCGGCGGGGCGACGCAGTCTCGCCGCTGATCGTCACCGGCCCCTCGCCCAAGCGTGAGAACGGCGAGCCGCTGACCGGCACCGAGGTGACCTTCCTTCCGTCGCTTGAAACCTTCCGGTTCATCGATTTCGACCTGAAGACGCTGGAGCACCGGCTGCGGGAGCTCGCCTTCCTCAACTCCGGGGTGACCATCTGGCTGAAGGATCACCGCGGCGCCGAGCCGACCGTCGAGATCATGCACTATGACGGCGGCATAGAGGCCTTCGTGCGCCACCTGGACAAGGCCAAGTCCCCGCTCCTGAAGGCGCCCATCGTGGTGCGCGGCCGCCGCGAGACGGTGGAAGTCGACCTCTCGCTCTGGTGGAACGACGGCTATCACGAGAACGTCCTCTGCTTCACCAACAACATCCCCCAGCGCGACGGCGGCACCCACCTGGCGGCCTTCCGCTCGGCGCTGACCCGGATCATCACGAGCTATGCGGAGAGCTCGGGCGCGGCCAAGCGCGAGAAGGTCAGCGTCTCGGGCGAGGACGCCCGCGAGGGCCTGACCTGCGTGCTCTCGGTCAAGGTGCCGGACCCCAAGTTCTCCTCCCAGACCAAGGATAAGCTGGTCTCTTCCGAGGTGCGCCCGGCGGTCGAGGGACTGGTCGGCGAAGGACTCTCAGCCTGGTTCGAGGAGCACCCGACCGAAGCCAAGATGATCGTGCAGAAGATCGCCGAGGCCGCCGCAGCCCGCGAGGCCGCCCGCAAGGCCCGCGAACTGACGCGGCGCAAGTCGGCGCTCGATATTTCGTCGCTGCCGGGCAAGCTGGCGGATTGCGCCGAGAAGGACCCCGCCAAGTCGGAGATCTTCATCGTCGAGGGCGACTCAGCCGGCGGTTCGGCCAAACAGGCGCGCAATCGCGACAATCAGGCGATCCTGCCCCTGCGCGGCAAGATCCTGAACGTCGAGCGGGCGCGGTTCGACAAAATGCTGTCGTCCGAACAGGTCGGCACGCTGATCACCGCGCTGGGCGCCGGCATCGGCCGCGACGACTTCGATATCGAGAAGATCCGCTACCACCGGATCGTGATCATGACCGACGCCGACGTCGACGGCGCTCACATCCGCACGCTGCTGCTCACCTTCTTCTACCGCCAGATGCCGCAGGTGATTGAACGGGGATATCTCTATATCGCCCAGCCGCCGCTCTATAAGGCGTCCAAGGGCAAGAGCATCCGCTACCTCAAGGACGATCCCGAGCTCGACGCCTATCTGGTGGACGAGGGCGTGGACGGCGCGACGCTGGACCTCGCCTCAGGCGAACGGCTGGCGGGCCAGGACCTGCTGGAGCTGGTTCAGGCCGCGCGGGGCGCCAAGGCCAACATCGAGCGGCTGTCGAGCCGCGCGCCCGCCTTCGCCATCGAGCAGGCGGCGCTGGCCGGCCTTATGGGCAATGCGGAGGACGTGGCCGAGGCTGCCCGCCGGCTCGATCTCTACGCCGAGGAGGGCGACGGCGCCTGGAGCGGCGCGCGGGCCGAGGCCGGCGGCTACATGTTCAGCCGTGTGCGCCGAGGGGTGACCGAACGGCTGGTGCTGGACGAACTGTTGCTTCACGCCGCCGACGCCCGCCGCCTGGCCGAGCGCGCCGCCAGGATGAGCGAGACCTTCGCCAAGCCGGCGCTGTTCACCCGTCGGGATCGCACGGCGACGGTGCGCGGACCGCTCGACCTGGTGGGTGCGGTGCTCGACGGCGGTCGGCGCGGCCTCTCCATCCAGCGCTACAAGGGCCTGGGCGAAATGAACGCCGAGCAGCTCTGGGAGACCACCCTCGACGTCGAGGCCCGCACGCTGCTGCAGGTGCGGGTCAACCACGCCGACGACGCCGACGACATGTTCAGCCGCCTGATGGGCGAGTTGGTGGAACCCCGCCGCGACTTCATCCAGGCCAATGCGCTGGATGCCGAGGTGGACGTCTAGGTTCCAACTTTAAGTTTGAATTGCAGTCATCCCGGCCGCAGCAAAGCGGAGAGCCGGGACCCAGTCGCACGGCATGGGATGCTGGGTCCCGGATCGGCCTGCAGCCGTCCGGGATGACTTTGGGAGAGGAGTCTAACTCACCGCCCCCACCCCAGCGCCGCCGGCCTCGTCGCCCCAGGCCACGCGGGCGCCGTCGGGCGAAATCGCCAGGGCGGTGATCGGCGGGCCCTTGTCGGCCTTGAGGTGAACCAGACGCTCGCCGGTGACGTCGCAGGCCCAGACGCGGCCGTCATCGAGGCCGGCGGCCAGCCAGGATCCATCGGGCGTCGCAGCAATCCGGGCCACCAGCGCGCTCTCATCCCAGCCGATCTCGGCCGCCTGCTTGCCCATCGGACCCGTGGCCCCGGCGAAGGGCCACACGACGGCGCCATTGGCCCCCGAGGTGGCGAGCATCGAGCCCTTGGCCATGAACGCCAGGCTCTTCACCTTGGCCGGATAGCCGCCCATGCGCATGTTCTTCTCATCGGCCACGCGCCAGCCATGCAGCTGGTTCTCTTGCATGGCGCTGACCAGGAACTTTCCGTCCGGACTCCAGCGGACGCCGACATGGCTGCCGGCCCAGTCGAGCCTGGCCGGCTTCTGCTCCGCGATGCGGGCGTACCACAACCAGGCGCCGCCATAGGTGGCCACCGCGATCCGGCGGCCCTTGGCGTCGAAGTCGATGTCGGCGACCGACTTGTCGTGCCGGAACAAGCGCTGAAAGGCCGCATCGGCGGGGTCGCGTACATGCAGCTCACGGCCCGCCGCGAAGGCCACCAGGCCCGAGGCGTCGCTGGCGGCCACAGCGTCGATCCAGCGGCCCGGGATCGCCGCGATCTCGGAGACGCCTTCGAGGGTGGTGATGACCGCACGGCCATCGTCGCCGCCGGTCAGCACGCCGCGACCGCCTGGGGCGTGGGCCGCCGACAGCACCGCGCCGTCGTGCGCCTGATGGGTGACGCCGTTGTCGAATCGCACGGTCCCGTCACCCAGCGCGAAGACCGCACGGCCCTCCCGGTCGAAGGCCGCGGCGGTCACAAAGGCGTCGAAGTCGAGGATCATGGGCGCCTCGTAAAGAGCCCTTCCGGCGGCGGCAAGCCGAAGCCGGCGCCGTAACTCTCGCTTAAGGCTTTACAAGCTCACGGCGGCTTGCCAATGGATCGGACGACAGGGCGCGAGACCACGCGCGCTCACGGATGAGGAACAGCATCGCATGGGCGCCAAGGTAGGCGGTGGCGGCGGAGGCAAGTTCGACCTCGGCCAGAACTCTGACATGAACGTCACGCCCTTCGTGGACGTGATGCTCGTGCTTCTGATCATCTTCATGGTGTCGATCCCGGCTGCGACCGTGTCGATCAAGCTCGACCTGCCGCCGGCGATCCCGCCGCCCCCCGGCACCAAGGTGAAGGAGCCGATCCTCATCAACATCCAACGCGGTCAGGCCGTGTTCATCGGCGAAGCGCCGACCACGCTGGAGCGGCTGACGGGCGACCTGTCCGCCGCGCTGACCAAGGATGACCCGACCATGCCGCCCACCGAGCAGCGGGTCTACATCCGGGCCGACCGCGACGTGGTCTACGGCGACTTCATGGCCGTCATGAACATGCTGCAGGGCAACGGCTTCTATCAGGTGGCCCTGATCAACGAAGAGCTCTGAGCCCTTCGGAGTTTCGGTTTTGAGGCGCCCGCCGGAGTGATCCGGCGGGCGTTTTCGTGTCTCGGATGCTGGACCGGCGCGGCGGCGCTCCCCGATCACGACCTCTTGGTGAACGCCGTGGTTACCTTGTCGCTTAAGGCGGTCGAAAGCGCGTTCGGTCATTCTCCGCTGACCGTGAGGGTCAGAACGATCCTCGTTGTGGCGCTGAAGGCGCGAAGGACAATGTGGAACCAGATTGAAGTCGAAGTCGGCCCCCGCGTGCATCGGGGTCGCTATCGGATCGAGGGCCGAAAGGTGCTCCTGGAGTGGCGCGGCGGCCGCGTCGCCGAGTGGTGCGGCTCACTCCGGCCCGACGTGGTGGCGACCCAGAGGCTGAAGCAACTCGCCGCGAGCCCGATGGCGCTGGCCTGACCGCCTCTCAGGCGGCGATGCAGTTCTCGAAGCCGGCCCGGAGCGCGGCCTCGTTGAGGTCGCGGCCGATGAAGACCAGCCGCGAGTAACGGTCGTCCGTCGACTTCCACTCGCCCTGGAAGTCGCCCTCCAGGATCATATGGACGGCCTGGAACACCAGCCGCCGGTCCTCGCCCTTGACGTCGAGGATGCCCTTGGCGCGCAGAATGTCTGCTCCCTGCGTCTGCAGCACGTTGTTCAGCCAGGCTGTGACGCGTTGGCCGTCGATGGGCCTGCGCGCGGTCAGCGACACCGAAGCGATGCCGCTTTCGGCCACGTGATCATGCGCGTGATGATGGTGGTCGTGATCATGGTGATGGTGGTCGTGCCCATGATCATGATCGCAGTGCTCGTCGTGGACGTGACCGTCCTCTCCGTGAGCGGGGTTCAGGAACTGCGGCTTCAGGTCGGTGATCCGGGCCAGATCGAAGGCATGCTGGCCCAGGATCGTTTCCAGCGGCACGTTGGAACGCTGGGCGCGGCGGATGGGCGCGATCGGATTCAGGCGGCGGATCGCCCGCTCCACCTCGGCCAGTTCAGCCTCGGTGACGAGGTCGGTCTTGTTCAGGATGATCTGGTCGGCGAAGGCCACCTGCTCCACCGCCTCACGGCTGTCCTTGAGGCGCAGCAGGAGGTGCTTGGCGTCGACCACGGTGGTGACGCTGTCGAGCTCGGTCTTGGCGCGCACATCCTCGTCGACGAAGAAGGTCTGGGCCACCGGGCCCGGATCGGCCAGGCCCGTGGTCTCCACAATGATGGCGTCAAAGCCGCCCTTCCGCTTCATCAGGCCCGAAAGCACGCGGATCAGGTCGCCGCGCACTGTGCAGCAGACGCAGCCGTTGTTCATCTCGAAGACCTCTTCGTCGGCGCCGACGATCAGGTCGTTGTCGATCCCGACCTCGCCGAACTCGTTGACGATCACAGCATAGCGGCGGCCATGGTCCTCCGAGAGGATGCGATTAAGCAGCGTCGTCTTGCCGGCGCCGAGATAGCCGGTAAGCACGGTGACGGGCGTCTTGGTGATGGGGGTCTCGCTCATGGCCGGACATTTAGTCGGACGCGCGCGGATAATGAAGGCGGGACTTCCGGCAAGACGCGCCCAAGGCTGGCGTTGAGCCTCAAAAGCGTTATACTATAACACATGACTGCGACGCCGACCTCCGATCCTACGCCGCTGGACGCCTTCCGCGAGGATCGCACCTATCTGGGCGCCGACCACCGGCGGAACGAGCGGCGCACCTGGCTGGTGACCGCGATCTGCGTGGGCACACTCCTGGCGCTGGTGGCGGGGGGGATCATCACGGACTCCATGGCGCTGATCGGCGCCGGGCTGCACATGGCCGCCCATGTGGCGTCGCTGGTGGTTGCGGCGATCGCCTATGCCTTCGCGCGTCGCCACGCGGCCAATCCCGCCTTCAGCTTCGGCACCGGCAAGGTCGGCTATCTGGCCGGTTTCGCCAACGCACTGGTGCTCGGCGCCACCGCCGGGTTGATCGCCTGGGAAAGCGCGCATCGGATCGTCGACCCGCATGCGGTGCATTTCCATGGCGCCCTGCCGATCGCGCTCGGCGGTTTGGTGGTGACCGTGGTCTGCGCCTGGCTGCTTCGGCCCACCGGCTCGGACGCCGCGCGCCACGATCCGGACGGCGACCTCAACATCAACGCCGCCCACCTGCACCTCGTGGCCGACGCCGGGGTGGGCGTGCTGGCCATGGCGGCGGTGTTCGCGGGGACGCTGGGGTTTGAGCTCGCCGATCCGCTGGCCGGCCTGGCCGGGGCCGCGCTCGTGGCCCATTTCGCCTGGCGACTGGCGCGTCGGGCGGCCGCCGCGCTGCTCGACATCAATCCGGCGCCGGCGCTCACCGCCGAAGTGCGCCGCCGTTTGTCGTCCGGGGGCGAGGCGGTGGTGGACCTGCACCTCTGGCGGCTGGGGCCCGGCCATCACGCGGTGATTGCTGTGGTGGCTTCGACGCGAACAGCCGACGACCTGCGCGCGCGGCTTTCAGGCCTCGCCGGCCTGTCGCACGTGACCATCGAGACGCGGCCGCCAGGCGACCATGCCCACCAGGGGCATTTTCACTAGGTTCTGAGGGGTCTAGGGCCGTTGAATGCCCTTGACGACGGTGACGCGGATCGGGTCGCCCTCAAGGCTGCGTGAGGCCCAGACCGCGCCGATGCCGCCATTGGCCGGAAAGTCGGTGCAATAGCTGAGCGGGATCGGGATGGGCTTTGATTGGCGCAGACAAACCTTGCCCGCATCCTTCTGGGTCCAGCGGCCGGAAGTCCATTTGCCGCGACGGCCGAACGCCTCCCACTCACCGTTGGCGCGGAGCCACAGCCACTGGTAGCCGCCGTCC
>NZ_JBILUK010000303.1:0-3196 GCF_044371015.1 Phenylobacterium sp.
ACCGAGCGACACTGAGATCGCGAAGTTGTTCATCAGCGATCGGAAGGCCGCGCCTTCCTTGTGCATGTCGATGAAGATCTCGCCGAGTTCGCCATCATCGTACTCGCCGGTGTGCAGATAGACCTTGTGGCCGCCGACGCTGGCTTTCTGGATGTATCCCTTGCGGCGATCCGGAAGCTTGCGGCGGGTGCGGTCTCGCTCGACGACCCGTTCGACGACGCGCTCCTCGACCACCGGCGCCGGGCGAGGCGCAAGATCCGCAACTGCTGGGAATTCCAGGACGAATCCGGCGGGAGGATCCGTGTCGCGATGGACCCAGGCCGCGACGCCAAGCTCCTGAATCCGCGCGACATCGGCCACGGTCGAGTCCCAGGGCAGGGCGGCGTGGAGGATCGGCGGGACATCAAGCATCCCGGCGAGGGCGGCGAGCATTGCTGCGTGCGCTTCGATGGGAATGTCGCTCGAAGGCCGAAAGGTCCGTTCGAGGCTCTCGGGAATGTCGCCAGCTTCCTCAAGTCGAGCGGACCCCAAGACCCACGATTCTGCCGCAGACACTTCATCAGGTGAGAAGCCCGCCAACGCGAGGACATCCAGCCCAGGGTCGGCCAGGGCCTCAGGCCCGGCCCCCAGGACGTCCCTCACGAAGCCTTCGCCAAGCACGGCCGGCCGGAACGCCTGGGAAAGACGCTCGACAAAAGGCAGCTCAAGTTCGGCGGCGACAATCTCTAAGGCCGTGAAGCCGCGCGCCTCCAGCGCATCCCGTGACACGCCAGGCGCCTGATCGAAGGTTCGGCGGCCCAGCAGGCGAAGACGCACGGCGTCCGCGTCAGCACCCAGCGCGGGGAGACCAAGAAGTGCCGCTTCGGAAAGGACGCGCACCGCCTCGCCGTCGGCCGTCTCGGCGTAGGTGACCGGACCGGACCACGGCCCGCCATCGAGCCGTCCGGCCGCCCGCAACGCCAGGTCTGGATCATCGAGCACTGCGAGCCGGACCTCACCGACGGCTCCGTCAAGCGCGGCCTTCGCCAGACCGAACAGATTGACCGCAGCCCGGCGGGCCTCATCGCTCGCGTAGTCGAAGCCTTGGGCCGCCAGCCAGTCGCCCAGTCCGGCGAGCGCGAGGCGGGTTGGGCCATCATGCGCCGCGCTGAGGGCGAGCGCCGCGGTTTCCACGGCGCCGAGGAATCCGCCCTCATCGAACGCGCCGTGATGGAAGAAGGCCATCAACTCGATCGCGGCGGCGGGCCAGCCTTCAGCGGCGGCGATCGCCTGCGACGCTTCTGCATCCTTGGCGCAGATCACCTGGCCGGTGGCCCAGGCCGCGCCCGCCGCCGGCGCGCCAGTGGTGACCCGGCGCTCGTCAGTCAGTGTCGTCTCCGCGACCCATAACGCCTCTCCGGCGCGGGTCATTGCGATGGCGTCGAGGATCATGGCGTCGCTGGCGCCTGCCGCGCGCGCTGCTTCGGCGGCGCGGGCCAGGCTGGCGTTGCGCCTTGGATCGGCGCAGGCCGTTTCATCGCCCTCGCAACGCCGGATCGCATCCATTACTCCCTGGAGGCGATCCGTCAGTCGGTGCGCCGCCGCCTGGGCGGCCCGCGCGCCACGATGCCGGGCGACGAACGCCTCAAGGGCCATGGAATCGTCGCCCAGATCCGGCAAGGGGCTGCGCGCTGGGCTCAATGCGATTGCGCCAGCCGACATCGCGGCGGAAAGGGCGTCTCGGAAGCGGGTGCGGCTTCTCAGGTCGCGGGTCAGGCCCTTGGCCTGGGCTTGTCCCGCCAAAGCATAGGCGTGGTCTCGGATCGCGGCGGAAAGATCGGCGCGTCCCTCAGTCCAGTCGAGCCAGGCTTCGGCGCGCGTCGTCGTGAAGTGTGGCGGCGCCTCCACCTCGATTAGGCGGCCGCCTCGCTCCAGTCGCCGGATTTGGGGCGCGTCGCTCATGCTCGATCCGATTCCCTCCACCGGAGGCTAGGCCGGAGGCTAGAAACACGCCAATAGATGTTGCGGCCTTGGCGGCGCTATCCCCAAGATATCGTGGTCGAGGGCATGCTGGACGAGGTGGGGACCGGCGCCTATAGTCCCGGCGCTCCCAGTTCCGAGGAATCTGTCCTTGTCTGTCCTGAAGACGATCTTCACTTGGTGGAACGGCGCCACGACAGGCATCCATTTCACGGTCGCGCGGCGTGCGCGTCTGGTCGGTCAGGATGAGTTGGGCAACCGCTCTTATGAGGCCCGCGATGACAGGGACAGCTACGACAAGGGCCGCAAGCGCCGCTGGGTGATCTACAAGGGCTATGCGGACGCCTCGAAAGTGACGCCCGACTGGCACGGCTGGCTGCGCTTCACTTTCGACGAACCTCCCACAACAGATCCTTTGCCGCGCCGGGCCTGGGAGAAGGACCACCAGCCCAACCTGACAGGCACAATCCACGCCTGGAAACCTCAGGGCGCCATCGCGCGCGGCGGTGAACGCGCCCGGGCGACCGGCGACTATGAGGCCTGGACGCCGGAATAGACATGCGCCGGCTCGCCTTACGCGTCGCGGGAATCGCGGGCCTGGGTGCGCTCGTCGCCGGCGCCGTGATCGCGCAACCCTCCTCGCCAGAGACGACGGCTCCGGCCGCGCCGGCGGCGGAAGAGGCGCCTCCGGCCACCGTAGCGCCACCGGCTCCAGCCGCGCCGGCGCCGGTCGCTGCGGATGAGGTCTCACCGGCGTCGGCGCCCAAGGCTGTGGTCGCCGAGCCCGCCCGGACAGCAGAGCCGATGCGCCGCTCGCGCTATGACATCGCGGTCCTCCAGGCCTTGGACAAGATCACCGCAGAAACCTTGCGGTTTGAGGCCAAGGTCGGCGTACCCGTCCGATGGAAGGGCCTGGTCTTCACGGTGCAAGCCTGCGAGCGCTCCGCGCCGGACGAGCCTGGCGAAGACGCGTTCGTCCATCTTTCCATCGACTCGCAGCCGCGCGCCCAGCCTGGTCGTCCGACACCAGCGCCGAAGGAGGCTTTCCGCGGCTGGATGTTCGCAGCGTCTCCGGGATTGCACCCCGTGGAGCACCCCGTCTACGACGCCTGGGCGATCACCTGCAGGGCCAGCGCGCCAGCGCCTCGAGTCGCCACGGCCGCGCCCGCTCGCCCGCCGTCGGCCAGGCCCCCTGAGCCGCCCGCAGCCAAGGTGGAGGCTCCGGCGCCCGCGCCGA
>NZ_JBILUK010000304.1:0-3194 GCF_044371015.1 Phenylobacterium sp.
AGCGTGAGGTGGGCCATGGCGGGTCTCCGTCGGGTCGTGGCGCGGCCGCCACGCCGAGGGTCTACCCAACAGAGGTGCTCAGCGAAATTCCACGAATCCGCAGATCAGCGATACATTTCTGAACGACTGATCCCGCTCTACCGCCGCGCGGCGACCCAGGCGTCAACCCGGTTTTCCAGCACGTCCAGCGGCAGCGGGCCGGCGCTGAGCACCACGTCGTGGAAGGCCTTGAGGTCGAACCTGGGGCCCAGTTCACCCCTGGCCCGTTCGCGGAGCTCGGTGATCTTGAGCTCGCCGACCTTGTAGCTCGCCGCCTGCCCGGGGTTGGTGAAGTAGCGGTCGATCTCGCTGGCGATGTCCCGCTCCGAGGCCAGCGTATTGGCCCGCATGTAGGTCAGCGCCTGATCGCGGCTCCAGCGCTTGTGGTGGATGCCGGTGTCGAGCACGAGGCGGGCGCCGCGCCAGATCTCCGCCGAAAGCCGGCCGAAGTCGTCATAGGGATCGGTATAGAAACCGCCCTCCTTGGCCAGTCGCTCGGCATAGAGACCCCAGCCCTCGATGTAGGCGCCCTGGAACGAGAACCGCCGGAACATGGGCAGGTCCGCCTGTTCCTGAGCGAAGGCGATCTGGAAGTGATGACCCGGCGCGCCCTCGTGATAGGCGATAGCCGCAAGCTGGGGCTTCAGCACCTGGGTCATGTCGGAGAGGTTCACATAGAAAATCCCCGGCCGCTTCCCGTCGGCGGTCCCGCGATTATAGAAGGCGATCGGCGCGGTCTTCTCCCGGAAGGGCTCCACCGCGCGCACTTCCAGCGCCGCCTTGGGCAGGTGTGAGAACTGGCGGTCCGCCACGGCCATATAGCCCGCGACGATCGCCTTGGCGTCGGCAAGGTACTGGGCCTTGCCTTCCGGCGTGTTGGGATAACGAAACCGGGGATCGGTCTTCACGTAGGTCATGAAGGCGTCGAGCGACCCTTCGTAGCCGACGCGTTGGCGGATCTGATCCATCTCGGCGCGCACGCGGGCCACCTCCTTCAGGCCCTTGTCGTGCACCTGGTCGGGCGTCATCGGCGTGGTGGTGAAGAAGCTGAGCACAGAGGCGTAGAAGGCGTCGCCGTCCGGCAAGGCCCAGACTCCGTCAACCTTGGTGGCGCGCTTCGACATCGCCTCCAGCGCGGCGATATAGCGCTGGTAGCCGCGCTGCCACTCGCCCTTCAGCGCGGCTTCACCATCGGCCAGGAGCCGGGCCTTGACGGCGTCATCGGTCTTGAGCGCTGCGACCTTGGTCTTGAAGTCCGTCCAGACGGCATGTTCAGCCCCGGGGCCGAACGGCGCGCCGGTGATCTGGTTCTTCGCGTCCGGGATCACCCGGCCGAACACGAAGGTCGGCGGCAGGAAACCCTTGGCGGTGCGTTCGTCGAGGTCGGCCGCGACCTCGCCCGCCACCCGCTCAACCGCCTTGAGACGCGAGACATAGGCCTCGGCGTCGGCGACGGAGTCCACGCTGTGCGCGTTGATCATCATCACCGGGACGCCGTCCAGCGCCCCACCAGTCGAGCTCACCGCATACTGCTGCCAGTACCAGCGCAACTGCTCCCGCTGCAGCTTCACCTGCTTTTCGAACAGATCCCAGGACAGCCGGCTGGCTTCCGAGAGCTTCGACCGATCGAAGTCGCGGGTCATCCGCGCCAGTTGGGCCTCGGCCAGGGCGACGCCCTTTTCCTGCCCGGCGCGCGTGTAGTCGCCGAGTTCGTTGTAGCGCTGCTTCATGCCCAGCTGGGTCAGGCTCTCCGGACTCCGCTGGACGGATTCCAGGAAGGCGGCCTGGAAGAAGGCGGCGAGCCGGGCGTCTTCCGAGATCGCCGCGGCGGCGGGCGGCGCGGCGGCGGGCGCCTGGGCGTGTGCGGGTGTGACCGCGCAGAGGACGGCGCAGGCGGCGAGAAGGGCGGATCGGTGCTTCATGGCCGGCCTGATAGACCGAACGACCCGCCCTTCGAACGTGAATTCGCGGTAAGGCGCCTCAGGCCAGCAGGGCGTAGGGGCGGGGATAGGCCTCGCCCCGGCTCAGATAGACCAGCCCCAGGATGCAGCGCAGGCCGTACCAGACCGCAGCGACCGCGCCCATCAGCCAGGCCAGCGCCATGATCGGGAAGCCGATCAGGATGATCGTCAGGATGGCGCCCACGCCGAACAGCATCCCGACGCCGATCATCATGAGCAAACCGATCCAGAAGGTGCGGATCATGAACGTGTAGTGGCTCTGATTGACCGGACCGGCGGCGCCGCGTTGCGCGTAGGCCAGGATCAGCCCCACGATGGCGGTGATCCCGGTGGCGTAGGCCAGCAGGTAGAGACCATAGGAGATGGCCGGCATGGTCTTGTCTTCGACAGCGTAGGTCTCGGTCATGGTGCGGGCCCTCCAGCCCCGTAACGCCAAAGCGTCACATAGAGATGGCCCACGTTAGGCTTCGGCGAAAGACGCCGGGCGGTTACAAATCGCTCACCCGCGCCCGATCACGATCTCCACCCCGGCGCCGACCGCATGGGGTTCGAGCGCCAGCGGCTTGGTGACGCGGATTCGGGCCTGGCTCACGCGCGGGTCGGCGAGGCAGCGGGACGCCAGCCGATGGGCGAAGGTCTCGACCAGGTGCAGATGTCCCTCCGCGGCCACAGCCTGAGCGGCCGCCAGGATCGTCTCGTAGTTCACCGTCTCCGCCAGCCGGTCGGAGGCCACGGTCGGCACTTCGAGCTCGACATCCACCACCAAAGGCTGCACCCGGCCGATCTCGTGCTTGTGCACGCCGATCTCGGCCTGGACCTTCAGGCCGGTGACGAACACACGGCTGGCCCGGAGGACGCCCTGGCTCATGCGTCGGGTCCGCCGAGGTGCTGGCCGGAATCCACCGCGATCATCTGGCCCGTGACGCCCTGGGCGTCGATCAGATAGCGCAGCGTCGCGGCGATCTCGGCCGGCGAGACGGCCCGGCCGAGCGGGGTGGCGGCGGCTTCGGCGGCGAAGGCCGCGGCGTCCTGATGAATCGAGGCCAGCACCGGGCCGGGGCCGATGCCGTTGACCCGGATGCGGGGCGCCAGCGCCAGGGCCATCATGCGGGTCGCATCCCAAAGCGCGGACTTGGACAGGGTGTAGGAGAAGAAGTTGGGGCTGGGCCGCCAGACCCTCTGGTCCAGGATATT
>NZ_JBILUK010000093.1:0-11608 GCF_044371015.1 Phenylobacterium sp.
GCGCCCCGCCTTCTTTGCCGCGTCGACCACGGCGGCGAGGTCGGCCGACGAGGTGACCGGCCGGCTGTTGGCCAGGGTGATTACATCTCCCCGGCGCATGCCCTTGGTACCGGCGTCGGACGACTGATCGACGGTGTCCACCACCGCGCCGCGCACTTCAGGCGGGAGATTGAGACGCGTGCGGGCGGCCGGGTCGAGCGGGCTCAAGGCCATGCCCAGCACCGGTGCGCTTGCCGCCGTGGAGCCGCCCGATGGTGGCCGACCCGGGCCGCCGCCTTGTCCATCCACCTGGGCGAGTTCTCGCTCGGAGGGCCGAACGCCGGATCGCACCTCGATGATGCGGCGCTTGCCTTCGCGGATGATGTCGAGCCGCAGCGTGTCACCCCCGCGCACGCGGGCCACCTGACGGGTAAGGTCGGACGAGCTTTTGACTGCCACGCCATTCACGCCCACTACAACATCGCCGATCATCACGCCGGCGCGTTGCGAGGGGCCGCCAGGCGCCAGGTCGGCGACGATGGCGCCCTTCTGGTCCGCAAGGCCCTGGGCCTCGGCCATCTCGGCGGTGAAGTTCTGGATCGTGGCGCCGATGTAACCACGCTCGATCTTGCCGCCGTTGATCAGTTGCTTGGTGACATTGTCGGCAACCTCGGCCGGAATGGCGAAGCCGATGCCGACCGATCCCCCGGACGGCGAGAAGATCGCGGTGTTGACGCCGATCACCCGGCCATAGACGTCAAAGGTGGGGCCGCCGGAATTGCCCCGGTTGATTGGCGCGTCGATCTGAATGTAGTCGACGAAGGTCTCACCGATGTCGCGTCCATAGGCGGAGACGATACCGGCGGTGGCGGTGCCGCCCAGTCCGAAGGGATTCCCGACAGTGAACACCCAGTCGCCGACGCGCGGCTTTCCGGCATCCTCGAAGCTGACAAATGGGAACGGGCCGCGCCGATCCTTCACCCTCAGGACGGCCAGATCGGTGCCTTCGTCGCGGCCCACGACCTCGGCGTCGAGTTCGGTCTCATCCTTCAGGACGACCTTGATCGATTCAGCATTCTCGACGACGTGGTTGTTGGTGACGATGTAGCCGTCGGCCGAAATGAAGAAGCCCGATCCCGCCGATTGCTGCGGCGCGCCGCGCGGTTGGCCGCGCTCGCCTGGGCCGCCCGGGTCATCACCCTGCCCGCCCTGGGGTCCACGCGGGATGGCGAACGGTAGGCCGGGGAACTGGCGCAGGCCGGCATTGGCGTCCGGCCGGCTTGTGACGTTGATCGACACGACGGCCGGCGAAACCCGCTCAAAGATATCGGCGAACGACATCGGCGCGCCGGGCGGGGGCGCGAAGATGGGCGTGGTCGAGGCCTTGATCAGGCCGCCCGCCATCGGCGGCGGAGCCGGGCTATCGGACTGCACGATGCTTGCGCCGGCGACGGCGGCGGCGAGCACGCCTACACCGGCCACAGCACCCAGAAGGAAACCTTTGGTCTTCGACGTCATCGGCATCTGTCTTCCCTGCGCGGGCGGTCACATCGCGACGCGCTTTATGAAACTAGGGCGGATGCACCGAAGTGCAACGCCCCTCAAGTTACGTTTAGGTCACCAGGCGCTTGGCAACACGTCCAATGTGCGGCGGCAATCGGGCGCCCGATCAACTGCCGCTGCTGACCGCACGCATCTGGCCGTAGGAGGGCTGTTCTCCGTCGCCGCGCCACTCCCCCTGCTCCTTGAGCGCGTCGGCCACTTCCTTGGGCATGTAGGTCTCGTCGTGCTTGGCCAGCACCCGCTTGGCCTCGAATACGCCATCGGCGCGATACGAGCCGTCCGCCACGATGCCCTGCCCTTCGCGGAATAGGTCCGGCAGTTCGCCCTGATAAACCACGCGGTCGGCGGCGATCTTGTCGCGGATGGTGAATTCGACCCGGCCGTCAGTGTGGCGGACCACCGATCCCGGTGCGACCAGCCCGCCCAACTGGACCGCCCGGCCCGGCGGCGGATCGGCCTCAGCGGCCTGGGCGGGGGTATAGAACAACGATATGGCGCTACGGGAGGCCCAGAGCGAGAGCCCGACCGCCACTGCTACCACCGGCGTAATCACGGCCATCAGGAGCAGGCGGGTTCGGGCCTTGCGGGACTTGGGCAACCAAGACATTCGGGCATACTCCGGAACGCGCGGGCGCACCCGCCGGACAAATGGACCGCCCCCAGATAGTCAAGCCGATCCCCGCGCGCATCCCCGGACGCACGCGGAGCCGACGTCACGATGCTCAGCGCTTCTTGCGCGGCGCCTGACGGCCACCCTGGCCGAGGCCCATCTGCTTTGCGAGGTCCGAGCGCGCCTTGGCGTAGTTGGGGGCCACCATCGGGTAGTCCTTGGCCAGGCCCCACTTCGCCCGATAGTCCTCGGGGCTCATGTTGTACTTGGTGCGCAGGTGGCGCTTGAGCGACTTGAATTTGCGGCCGTCCTCCAGGCAGATCAGGAAGTCGGGAGTAATTGACTTGCGAACTGAGACCGCTGGTTCCTTGAGCGGCTCCGGCGCCGCTTCCGGCGCGCCTGTGATGCCCGACAGCGCGCGGTGCACGCTCTGAATCAGGTTCGGAAGTTCAGCGGCCGAGACACTGTTGTTGCCGACATAAGCGGAAACAATATCCGCCGTCATTTCGATCACGTCCGTCTTGTCGTCCATTGTCTCTGTGTTCCGCAGGTTGAGGCGCCATTGATCCGACGCGTGAGTCACAAGATCAGTGCGCGCTGATTATCGGTAAGGGTGATCGCGCACAACCGCGAAATAAACAGCGCTCGCGCGCCTTGTCGCAAAACAAGACGCGCGACCGATTTCAGGTCTTGCGGCGGCTATAGTCTCGCCCGATCAGATTAGATCCATCGGATCAGAACCACCAGGCTCGCCTCTTTGAATTTGCCGCATTTTCTGCGCTGAACCAGCTTCCACTTCCGCGGAGGGCGCTCTAGCTAAAGGTCGGCGCCGTCCAGTGGGGCCACAGATCCGGCAGATCCTTTGAGACTTTGTCGGGATAGACGGGCGGGCGCTTTTCGAGGAAGGCGGTGACGCCCTCGGCGGCGTCGCCGGAACGGCCGCGGGCCTGGATGCCACGGCTGTCAGCGCGGTGGGCTTCCATGGGGTGCGACGCGCCGGCCATCCGCCACAAGAGCTGGCGGGTTACGGCCACAGACACCGGCGCGGTATTGTCGGCGATCTCGCGGGCGATGGCGCGGGCGGCGGGCAACAGGTCGTCGGGAGCATGCACCGAGCGGACCAATCCCTTCTCCAGCGCCTCAGAGGCCGGGAAGATGCGGCCCGTGTAACACCACTCGAGCGCGGTCTGGACGCCCACCAACTTGGGCAGGAACCATGAGGAGCACGCCTCCGGGTTGATCCCTCGCCGCGCGAACACGAAGCCATAGCGCGCGGTGTCCGACGCAAGCCGGATATCCATGGCCAGCTGCATGGTCACGCCCACGCCGACGGCCGCCCCGTTACAGGCGCTGATCACCGGCTTCAGGCTGTCGTAGATTCGCAGCGTCAGCAGGCCGCCGCCGTCCCGCTGCACCCCCTCGCGCATACGCGCCTCTCGATGCAGGGCGTCGCGCGCATCGTAGTTGAAGGTCGCCGCGCCGGCCGACAGGTCCGCCCCGGCGCAGAACGCCCGGCCCGCACCCGTAATGATTACGGCGCGCACATTGTCGTCCCCATCAGTCTCGTCGAACGCCGAGATCATCTCGTTCATCATGGTGGTGTTGAACGCGTTCAGCTTGTCGGGCCGATTGAGCGTGATCGTGGCGATCCCGTCCTCGACGGAATAGAGCAGGGTCTCGAACGTGGGCATATGGCTCTTCCTCGTGATGTCTATTGGCCCAGTTCGGCGAGGTTGACGGTTGGGAGGTCAAGGCCTGTTTGGGCCATGCGCCCGGTCGGCGCTATGGTTCGTTTGGGGAGATCACGATCATGACCAGCATGACCAATAGTCTGCCGGCGTCGGGGGGCCGAGACAGGGGCTTTTTCCTGGGTGGCGCCATCGCCATGACCTTTGTCCTGATGGCGGGTTTCTCCCTCCAACTGGCTATGGGTCGATCAAGCTTCGCCGCGCCGTTGTATGTCCATGCGCATGCGGTCGTGTTCATGGGCTGGGTTGGCATCTACCTGCTGCAAAACATCTTCGCAGCTACCGGCCGCACGGCGCTTCACCGGCAGCTGGGCTGGATCGCCGCCGGGTGGGTCTTTCTGATGCTGATTGCGGGCTGCGTGGTCACCTTGGCCATCGTGCAGCGCGGCGCGGCGCCGTTCTTCTTCCGGCCACTGCATTTCCTGGTCTTCGACACAGTGTCGCTGTTTACCTTTGCGGGTTTGACAGCGGCTGCGATTACGCTGCGTCGCGAGACCGACTGGCATCGGCGTCTGCACTTCTGCGCCATGGCGATGCTGCTAGGTCCAGGCTTCGGCAGACTGCTGCCCATGCCGCTGCTGACGCCTTGGGCGTGGGAGGCGACGTTGGTCGCCTGCTTGGCCTTCCCATTGGCAGGTATGGTAGCCGACCTGCGCCGCAACGGCCGTGTCCATCCGGCTTGGTTCTGGGGCGTGGGCGCCCTACTTGTGTCGGCCATGGCGATCGAGGCGATCACCTACAGTCCTGTGGGCGATGCCATCTACCGTGCTGTGACCGCCGGAACTCCGGGCGCCGTCGTCGCTCCCCTCGAATTCCCGAAGCCACCCGGCCCTCCCGCTTGACGCACCCGACGTCAAGGTTTGCTACTCCGCGCCAAAGAGGGTGGCCCCTAGACCGCCAGCGGGAGTGACAGCATGCATCCGACCGTCCACGCCAAGACCCATCCGGACCGCCCGGCCTACATTATGGCCGGCACCGGAGAGACGGTGACATATGGCCAACTTGAAGCGCGCTCGAACCAGGGCGCGCAGCTGTTCCGATCGCTGGGGCTCAAGGCCGGCGACGTGATCGCGATCTTCCTCGACAACCACCCGCGCTATTTCGAGATCGCCTGGGCGGCGCAGAGGTGCGGGCTCTACTACACCTGCATCTCCTCTAAGCTGACCGCCGGCGAGGTGGAGTACATCGTCGGCGATTGCGGCGCCCAGGTGCTGATCACTTCGGCCAGCGTAGGACCTGTGACCGAGGAGCTGCCCGGCGTGCTGCCGGCCTCGGTCAAGCTCTATATGGTGGGTGAGGCGCGCGCGCCGTTCGCCGACTTCGAGGCCGCCCGCGCGGCCTTTCCGACCACGCCCGTCGCCGACCAGACGGCCGGATCGGACATGCTCTATTCCTCGGGCACCACCGGCCGACCCAAGGGGATCAAGCCGATGCTGACCGGCCTGCCCATCGATGAGCCCTCGCCGCTCGCCGCCATGTCACGGGCGATGTTCGGCTTCCCCGATCCCTCGACCTATATCTCGCCGGCGCCGCTCTACCATGCCGCGCCCCTGCGCTGGACCATGGGCGTGCATCGCAATGGCGGCACCGTGGTGGTGATGGAGAAGTTCGATCCTGAGCAGATGCTGGCGAACATCGAGCGCTACAAGTGCGACTGCGGCCAGTTCGTGCCGACCCATTTCGTGCGCTTGTTGAAGCTGCCGGAAGAGGTGCGGAAGAAGTACGACATCTCCTCGATGGTCTCGGCCGTGCACGCCGCCGCGCCCTGCCCGATCCCGGTGAAGGAGCAGATGATCGCGTGGTGGGGACCGATCATCCACGAGTACTACGCCGGAACCGAGGGCAATGGCTTCTGCTACATCTCGGCCGCCGAGTGGCTGACCCACAAAGGCTCGGTCGGCCGCGGCCTGACCGCAGAGGTCAAGATCTGCGACGACGAGGGCGAACCCGTGCCGCCGCGCACAGAAGGCGTGGTCCACTTCGCTGGTGGCCCGCCACTGAGCTACCACAACGCCCCTGAAAAGGTCGCCGAGAACACCAACAAGTACGGCTGGACGACGCTGGGCGACGTGGGCTGGGTGGATGAGGAGGGCTATCTCTACCTCACCGACCGCAAGAGCTTCATGATCATCTCGGGCGGCGTGAACATCTATCCTCAGGAGATTGAGAATCTGCTGATCGGCCACCCGAAGGTCGCCGACGTGGCCGTGGTCGGCGGGCCGCACGAGGAGATGGGCGAGCAGGTCATCGCGGTGATCCAGCCCGCCGACTGGGCGGAAGCCGGCGAAGCACTTCGCGACGAACTGATGGCTTATGCCAGAGCGAACCTCAGCCACGTAAAGTCGCCCCGTAAGCTCGACTTCATGCAGGAGCTGCCGCGTCATCCGACCGGCAAGCTCTACAAGCGTCTGATCCGCGACGCCTATTGGGGCAAGGAAGGCTCCAAGATCGTCTGACCCAAGGAGCCCGACATGGCCGCCTACCTGCTGGCTGAAATCGAAATCACCGATCCAGCGGGGTTCGACGTTTATCGGCGGGACGTCGGCGAGGTGATCAATCACTTCGGCGGCCGATATCTGGCGCGCGGTGGGGCGGCCGAGGTGTTGGAGGGCGACCGTGCGCTCCGACGCATTGTGTTGCTGGAGTTCCCGGACATGGGGGCGCTCAAGGCCTTCTACGCCTCGCCGCAGTACGAGCCGCTGCTCAAGCTTCGGATGAGGAGCGCCAACACAGATGCGCTGATCTTCGAAGGGGTCTAGCCCCCTCGCCAGCGCGCGTTCAGGCGGCTAAAGCGCGGGCCATGGCCAACCTGATTGATCCTGTCGAGCTCACCCGCGACCTCATCCGCCGCCCCTCGGTGACGCCCGCCGATGCGGGCGCCATGGACGTTGTCGAGCGGACGCTCTTGGGCCTGGGCTTCGCCTGCCGGCGGATGAAGTTCGGGGAAATCGAAAACCTCTATGCGCGATGGGGAACCGCGCGGCCGAACCTCTGCTTCGCGGGCCACACGGATGTGGTGCCGGTGGGCGACGCCGGGGCCTGGTCCAGGGACGCCTTCGCGGCCGAGATCGTCGACGGCGTGCTGCTCGGCCGGGGCGCGGTCGACATGAAGAGCGCCATCGCCGCCTTCACCGCCGCCGCCGGCGAGGCCATCGCGGCGGGTAGGGTCACAGGCTCCATCTCGTTCCTGATCACCGGCGACGAAGAAGGCGTGGCCACCCACGGAACGAAGCTGGTGGTCGAGGCCCTGGCCGCCGAGGGCGAGATCATCGACCACTGCGTGGTAGGCGAACCCACCTCTGCCGAGACCTTCGGCGACATGGTCAAGGTCGGCCGGCGCGGCTCGATTAACGCCGATATCCTTGTCGAAGGCGTCCAGGGCCACGTGGCCTATCCGCATCGCGCGGCCAATCCCGTGCCGGTGCTGATCCGGCTGCTGTCGGCCCTGCAGAGCCGCAAGCTCGACGAAGGCTTTCCGGAATTCCAGCCCTCGAACCTGGAAGTCACCATGATCGAGGCGCCCAACACCGCCACCAATGTGATCCCCGGCGTGGCGCGGGCTCGGCTCAACATCCGCTTCAACCCCAGCCATACAGGCCAGCAACTGGCCGACTGGTTCGACATCGAGGCCTGGCGCGCCCAGGGCGACTTCCCCGGCAAGATCACTGTGACCAGCAGCATCAGCGGCGAGGCGTTCCTCACCGAACGCGGCGACTTCACCGAGTTGGTCGCCGCCGCCGTGGCAGATGTGACCGGCGCACCACCCGAACTCTCGACCTCGGGTGGGACGTCGGACGCCCGCTTCATCCGCGCGCTCTGCCCGGTGATCGAGGTAGGACTGGTGGGCAAGACCATGCACCAGGTGGACGAACGCGCGCCGGTCGAGGAGATTCGCACCCTGCAGCGGGTCTATGCGCGGATCCTGGCGCGGTACTTCGCCTGACCCAACCCCTTCCGCGTCATGGCCCGGCTCGTCCGGGCCACCCATGATCTCCGTTTCGGCCGATAGATCGCAGCGGCTCCGAACCCCCTCGGAATCGCCGAGCGAAATGGATGGCCCGGACAAGCCGGGCCATGACGTTTCCGTTTTTGGTTTCGAACAGGAAGAGGCGAGTAACCCTCAATCCGCCTCGAACGCCCAGGCCCGGATCAGCTGGTGGGCGATCGCCATCGGCTGGGGGCAGAAAGCGCCTTCAATCTCGCCGGACAGTAGGGCGCGAGCCTCGGCGCGGGTGAACCAGCGGACTTCCGAGAGCTCAGTCTGATCCGGCGCGGCCTGATCGTCGGCCACCTCAGCGATCAGCCCGATCATCAGTGACGAAGGATAAGGCCAGGGCTGGGTCGAGTGATAGCGGACACGCACGGTCTTCAGCGCCGCCTCTTCGGCCAGCTCGCGGGCGCAGGCCTCCTCAATGCTCTCACCCGGCTCCAGGAACCCGGCGAGGGCGGAATACATGCCCTTCGGCCACGCTTCCTGGCGGCCCAGCATGCATCGGCCCTCGTGGTGCGCCAGCATGATCACCACCGGATCGGTGCGCGGGAAATGCTCGGCCTGACAGGACGGGCACTGACGCTTCCAGCCGCCCTCACGCGGCTCCGACGGCTGGCCGCAAGCGGCGCAGTAGCCGTGCTTGCGCCGCCACTCGAACATGGCCTTGGCGGTGGCCAGGATCGCCGCGTCGGGCCCAGGCATCTGGGCTGCCAGCAAACGCAGGTCCTTGAACTCGCCGAGCCCCTGCAGCGGACCGTTAGCGGGATCGGCCGGGCCCTCCAGGTCGACCGCGAAGATCGCCGTCTCGTTCCAGAGCCCCATGAACAGCAGCCGTTCCGGCCCGCCGGCTAACTCGCCGACCAGCTTGGCCGGCAGATAGGCTACCTGCCAACCGCCGTCCTTGGTTTTCTCCACGAACGGGCGACCATTCCAGAGCGCGATACCCAGGCTTTCAGACGAAGCCAGCTGGCCCTCGAGCCAGTCGGTGTCGCCTCGTCGCTCGCTGGCGCGGTTGAGCGGGTTGCCGGCGAATGTATTGCGGAAGACATCGAGGGTCATGCGCCTTCCATAACGGTCCCCGCCGCCGCATCAAGCCGGAGGTAGACCTACAGAGGCGCGCAGGTCGATAGGTTGACCGGCGGGGCCCCTTCGCGGCTCCAGGTCGTTCCGGTCTTGGTGAAGACGGCGAAGGCGGAGCCGGACTTACCCGTCGACCCGTCGGCGTTCCGGCCGGCGAAGGTCATGGCGGCGACGAGCTGGGCGGTGACGCCGCGCCCGGTCTCCTCGGGCGTGATCTCCTGGGCGGCCTTACACATAACCTGGAAGTCCTGGCAGCCTTTGCCGTCAACCTTGGTGGCGCAGGCAGGATGCTCGGCCTCCAGCGCCCCGCGCCAGACCAGGATCTGGGAATCGAGGCCCGCATAGGGATCGCCAGCGTCAGTGGCGCCGCCAGCAGGCGGCGTGCAGGCGGCCAGCAGGACCGGAACGAGGGCGGCGGCGAGTAGACGGCGCAAGGAAGGCTCCAGGGTTCGTAACGTCGGCGGCTGGCATAGCCGAAGGATCAAGGCGGCGGTGTGACCAATAGAGCGCGGTCGGTTCGAAACGCGCCGCCGCTCAGTTCGCGGGCGCCACCTCGGTCATGGTGGGGCCGATCTCATCGTGCAGGACCAGGTCGGCGACCGCATCCAGCTCCGTGGGCTCCCGGTTGAGGATCGCCAGCGCCGCGCCGTTGCGCTTGGCCAGGATCGGAAACCCCGCGGCCGGGTAAACTGCGAGCGAGGAACCCATCACCAGGAACAGGTCGCAGGCAAGGGTCTCAGCCTCGGCCCGCGCCATCGGCCCGGCGGGCATCGACTGTCCGAAGGAGATAGTTGCGGTTTTGACGATGCCGCCGCAGGCGCGGCAACAGGGCAGATCGCCGGTGGCCGCCCAGAGCGCCTTGAGATCGTCCAGCTCGTGCCGCAGCGCGCACTCCAGGCAGGTCGCGTAGCTGGCGTTGCCGTGTAGCTCGATCACCTTTTCCGCCGGGACGCCCGAGTTCTGGTGCAGGTTGTCGACGTTCTGGGTAATGACGCTGGACGCCTTGCCCGAGGCGACGAGACGGGCCACCGCGTGGTGGCCTGCGTTGGGCTCGCGCCCTGTCCAGCCGGCGCGACCGGCGAAGGCCCGCTCCCAGGCCTCACGGCGCCGGGCCTCATCGGAAACGAAGTCCTGAAAATAGATGGGCTTCATTTTGCTCCAGACACCGCCGGGACTGCGGAAGTCGGGGATCCCGCTCTCGGTCGAGATGCCGGCGCCGGTAAACACCACCATCCGCTGCGCATCGGCGATCAGTCGGGCGAGATCGGCGCGGCCGGCCACGGCGCGGATCAGACCTGCGGGATCAGATAGCGCAGCGCCCCCTGGATCAGGAGGATCACCACGATCGGCGACAGGTCGATCCCGCCTAGGGGCGGGATGAACCTTTGGAAGGGCGCCAGCACCGGCCGCGTCACGCCCTCCAGCGTGCGCACCAGACTGTAGACGAAGCCATTGCGCACATTGATGACGTTGAACGCCACGAGCCACGACAGGATCGCGCTGATGATGATCGCCCAGACGAGCAGTTCGAGCAGCGCCCGTACGATGAAGATGACAAAGGCCAAGGGGTCCATGTTCGCGGCTTCTAGCGGGCTTTGGCGGGCGGGCAAAGGCGGTCAGCGGAAGCGGCTTGACAGAAGAAGGCCCCTTCGCCTTATTCCGCGCCTTCCTGGGTGATCCCTGGGGGCCGTAGCTCAGATGGTAGAGCGCCTCGTTCGCAATGAGGAGGTCAGGGGTTCGATTCCCCTCGGCTCCACCAGGAAGCCTTCCGTCTGCAGAAAGGGACACTGGTCCCTCAGCCTAGACCGAGCTCCGCCCTCGCCTTGCGGGTGAGCTTGGCGGCCATCAGACCGTGGGCGTTCATGATCCAGTCGGCGGCGTCGGTGGGGTCAAGGTCGTCGAGCGGCACGTTCACCCAATGGCCCTTGGCGAAGTAGGGCGCCTGGCGGCCGGGGCCGCCGGCCGTGGTCAGCACTTCGAAGCCGATCGGCGTAACCTTGAACGAGAGCCCTCCCGAAAGCCCGCAAACCGCGAACACCTTGCCGCCCACCTTGTAGACGTCGCTGTCGCCCCACTGGACCACATGCGTGGTCGCCGGCAGGGCCAGCGCCAGAAGGCCGATCTCCTCGCGGGTCACGCTGGCCGCCGCCTCAGGCCGGGGCGCCCAGGCCGACGGGGCACGACACGCCCGTGCCGCCGATGCCGCAATAGCCGCCCGGGTTCTTGGCCAGGTACTGCTGGTGATAATCCTCGGCGAAGTAGAACGGCCCGGCCGGTTCGATCTCGCTGGTGATTCGCCCGAAGCCACGCTTCGAAAGCTCGGCCTGATAGGCGTCGCGCGAGGCCAATGCCTGCGCCGCCTGTTGATCGCTCATCGTGTAGAGGCCCGAACGGTACTGGGTGCCCACGTCATTACCCTGGCGCATGCCCTGGGTCGGGTCATGGTTCTCCCAGAACAGCTTCAGAAGCTCGGCGTAGGAGGTTAGCTTGGGGTCGAATACCACCAGCACGGACTCCGTATGGCCGGTGCGGCCGGAACACACTTCCTCATAGCCCGGGTTGGGGGTCAGGCCCTGCTGATAGCCAACTGCAGTGACCCAGACGCCCGGCGCCTGCCAGAAGATCCGCTCGACCCCC
>NZ_JBILUK010000002.1:0-40840 GCF_044371015.1 Phenylobacterium sp.
TCCCATTTCTTGACACTCAGGGGGGGGCGGACATAGCCGTCGACTCGATGAACTGACGGCAAATCAACAAGATACAACCCACGGTGCCCACGACGCCCAGAATTCCCCCGACAGGGGAAACTTCAGGGATCGCCCTTCGGCGCCGGATCAAGCTAAACCCGACCTCGCACCCGAAAGGTGTCTCATGAAGCTGCGTATCGCACTGATCGCCTCCGCCCTCGCCCTCTCCGGCGCACCGGCCATGGCTGCGCCGGTCAACGGCACGACCACCGCAGCGGCCAACATTGTTTCGGCCAACCAGGTCCTGGCCCAGCGCACGCTGGAATTCGGCTCCATCGCGCGGCCGACCACCGGAACAAGCACGATCGTTGTCGCCTCGGCGGCATCTGGCGCGGCGACCCCGACAGTCTCCGGCGGCAACGCGTTCATCCCGACCTCGGGCCAGGCCCGCGCCGCCCAGTTCCGGATCACCGGCTCCAATGGTCAGACCTATTCGGTCCAGACCAACACCCTCACCTTCACCAACTCGTCGGGCAATCTGTCGGCCATAGCCGCCGAAAGCCCGGTCGCCTCATCGGGAACGCTCAACACCCTCCCCGCGAGCGGTCAGGACGACCTCTTCGTGGGCGGCAGGTTCGACATCACGCCCACCACCACGATCCAGGCCTACAGCGGCACGCTGAGCCTGACGATCAACTTCAACTAGGGACCGAATGACCGCGCGCTTCGCCTTCGCCGCCCTGGCCCTGGCCGCCGGGGCCGCAAGCCCCGCCGCCGCGATCGAGGCGTCGGTGGAAGCGCGCGCCACCATCGTCGAGCCGATGATGGTGCGCATGGTCTGGCAGACCGCAATGCCCAGCGTGCGAGCCGAGGCGGGCGGGGCCCAGTTCGCCGCGCCGATCCCTTCGATGAGCATGGGCATGATGATGCCGACCAACGGTCGCCTCGTGGTTCGACGGGAAGACGAAACCGGCGAGCCCGTCACCGCGCCCGGCGCGTTCGACGTCACCCGCGAGGGTCGCACCGGCGCGCTGCTGGTCCGCACCCGTATGGCGGAGTACGGGCGCGCGCCCTCAAGCTTCATGGGCGGAGCCCTGGCGGGCGGTTCGGCGGCCAGCATCGGCGTCGGCTTCGAACGCCCGCTCTTGATGTCCAACGACTCGCTCGTCGTTCTGGTCCAGTACAACTGATGTCTCGTCGCCTGATCGGGGCCCTGGCGTTTGCGCTGGCTATCGGCGCGCCGCCGACTCTGCCTGCGCAGCCTGCCGTCGCGCCCGACGCCGCCGCGACCGGCGCCTTCCTGAACATCTCGCCGCGCCGGGTGTCGCTGGATCGCGCGCGCCGCAACGCCACGGTCATCCTGCTCAACCAGGGGACCGAACCTGTCACGGTCGACGTCGCGCTGGTTGATCGGGTCATGCTTCCCGATGGTCAGATCTCGACGATTGAGGAGGCGGCGACCCGCGAAGATGTTCGAACCGCCGTCGCGGCGCTCAAGTCAGCGCGCGATCTGGTCCAGGTCTCACCCCGGCGGACGACGCTTATCCCCGGTCGGCCGCAAACCGTACGCGTGCGACTCTCCAATCTCCCGGAAGGGGTCGGCGACGAACATCGCACCCACCTGACGGTCACCACCCTGCCGCCTCGGGACTCCGGCGCCACGGCCGAAGCCGCCGCTTCCGGCGCGACAGCCGCAGGGCTCAGCTTCCAGATTTCCGCTGTTTATGGCGTCTCGATCCCGGTGATTGTCCGGTCGTCGCCGACCGAAGCGCGGGCCACGCTCACCACGCCACGCCTGGAGATGGTGGACATTCCCGCCGACGGCCGGTCGTCGGCCCGCCGCGTCGCGGTCGCGGCCTTCGAAATCGTGCGCGAGGGCCCAGGATCGCTCTACGGCAATCTTGAAATTCACGTCGCCGGCGCCCGCCAGGGGGCTGAGCCATTGGGATTGGCGCGCGGCGTGGGCGTATATCCAGAGGTCGCCCGCCGCGCCGTCAGGATCCCGCTTACCCGTGCGCCGAATCCCGGCGAACGGCTGGAGGTGACCTTCACGGACGACGATATGTCACCGGGGAAGGTCCTTGCGAAAGCGGCCTTTTGACCGGAGGGCCCTCGCGGCTTTAATCTTGGGCCTGTTGCTGGCGCCCGGCGCCGTCGCGCGCGCGGAGCCAGGGCCGGCGTCGCAGGTCCAGACGACGCTCGACCCCGCCGGCCTGCTGCTGTTTTCGATCACCCTCGACGACCTCACCCTGTCGGACGGGATCGGCGCCTATGGCGAACCGACCGATCCTTTGATCCCGTTGGGCGAGATGGCCGCGCTCCTTGAGGCCGATATAGATGTCTTTCCGGCGGAACGGCGGGTGACCGGTCGGCTGGGCGCGGCGCGGCGTACGGTGGCGGTCGATCTCGCCTCGGGCCAGGCGCGCGCCGGCGGAGAGGCCTTCGCCGTGAGCCCGAACGACTGGGCCGTCAGCCAGACCGACATCTATCTCAGGGCCTCGCTCATCTCGCGCCTCCTGGGCGTGCGACTGGTGGTCGCTGACGACGAACTCGTGCTACGCATGACGACCACCGAGCCCTTCCCGGTACAGGCGCGCCTCGGCCGCGCGGCAAGCCGTCGGGGGCTGGGCGGACTGGCCGGCATCGACGAGCCTGTACTGGCGGTCGACGATCCCTACACCGCGTTCAGCCCGCCGGGCGTTGACATCATCCTGGACGCAGGAACCCAGAGGGGCGCGGCCGGCCGCACGTTCCGCTACGATATCAGGCTGGCCGGCGACCTGCTCTGGTCCAACCTCCAGGCCTATATGAACTCCGATGAGGAGGGGCGCGCCAACAACGCGCGAATGATGCTCCAGCGTCGATCTCTCGAAGGCGCCCTGCTCGGCCCCCTCAAGGCGCGCGAGGTCACCCTCGGCGACACCTACGCCCCGGCCCTCAGCATGGGCCCGCGCAGCATCGCCGGACGCGGCTTCACCGTGTCGACCGCGCCGCTGGAGCAGACCAGCGTCTTCAACCAGATCGATCTGCGCGGCGAGCTCCCGCCCGGGTTCGAGGTCGAGTTGTTCATCAACGACGTCCTCCGGGGCAGCACCAATCGGGCGATCAATGGTCGCTTCGAGTTCCTCGACATCCCGCTCTCCCCCGGTCTCAACGTGCTCCGGGTCATCACCTACGGACCGCGCGGAGAGCGGACGGAAGAGGTGCAGGTGGTGAATGTCGGCGCGGCCCTGCTGCGACGCGGCGAGTCTCAGTTGACCATGGGCGTGGTTGAACAGAACACGCCGCTGTTTCGCCTGCGCGGCGATCAGGTGATCGGCGATCCCACAATCTTCGCCAACGGCGGCGTCCGCGCCACGGCCAACCTGAACTACGGCCTGACCGACCTCCTGACCGTCTCAGCGGGCCTTGCGCGCGTGCCCCAGGTGCGGGGCGGAGGCCTGACCTATGTGAGCGCCGGGGCGCGCACGACCCTGTTCGGGATCGCGACTCAGGTCGACATCGGCCGCGACGGCCGCGGCGGCGAAGGCGCCTCCGCCGCGCTCGCCGGCCGGGTGGGCGAGGCGTCCTATGTGCTGCGTCACGCCGAGTACCGCGATCGCTTCGTCGATGAGAACAATCTCGGCTTCAACCCGCTCTTTGCGCTCCGCCGCCGCTCGGAGCTGACGGTCGATTCCAGCGTGAACCTGCGCGGTCGGATCATCCCGGTATCGATGCGCACGCTGCGAAACGAATACGCCGGCCACCGCTACGATCTGCTCTCCGGGGTCCGCGCCTCATCCAGCGTCGGCCGCGTGCTGATGTCCGCGGGCCTCGAGTACCAGCGCCAGGCCTATCGGCCCGCCCGCCCGGTAGAGACCCTGAAGGGCTACATCGCCGCCTCCAGTTTCGACATCGCCGGACTGCAACTCCGCGCCACCTTTGACTACGAACTTCTCCCCGAGGTGAAGGCGCGCTTCCTCGCCGTCTCGGTCGATCGCC
Source organism: Phenylobacterium sp. (assembly GCF_044371015.1). GTDB lineage: Bacteria > Pseudomonadota > Alphaproteobacteria > Caulobacterales > Caulobacteraceae > Phenylobacterium. The sequence goes on from NZ_JBILUK010000002.1 coordinate 3,982, forward strand.
GGCTCTCCGACGACTGGTCGCTCCGCCTCGGCCTGGGCCAGCCGCTCGACGACCTGGATGGCTGGAATCTGGCCCTCTCCGCCGTCTGGGCCACCCGCCAGGGCGACTGGGCCTTCACCGGCCAGTACGACAACGCCCAGGACGACTGGCGCTTAGCGGCGCAGTGGACCTTCGGGCTCGGCTTCGATCCCGAACGGCGGCGCTACGACCTGATGCGGTCCGGGCCCGGCGCCAGCGGCTCCGTGCTGTTCAGCGCCTTCATGGACGAGAACGGCGACGGCCTGCGCCAGGACAGCGAAGTGGCTGCGGCCGACGTCGGCGTCGACGGCGGGGCGACCCGCGGCGCAGTCACCAACGGCGACGGACGCCTGCTGCTGACTGGTCTGGGCGCCGGCCCCCGGGCCCGACTGGACGTCGGCCTTGATCAGCTTGACGGCGAGGTCTCGGCCCCGCCGACCCGGGTCGAGGTCAAGCCCCGTCCCGGTCGGACCATCCGCGTCGACTATCCCCTCCGCCCGACCGGCGGCGTCGTGGTCAAGGTGGAACTCCAGCGCGACGACGGTCGGGTCGTCGGACTGGCCTCCGTGCGGGTTCTGCTGACCGGCCCGGCCGCCAACACGCCCCTTGAGACCACCACCGAGTTCGATGGAACCGCGGTCTTCGACGGCGTGCCGTTGGGCGCATGGCGGATCATGATCGACCCGCGGCAGGCCGAACGCCTGCGCATGCAGGCCGTGGACGCTCCCGAAGTGGTGATCCGCGCCGGCGGCGATCACCCGCCGGATGTACGCTTGAGGGTCCGTTTCGAACCCGCGACTGTCGCGGTCGTGGCCGCCATTGGAGGCGCGCAGCGATGATCCGCACCCAGATCATCGGCGCGGCCGTGGCTTTGCTGGCCGGAGCCCCCGCACTCGCCGCCACCTACACGGTGAATGTCGGAAATCCCCTCGATCTCGGCTCGGTGGCCGCCGCGCCCAGCGGCGACACGGTGTTCCGCATCAACCCGTCCACCGGCGCGGTTTCCGTCGTTAGCGGGACCGGTCGCCGGATCGCGGCGGGTGCGGTGCGGGCGCTCGTGACCGTGACCTGCCGCCCCTCCCGCGTGGACGATGGCGCGTGCCGGGACAACAATGTGCCGATCCAGGCCGGCGTGATCGGCCTGATCACCGGCCGGGCGCGAGCCCTGCGCAACTTCTCCGTGGCCATGGGAACGGCTGTTCAGATCGGCCCGTCGTCAGGAACCAGTCCGCTCAACTTCACCATCGGGCCCATCGGCGACAACCAGTCCAAGACCTTCTTCGTCGGCGCCGATTTCGCGGTCGCGGGTGACGATTCCGGCTTGGCCAGCGGCCCCGGCGAGAACGCGTTCTTCGTCTACGCCCTTGATCAGGGCGGGCTCTCGATGGGCGGAGACACCGATCGAGGGCGGGTCCAGGCGTTTCGCGGGCTGGCGGTCGGCAAGACAGCCGACCTTGACTTCGGCCGCATTCAACTCCCCACGACCGGCCAGAGCATCGTCACGCTCAACGCCTCGACCGGCGTGCGGACGGTCAGCGGCAGCGGGTTCGGATTTCCCACGCCCGCCCCGACCCGCGCCGCCTTCACCGTCACCGGCGAAGGCGGACAGGTGGTTTCCATCTCCATCCCCGCCAGCTTCAACCTGAGCGGTCCGGCGACGCTGGCGGTCAACGTCACTCACACCGCCGTGGCTACGCCCCGCCTCTCCGGCGCCGTCGGCGCCGCCGGAACCTACGGCTTCAATATCGGTGGATCTGTCACTCTCACGCCCACCACGCCTTCCGGCGCCTATTCCGGGGTGCTGACCCTCAGCGTCGACTACAACTGAGGGCCTTGCGCAGCGGCCCAGGGGCCGTATCTACTGACCCACTGAACCCCGCTAAGGATCCGCCCCCAATGTCGCGTCTCACCCTGCTCGCCGCCGCCGCGATCGTCGCCGTCGCAAGCCCTGCCTTCGCCGGTCTGAAGGCCGGTTCCAAGGCGCCGGACTTTACGGCTCAGGGCTATCAGGCGGGCCAGCCGATCAACTTCTCGCTCGCCGACGCCCGCAAGAAAGGGCCCGTCGTACTCTACTTCTTCCCGGCGGCCGACACCAAGGGCTGCAACCTGGAGGCCAAGCTGTTCGCCGACGCCACCGCCGACTTCCGCGCCCAGGGCGCGACGGTGATCGGCGTCACCTCCGGCAACCTGGATCGCCTGGCCGCCTTCTCGGCGGACACCGAAAAGTGCTCGGGCAAGTTCCCGGTGGCGGCTGATCCGGGCGCCAAGATCGCTCGCCAGTTCGACGCGGTCCTGCCGATGAAGCCGGAGTGGTCGGACCGCACCTCCTTCGTCATCGCGCCCGACGGCACGGTCGTGCATTCCTATTCCAAGATGGACCCCACCCAGCATGTCGCCGAGACCCTGGGCGCGGTGAAGGCCTGGAAGGCGAAGAAGTAGGTCGGCACGGCAGGGGGGCCAGAAAGACCAAGATCGCGACTCGTCCGCATAGGATGGTCTTGATTGCGGTTACGGCGCCTTGATTGCCTGGATGGTGGCGCTCCGCTTTAGCGCCTGTGACGTGTTTCCCCTTGCCGAGGCAGGACGTTTCCCCTAGAAGCGCGCCTCCTCACGGAGGGCGGTCCTCGCGAAATCGTTCGCGGTCGGGATCCATCGTGGCCGGCGGACTTCCGCCACCGGTCGCGCCGCCTTCCACAACGGAAGAAGGAAACCATGGCGCTCTACGAGCACGTCGTGATCTCGCGGCAGGACATCTCGCCGCAACAGGCCGAAGCCCTCAACGATCAACTCAAGGTCCTCATCGAGGAAGGCGGCGGCGCCGTCGCCAAGATCGAGTACTGGGGCCTTCGCAACCTCACCTACCGCATCAAAAAGAACCGCAAGGGTCACTACTCCCTCCTGGCGATCGACGCTCCGGCCGGCATCGTCAAGGAAATGGAGCGCCAGCTCAGCATCAACGAAGACGTGCTGCGCTACATGACCGTGCGCGTGGATGAGCTCGATCTCGAGCTTTCGCCCGTTCTCGCCCGCCGCGATCGCGACCGCGAACGCCGCGACGATGTTCCTCAGTTTTAAGGAAGGGAGGCTCACGCCATGACTGACGAAACCTCCATCGCGCCCGCCGCATCCGCGGCCGGCGGCGCCCGCCGTCCGTTCTTCCGCCGCCGCAAGGTGTGCCCGTTCTCCGGCGCCCAGGCCCCGAAGATCGACTACAAGGACGTCAAGCTCCTGCAGCGGTACGTTTCCGAGCGCGGCAAGATCGTGCCCTCGCGCATCACCGCGGTGTCGGCCAAGAAGCAGCGTGAACTGGCCAAGGCCATCAAGCGCGCCCGCTTCCTGGCGCTGCTCCCCTACGTCGTGAAGTAAGGGAGCCGCACAGATGAAAGTCATTCTGCTCGAACGCGTCGAAGGCCGTGGCGGCCTGGGCGACGTGATCACCGTCAAGGACGGGTATGCGCGCAACTACCTGCTGCCCCGGCAGAAGGCGCTGCGGGCCAACGCGGCCAGCCTCAAGATCTTTGAGGCCCAGAAGGCCGATATCGAGGCGCGCAACGCGCGGGCCAAGGACGCTGCCGGCAAGGCGGGCGAAAAGCTCGACGGCTCGTCCTACGTCATGATCCGCCAGGCGGGCGAGAGCGGTCAGCTCTACGGCTCGGTCACCGGTCGCGACGTGGCCGACGCGGTCAACGCCGAAGGCGGCAAGATCGAACGCGCCATGGTCGTGCTGGACAAGCCGATCAAGACGCTCGGCCTGCACGAGGTTAAGGTGCGCCTCCATGCCGAAGTCGCGGTGACCATCACGCTCAACATCGCCCGCAGTCAGGACGAAGCTGAGCGTCAGGCGCGCGGCGAGAACGTGATCAACGCCCAGTTCGAAGAAGAGCGTCTCGCCGCCGACCAGGCCGCCGCCGACCTTCTCGAAGGCGGCGCGGGTCAGATGGCGCAGGAGTTCGGCGAGGCCTAGGCCCCGGCGCAAGACCTACGGAAATCTGCGGCGGCGCGAGGAGAGATCCTCGCGCCGTTTCGCGTTCGGGTGTTGCCGATATGTCATAGAACAACGTCTGGCGAACCCCTACCTTTGCTTAATCAACGTGAAGGCCGCGATCCAACCGGCCGTTCCCAGAGGACCTCCATGACCTATCGCGCCATCCTTTTCGCCGCGGCGTCCGCCGCGAGCCTGTTCGCTCAGCCCGCGTTCGCCCAGACATCCGCAACCTCGGAAGTCGAGGAAGTGGTCGTGACAGGCACCCGCACCGAGGGCCGCACGCGACTTGAATCGCTGGCTCCGGTCGACGTCATCGGCCAGGACGCGCTCAACAAGGTCGGCGTGACCGAGCTCAATCAGGCGCTCGCCGTATCCCTGCCCTCCTTCAACTTCCCCCGCCCTGGCCTCGCCGACGGCACCGACACGATCCGCCCGGCCACCCTGCGCGGTCTCTCGCCCGATCAGACCCTCGTCCTGGTCAACTCCAAGCGCCGCCACTCGGCATCGCTGGTCAACGTGAACGGCACCATCGGCCGCGGCTCATCGGCGGTCGATCTCAACACCATTCCCGCCGGCATCGTGCAGTCGATTGAAGTGCTGCGCGACGGCGCCTCGGCGCAGTACGGCTCTGACGCCATCGCCGGGGTGCTGAACCTGCGCCTGCGCGAAGCCTCTGAGGGCGGCAACCTCACCGCGACCTACGGCGCGCGCGTCACCTCGGTGGACACCCTCGTCCAGGCGCCGCCGGCCGGCGCCAACTGGACCGTGGCGGACAAGGCCAAGTACGACCGCACCGACGGCGAGACGATCAACCTCTCGGGCTGGGTGGGCCTGCCCCTGGGTTCGGAAGGCTTCCTGACCGTCGCGGCCGAGTTCCTCGACCAGAACAAGACGATCCGCACCGCGCCCGACTGGCGTCAGCAGTACGCCCTGGTGAACGGCGCCTTCGACCCGCGCGAAGCCGCGTTCGACCGCTACAACGCCTGGTACGGCGAGCCCGAGATCGAGCAGTGGACCCTGTTCGCCAACGCCGGCTACGACCTCTCTGAAACCACCAGCCTTTACGGCTGGGCGAGCTACCAGAACCGCGACTCGCTCTCGGCCGGCTTCTTCCGCCGCGCGCTGGATGATCGCAACATCACTTCCATCTATCCGAACGGCTTCCTGCCGCTGATCAATCCGACCGTCGAAGACTTCGGCGCCGGTGGCGGCGTGAAGTGGCAGGCTGGCGAGTGGGACTTTGACGCCTCGCTTGTCTACGGCTCCAACAAGATGGACTTCACCATCCGCAACACGCTCAACCGCTCCATCGGTCCTGGCAGCAAGACGGTGTTCGAAGCGGGCGGCTTTGAGTACGAGCAGACTGTCGGCAATATCTCCGGCGTGCGCCAGTTCGACGCTGGCCTTGCTTCGCCCCTGAATGTGGCCCTCGGCGTCGAAGTCCGCCGCGAGAACTACCGCATCTTCGCCGGTGAAGCGGATTCCTACCGGAACGGCGGCGTGCTCCTGAACAACGCGCCGACCCCGTCGGGCGCCCAGGTGTTCCCGGGCTTTCGGCCCGAGAATGAGGTCGATGAAGGCCGTACCTCAGTGGGCGGCTACCTCGATATCGAAGCCAACCTGACCGACCAGCTCCTGGCCTCCGCCGCCGTGCGCGCCGAGCACTACTCGGACTTCGGCGAGACGGTCACCGGCAAGCTGGCGCTGCGCTATGACGTCAATGAGAGCTTCGCGCTCCGCGCCTCGGTGCAGAACGGCTTCCGGGCCCCCTCGCTCCAGCAGCAGTTCTTCACCACCACCTCGACGAACTTCATCAATGGCGTTCCGTTCGAGATCACGACCTTCCCGGCGGCCAGCCCGATCGCATCGGCCCTGGGCTCCCAGCCGCTCGACGCTGAAGAGTCCCTCAACTTCGCGGTCGGCGCCGTGCTCCGTCTGGGTGATGTCAACATCACCGTCGACGCCTATCGGATCGAGGTCGAGGACCGGATCGTTCTGTCCGAGAACCTGACCTCTGCCGCCGTACGCAACTTCCTGACCTCGCGCGGCTTCATCGGCGTGGGTGGTGGTCGCTTCTTCATCAACGGCGTCGACACCGAGACCCAGGGCGTTGACATCGTCGCCAACTACAAGCTGACCACCGACGAGATGGGCGCGTTCAATTTCACGCTCGCGGCCAACTTCAACCAGACCGAAGTGACCAAGGTGCCGGTCACCGCTCAGCTGGCGGCCCTCAGCCCCTCACCGATCCTGTTTGATCGGGTGAACGTCCTGACCTTCGAGGAGGGCACGCCTGACTCCAAGTTCACCGGCTCGGTCGACTGGTCGATGGGCGCTTTCGGCGCCACCTTCCGCGCCACCCGCTACGGCGAGGTGCTGAGCCCTGGCACGACGGCGGCGCTCGACCTGGTGATGAAACCCCGGGTCGTGCTCGACCTGGAGGGTCGCTGGAACGTGACCGAAAAGGTGCGGGTGTCGGTCGGCGCCGACAATATCCTCGACGAGTACCCCACGCGCACCCCGCCGTCCCTCAACACCACCTCGAACACGCCGTTCTCGAACTACTCGCCGTTCGGCCGTTCGGGCCGTTACGTCTACGGCCGTGTGTCGGTGAACTTCTGACCCCGCGCTTCCGGCGCGGCTTGTCCACAGCGATGCGAATCATATGTGGACGGCCGCGCCGGGGCCGATTTGTCGCGTTCCCGTAGGCGCTCGCCCTCGGCTATCGAGTGGCCATGGCCCTCGTTCCGGCGCTCGACCTGCGCCCCCCCTCAAATGACGATGTCGTCCAGACCGTCCCCGCCAGTCTTGAGGCGGAGCAGGCGCTGATCGGGGCGATCCTCTATGACAATGCCGCCTTCGAACGGCTGAGCGACAACCTCCAGGCGCGACACTTCCACGAGCCGTTCCATCAGCGACTCTACGGCGCCATCGAAGCTCTGATCCGCAAAGGTCAGCTGGCCGATCCGATCCTCCTGGCCGAACAGTTCCTGCGTGATCCGGCCTTCGAGGAGCTTGGCGGCCTCCGCTACCTCGCCGATCTGGTGAACCGCGCGCCCCCGGCCGCCAACGCCCCGGACTACGGCCGCGCCATCTACGACCTCGCGCTCCGCCGGGACCTCATTCGCATCGGCGGCGAGATCACCGCCACGGCGCATCACGGCGACAACGAGCTCGACGCCCGCGAGCAGATTGAAGCCGCCGAACAGCAGCTCTACGCGCTCGCCGAGACCGGCGGCGTCTCCCAGGGGTTCGTCAATTTCGCCGACGCGCTCCGCGGCGCCGTGGCCATGGCCGCCGAGGCCCACAGCCGCGACGGCGGCCTCGCCGGCCTCTCCACCGGCCTGATCGACCTCGATCAGAAGATCGGCGGTCTGCACCCCTCCGACCTGGTGATCATCGCTGCCCGCCCCTCGATGGGGAAGAGCTCGCTGGCCGCCAACATCGGCTTCGATGCGGCCCGCAACTACGCCTATGAGGTCCAGCCCAACGGCGCGAAGAAGACGGTCAGGGGCGGCGTCGTGGCCTTCTTCTCGCTCGAAATGAGCGCCGACCAGCTGGCCATGCGTTTGTTGGCCGAGGTTTCGGGCGTTTCAGGGGACCGGCTGCGCAAAGGCGAGATCGACGCCATGGAGTTTGGCCGCGTGCGGGATGCGGCCATCGAGATTCAGGACGCGCCTTTCTATATCGACGACACCGGCGGCATCACGCTCGCCAAACTCACCGCCCGGGCCCGACGCCTCAAGCGCACCGTCGGCCTCGACCTGCTGATCATCGACTATCTCCAGCTGATCACGCTCGGCGCCGGAACCCGCTCAGACAACCGGGTCCAGGAAGTCAGCGCCATAACCCAGGGCCTGAAGGCGCTGGCCAAGGAGCTGGCGATTCCGGTCATCGCCCTCGCCCAGCTCTCCCGCCAGGTCGAGAACCGCGAAGACAAGAAGCCCCAGCTCGCCGACCTCAGAGAGTCCGGTTCGATCGAACAGGACGCCGACATGGTGATGTTCATCTACCGCGAGAGCTACTACCTCTCCCGCCTGGAGCCGCGCGAAGGCTCCGAGGAGCATTTCAAGTGGCAGGAGCAGATGGACGCCGTGAAGGGCCTGGCCGAGATCATCATCGGCAAGCAGCGCCACGGTCCCATCGGTACGGTGAGGCTGTCGTTCAACGAGGACCTCACCAAGTTCGGCAACCTCGCCCGTGACCCCGGCCGCTACGAGCCCCGGTAAGCCGCCGCCTGACCGCGCGCGTCTCACAATCGATCTCAACGCGCTCGCCCACAATCGCGCGATCATCGCCGACGCGGCCCCGGGCGCGGAGGTCGCCGCCGTCATCAAGGCCGATGGCTACGGTCTGGGCGCCGGCGCCATCGCTCGACGCCTCCACGCCGAAGGGACCCGTAGCTTCTTCGTCGCCCGCCTTTCGGAAGGCGAAGACCTGCGCGCGGAGCTTCCTAACCGCGACGCCGACATTCTGGTGCTGGATGGGCTTGCCGCCGGAACCGGCGCCCGTTTCGCCGCCGCGCGCCTGCGTCCGGTGATCAGCAGCCTTCCCCAGGCCCACGCCGCCCTCGCGCTTCAGGCGGCGGGCGGCCTCGGTCCCGTCGCCCTGCAGGTCGACACAGGCATGAACCGCCAGGGACTCTCGCTCGACGAAGCGCGCGCTCTGACGGAAGCGCCTTCGCGCGGCCGGCGCCTCGATGTCGACCTCCTGCTCAGTCATCTCGGATCGGCCACCGACCCGGCCGAGGGCCGCAACCCCGCCCAACTGGCCTGCTTCCGCAAGGTCCGGACCCTGTTCCCTGAAGCCCGCGCCAGCCTTGCCGCCTCGGCCGGCACCTTCCTTGGGGCGGAGTATCGCTACGACATGGTCCGCGCCGGCATCAGCCTGTTCGGCGGCGGGCCGGAGGAACGGCCCGACCCGCGCCTGCGCTCCGTGGCGACGCTCGAGGCCCCGATCCTGGACTTGAGGGCGCTCGAAGCTGGTGACCGGCTCGGCTACGGGTCCACCTTCACCGCTGATCGGCCCATGCGCATCGCGATCGTCGCGGCCGGCTATGCCGATGGCCTGATCCGTGCGGCGATGGGCAAGGCGCACGCTTTCGCAGCCGGCGCCCCGCGGCGGCTGCTGGTCATCAACATGGACCTCTCGGCCATCGAGATCGGCGACGCTGCGCTCAGGATCGGCGATCCGGTCGAACTCCTCGGCGCCAACGCGCTTCTGGATGACCTCGCGGAGGCTGCGGGGACGGTGGCCCACGAAGTGCTGGTCAGACTCAGCACGCGCGCCGAGCGCGTGTATCTCGGTGGCGATGACAGGACGCGCAGTTCCCGGTAGACCGCGCGCCGAGGAGACTTCCGCCAGATGCTCGACCGCACGAGGGCCTACGGGCTCGACTTCCTGTTCCCCGAGGGTGACAGCGCGATCGGCGAATCGCTCGCGCTTTACGGCGAGTTCGCCGCCGTGATCAGCGACTTCCTGATCGAGCACGCCACCGCCGAGACCGGGACCCTGATCGACGCCGGCGCCAACATCGGCTCGGTCAGCCTTCCCTTCGCCGCCGCCAGGCCCAACTGGCGCGTCCTGGGTGTCGAGGCGCACCGGGGCATCGCGGCGATCTACGGCGCGAACGCCATGAACAACCGGCTGACCAATGTCGAGATCATCCAGGCTGCGATCGCCGCGGAACGCGGTCTGGTTCGCTTTCCAAATCCGCCCCTGGGTCTGAAACGCAACTTCGGCACCCTGAGCCTCAACACCACCGACTTCGAGACCGCGCCCATCCTGCGCATGACGCTCGACGACATCGCGCCCGCCGATACCCGCCTGATCAAGATCGACATCGAGGGCTATGACGCCGAGGCCCTCAAGGGCGCGCCCCGCCTGATGCAGGAGACCCGGCCGATCTGGCTGGTCGAGGCCGCCGTGAACCACCCTGAGACCGCGCGCGAAGTCGTCCGGCTGTTGCTCGAAGCCGACTACCGGGTCCACTGGTTCTTCGCCCCCTTCGCAACCTCGCGGGCGCTGAAGGGTCGCAAGACGCCGACCCTCGGCAAGGGCGACGCCAACGTCGTGGCGCTGCCGGCCGGTGTGGAGAACAGCTGGAACCTGCCGGAAATCCACTCCCCCGATACGCCCCGTCCCGGCGCGGCCTCAGACTATCCCTATCTGGCGCGCTACGGGATGAGTTGAGGCGTCTTTCAGCGCTCAGCCTCGGCTATGGCCTCCAGCTTGCGGGCGTCCACCGCGCCGACGGCGGCCTTCAGTTCATCCATGCCGACACCGTCGCCTTCAGCCTGGACCATGAAGCGTTCGCCAATCATCACGCCGTACTCGCCGCGCCGCGCGGCGCGATCATAGGTTTCCTGGGTCAGGCGCCCTTCAATCACCCCGACCTTCTCATAGCCGGTGGCCGTCTCCTCGGTCTTTCGGGCGTCAAAGGCGCCGGCCAGTCCGGCCAGGGCGCCCGCCGCGCCCACATCGGTGACCGAGAGCGTCAACCGCGCTGCGCCGCGCGTATAGACCCCCTCGGCCTGCGAGCCTTCGAAGCCCGCCACCCCGCCGGAGCCGGTCTTCACGCTCTCACGTGTAAATCCGCCCACCACGGCCGGAAGCATGGCCTGCAGGGCCTCGGTGGAGGTCGGCGGCGGGCCCTCGCCCGACTGCACCGCCCTGGCCGCCGCCGCCGCCTTCTCCGCCGCCGACTGCAGTTCGCCCAGGTCCACCGAGCCCTGGCCCGCAATCTCAACCTTGCCGCCAACCCCGGGAACCGCGCCGGACATCACGCCCGTTGATGTCACCGCTCCGGCGACGCCTCCAGCCAACAGGCCCAGGATGAACATCACAACCGCGACGGCGGCGGTGTAGGCCAACGCCCGTTCGGGCGGCGCGCCCATCAGCCGGCCCAGCCCCTTGTGCAGCAGAAACAAGCTCCAGATCGCGCCCAGCAGCGCCAGAACGGCCAGCATGGGAAACAGTGTCACGATCCCCAGAACCCAATAGGCCGTTGGCGAATAGGCCGCGACCTTGGCCGCCCGGACCGGGTCGGCCGCACCGCCGAAATTCGGGGCCAGCGCCCTGATGACCCGTGCGCTCAGCCAGACCATCAAGAGGCTCAGCGCGAAGCCCAGCACGCCTGACACGGCGACCCATAGAGGAGACGGCCGGAAAGAAACCCCAAACCCGCCCACCCCAAACACGGCGAGGCCGACGGACGACGCAACGGCAGGTATTGCGACCAGGGGGATCACGTAACTCCGGAACAGGCCGCCTTCGGTGGCGGGTTCGTCAGCGATCACCTCCCAGGTCTCATCGGGTCGGGTCAGCAGACCCCTGACGCGGGCGATCAGGCCAGCCGACGCCGAACCTGGCTCGATGATGCTCATGGCGATGCTCCGGGGTTCCTAAGGGGAACCTTACAGGGTCGCCCGGTCCTCGGAACCCCCCCACCGCTCTCGTCGGGGCGATCTGTCGCAAAGCGACTGAGGGGGCTTCCTCAGCATCCGCTACACTGCCGACGCACACCCGAATCAGGAGTACGCATGGCCCGCGACGGCGCCCAATATGTCTGCCAGTCCTGCGGGGCTGTGCAGACGCGCTGGGGCGGCCAGTGCCCGGCCTGCGGCGCCTGGAACACGCTGGTCGAGGAAATCACCAGCCGCCCGCCCGGCGCCCTGAAGCCCGCCTCGGCGGCGCGCAAGTCCAGGCTGGCCTTCGAGGGACTCGACACCCAGACCCCCTCTCCGCCCCGACTGGTCACCGGCCTCGGCGAATGGGACCGGGTCTGTGGCGGCGGCGTCGCGCCCGGATCCGCCATCCTGGTGGGCGGCGACCCCGGCGTCGGCAAATCCACTCTGCTGCTGCAGGTCGCCGCCAGCGCCGCGCGCGCCGGCGCACGCTGCGCCTACATCTCCGGCGAAGAAGCGGTGGAGCAGGTCCGCGCCCGCGCCCAGCGCATGGGCCTGGCCGACGCGCCCCTGAAGCTGGCCGCCGAGACCTCGCTCCGCACGATCCTCGAGGGCTTGAAGGCGGAGCCCTTTGACTTCGCGGTGATCGACTCGATCCAGACTCTCTGGAGCGACGCGCACGAGGCCGGTCCAGGTTCGGTCACCCAGGTCCGCGCCGCCGCCGGCGAACTCACGCGCCTCGCAAAGTCGCGGGGTGTCTCGATCGTCTTGGTGGGTCACGTCACAAAGGACGGCGCAATCGCCGGGCCGCGAGTCATCGAGCACATGGTCGACGCCGTGTTCGCCTTCGAGGGTGAGCGCGGCTACCCGTTCCGCATCCTGCGCGGCGCCAAGAACCGTTTTGGCGCCACCGACGAGATCGGCGTTTTCGAGATGGGCGATGCAGGCCTCGCCGAGGTCAAGAACCCGTCGGCGCTGTTTCTCAACACCTCGGGCGAGCGGGCGGCCGGCGCGGCGGTGTTCGCCGGCCTCGAGGGCTCTCGACCGGTGCTGGTCGAAATCCAGGCCCTGGTCGCGCCGTCGGCCTATGGCAATCCTCGCCGCGCCGTCGTGGGCTGGGACTCGGGTCGCCTGGCCATGATCCTGGCGGTGCTGGAGGCCCGCTGCGGGCTCTCGTTCGGCGACCGCGACGTCTATCTCAACGTGGCAGGCGGGCTGCGCATCACCGAACCGGCCGCCGATCTCGCCGCCGCCGCCGCGCTGGCCTCCTCGGCCTTCGACCAGGCCCTGCCCCAGGATTGCGTGGTGTTCGGCGAGATCAGCCTTTCCGGCGAAGTCCGCCCGGTGAGCCGCATCGACGCCCGCCTGAAGGAAGCCGCCAAGCTGGGATTCCGCCGCGCGCTCGCCCCGCAGACCGAGGTCCAGACCCCGGGCCTCAAGGTGACCAGCGCCAGCCGTCTGGTCGACGCGATCCAGCGCATCGAACACGCGGACTGGCCGTGAGTCAGTTCGACCTGCTTGTGCTGGCCCTGCTCGGCATTTCCGGCGCTGTCGGATTTGTCCGTGGCGCCGCGCGCGAGGTGTTCGCCCTGGTGGCGCTGATCGGCGCGGCGGTGTTGGCGGTGATGGGCCTGCCGGCCTTCCGGCCCCTGCTCGGCGAAGCTGTCCGCCCGGACTGGCTCGCGACCACGGTGACGCTGATCGGCGTCTTCCTTGTGGCGTTCGTGGCGCTGCGGCTGATCGGCGCGGGAATCACCCGCCAGATGCGCGCCGCCGAACTGCTGGGGTTCCTGGATCGGTCCCTCGGCCTGCTGATCGGGCTCGGGCGCGGGATGATCGTCCTGGGCGCGCTCTACCTGCTGTTCACGGCGATCACGCCGGTCGATATGCGGCCCCGTTGGATCACCGGCGCAGTCACCTGGCCCGCCGCCGGAAATATGGGCCGGCTGATTCTCCATGTGATGCCGCACGGCTTCGAGGCGCTGGACCGCCTCCGCCCGACAATAGATCGCGCCTTTGACGAGGCCTCAGGTGACAGAACCACGACAGAGGGGTACGAGGCGCCTCAATCCTCCCGACCCAAGCCTTCGGAGCCTAACCGATGAGCCTGCCGCACGAGCGTTGGTCCGCGCCGCACCGCGACCCGGACGATGATACGCCTCGGCTCGAGTGCGGCGTCTTCGGGGTCTATGATACCGCTGAGGCCTCAGGCGTCACGGCGCTCGGCCTCCACGCGTTGCAGCATCGCGGCCAGGAGGCCTGCGGCATAGCCGCCTTCGACGGACAGCGGTTCCACACTGAGCGCCACATGGGATATGTCGGCGACGCCTTCGGCGGGGGCGACCTCAACAAGCGGCTTCCCGGCCGCACGGCCATCGGCCACACCCGCTACTCCACCGCCGGCGGCAGCTTCCTGCGCAACGTCCAGCCGATGTTCGCCGATCTTGAGGCCGGCGGAATTGCGCTCGCCCATAACGGCAACCTGACCAACTTCCTGACCCTGCGCGAGCAGCTGGTCCAAGAGGGCGCGATCTTCCAGTCGACCTCCGATTCCGAAGCGATCCTGCATCTGATCGCCCGCTCCCGGCGGCCGCGCTTCCTGGATCGGTTCACAGAGGCGTTGCAGCAGATCGAGGGCGGCTATGCCCTGGTCGCCATGACCAACAAGAAGCTGGTCGGCGTCCGCGATCCTCTGGGCATCCGGCCCCTGGTGCTCGGCGACCTGAACGGCAAGCCGGTCTTCGCCTCAGAGACCTGCGCGCTCGACATGGTCGGCGCCACCTTCGTGCGCGACATCGAGCACGGCGAGATGGTGGTGGCCGACGAGAAGGGCTTACGCAGCTTCCGCCCCTTCCCCGCCCAGCGCGCCCGGCCCTGCATCTTCGAATACGTCTACTTCGCGCGCCCCGACTCGGTGGTGAACGGTCGCTCGGTCTACGATGTGCGCAAGCGCATGGGCCGCCGGCTGGCCATGGAAACGCCCGCCGACGTCGACGTGGTTGTGCCGGTGCCCGACTCCGGCGTCCCCGCGGCGCTCGGCTTCGCCCAGGAGGCCGGCCTTCCCTTCGAGATGGGCATCATCCGCAACCACTATGTCGGCCGCACCTTCATCCAGCCCACCCAGGGCGAGCGCGAGCTTGGCGTCCGCATGAAGCTCTCGCCCAACCGGGCCGTGCTGGCGGGCAAGCGCGTCCTCCTGGTGGACGACAGCATCGTGCGCGGCACCAACTCGATCCGCGTCGTGCGCATGGTCCGTGAGGCGGGCGCCGCCGAGGTGCATCTCAGATCCGCTTCGCCTCCGATCCAGTGGCCGGACTACTACGGGATCGACATGCCCGATCGGGACAAGCTGCTGGCCGCCAACCACTCCGTCGAAGAGATCGCCCGCATCCTCAACGTGGACTCGATGGGCTATCTGTCGGTCGACGGCCTCTATTGGGCGATGGACGCTGTGCGCGATCCGGCCGCGCCCCAGTACACCGACCACTATTTCACCGGCGACTACCCCACCCGCCTCCTCGACCGCGAGATCGCGCTCGGCCGCAATGAACTGGTCGAGCGTCAGTTGTCGTTCCTGGTGGATGCATGACGGCCCTCCCCCACCCCTCTCCTGAAGCGAGAGGGAGAGGGCTCGGGTGAAGGTCTTCGGCCTGAAGATCGACGGCTATCTGGTCCTGATCCTGCTGGTCGCGGCGCTGGCGACGGTGCTGCCGGCGCGGGATGATGCAGCGGTCTGGCTGGGCCTGGTCACCAAGGTGGCCATCGGTGCGGTGTTCTTCCTGCACGGCGCGCGCCTGTCCCGCGAGGCGGTCATCGGCGGCCTGATGCACTGGCGGCTCCACCTTGTCGTCCTGGGCGCGACCTTTGCGGCCTTTCCCTTGCTGGCGCTGAGTCTGGCCTCGCTGCCGGCCGCGATCACGCCGCCCGAGCTCGCAGCCGGCCTGATCTTCCTGGGCTGCCTGCCGTCGACGATCCAGAGCTCCATCGCGTTCATCGGCATCGCGCGGGGGAACGTCGCAGCCGGCGTGGCGGCGGCCTCGGCGTCCAATCTCCTTGGGGTTTTCGCAACGCCGCTGCTGGCGGGCCTGTTGCTGCATGCGCAGGGCGGGGTCTCGGCCGCCGGCGTTCTCGCCATCGTCCTGCAGATCCTGGCGCCTTTCGTCGCAGGCCAGGCGCTGCGCCCCTGGATCGGCGACTTCGTGGCGCGGCGCAACGCGATCCTGAGCCGCTTTGATCGCGGGACGATCCTGCTGGTGGTGTTCGTGGCGTTCTCCGGCGCGGTAGTGGAAGGCGTCTGGACCCGGCTCGGCCCTCTCGATCTCGTGCGGCTGCTGCTGCTTTGCGCGGTGCTGCTGGCGGCGATGCTGGCGCTCACGTGGTTCGTCGCCCGGGCGCTCCGCTTCTCGACGCCCGACCAGATCGCCATCATCTTCTGCGGCTCGAAAAAGTCGTTGGCCAGCGGCGCGCCCATGGCGGCCGCGTTGTTCCCCGCCGCGGTCGCAGGCGTGGCGCTGATCCCGCTTCTGGTCTTCCATCAGATGCAACTGATGGCCTGCGCCTACATCGCCCAACGCTACGCCGCACGCCCTGACATGGCCGATCAAAGCGGCTAGAGACCCCGCCATGTCCGCAGACCGCCCGCTCTCCGACCGCATCGCCCTTGTCACGGGCGCCAGCCGAGGTATCGGCCGCGCCGCCGCCCTTTCGATGGCCGAGGCCGGCGCACACATTGTGGCGGTCGCCCGCACCCAGGGGGCGCTCGAGGCGCTGGACGACGAACTCCGCCGCGCCGGACACGCGCCCGCCACCCTGGTTCCTATGGACATCGCCGAACCCGACGGCTTTGACCAGTTGGGCCTGGCGCTCCATCAGCGGTTCGGCCGCCTCGACATCCTGGTCCACGCCGCCGCGATACTCGGCCCGATTACCCCGGTGTTTCACATCGAACCCAGCCACTGGGACCGGGTGGTGGCGGTGAACCTCACCGCCAGCTATCGACTGATCCGCGCGATGGAGCCGCTGCTGAGGGCGGCCGCCGCCCCTCGGGCGATCTTCCTGACCAGTGGCCGCGCCAGCCGACCCAAGGCCTTCTGGGGCCCCTACGGCGTCACAAAGGCGGGCCTGGAGCACCTGGTGCGCACCTGGGCCGACGAACTGGAACAAACCCACGTGCGCGCGGTGCTGCTCGACCCGAGCGTCATGCGCACGCGCATGCGCGCCGAGGCCATGCCGGGCGAGGATCCCGCCCAACTTCCCGATCCCTCAGAGATCGGCCCGCTGATTGTCGAACTCGCCCAGGCCGACCTGGGCCTGCCGACCGCTAGCGTGGTTTTCGAGGACTGGAAGAGGGCCGCGACGCGCGCTTCGGCTTGACCCCAGGGCGGGCCAGCTTCGCCGCCCTGCCGCGCGGATTCCCCGCCTTCGGCTTCTTGGGCCGCGACGCCGGCTTGGAGTCATCCGGCTTGCTGCCGGCCGGGCGCGAAGCCGAACGCGGCGGACGATAGGCCCGAGGCGCCGGCGCCGTTTCACCATCAGAATAGGGGTTCTTGTTCGACCGCACCGTCAGCCGGATCGGCACCCCGGGCAGGTCGAAGCTCTCGCGGATCGAGTTCACAAGATAGCGCTTGTAGTGGTCCGGAAGCTGGTCCGCCCGACTGGCGAACAGCACGAACGTCGGCGGCCTCGCCTTGGTCTGGGCCATGTACTTGGGCTTCACGCGCCGGCCGTTCACCGCAGGCGGCGGGTGGCGGGCGACCGCCATCTGCAGCCAGTCGTTCAGGTCCCGCGTCTTGACCTTGGTCGACCAGTCACCGTGCGCTTTCAGGACCGACGGCATCAGTCGGTCCAGACCGCGGCCCGTTTCCGCCGACAGCGCCACCACCGGCGAGCCCTTGAGCTGTGGCAGCAGCCGGTGCGCCTGCTCGATCAGTTCCGGCAGCCGCGTCTGGGGATCTTCGACCAGGTCCCACTTGGCCAGCACATAGACCAGCGCACGGCCTTCCCGCTCGACAAGATCGGCGATCTGCAGGTCCTGGATCTCGAAGGGGTGGGTTGCGTCCATCACCAGGATCACGACCTCGGCGAACGTGATCGCGCGAATTGAATCGCCGGTGGAGAGTTTCTCCAGCTTCTCCTGGACCTTGGCCTTGCGCCGCAGGCCGGCGGTATCGACCAGCCGGATCGCCCGGTCATCCCAGGTCCAGTCCACCGGGATGGCGTCGCGCGTGATCCCGGCTTCCGGCCCGACCAGCAACCGGTCCTCGCCGATCAGCGCATTGACCAGTGTGGACTTCCCCGCGTTGGGTCGACCGACGATGGCTATACTGATCGGCTTGCCGGCCGCAGCCTCATCATCCTCATCGTCCGGGTCCGGCGCCAGGGCGGCGACAGCGGCGTACAGGTCGGCCATGCCCTCGCCATGTTCAGCCGAGATCGGGATCGGCTCACCCAATCCCAGACCGAACGCTTCCAGCACGCCCGACTCGGAAGCCTTGCTCTCGCTCTTGTTGGCCGCAACGACGACCGGTTTGCCCTTGCGTCGCAGCACATCGGCGAAGATCTCGTCGCCCGGCGTCACGCCTTCCCGGGCGTCGATCACGAACAGGGCGATGTCGGCCTCGTCGACCGCCAGCTCGGTCTGGGCGCGCATACGCGCTTCCAGGCTCTCGTCTGTGACATCCTCGAAGCCTGCGGTGTCGATCAGTTCCAGATCCAGATCGCCCAGCCGTCCGGTTCCGAATCGACGGTCCCGTGTCACGCCCGGCTGATCGTCGACGATCGCCAGGCGCTTACCCGCCAGCCTGTTGAACAGGGTGGACTTGCCCACATTGGGACGACCCACGATCGCGAGTTTCAACGCCATGGGTGGGTCTTTACAGCAGGGATCAGCGGATCGCGATCAGATCGGCGTCCTGGGTCACCACATAGACGGTGTCGCCCATCGCGATCGGCGCGATGGTCGCCGGCGCCTTGATATCGATCCGACGCTCGACGGCGCCCGTCTTGGCGTTCAGAGCCACGAGATAGCCGGTCTGCCCCACGATGAGCAGGCGATCATTGGCCAGCAGCGGACCCGACCAGATCGGACGCGTCTGGCGTTGCCCGCCGATGCCGAACACGCCGCCGACCCGCTTGGCCTTGAAGCCCTCGTTGAGGTTGCGAATCCAGTAGATCTGCCCGTTCTCACGGCTGGCGCAGATCACCTCGCCGGTCTTGGAGACTGCATAGACCACATCCCCCGCCGGCCACGGCGAGGTCACGCCCACCACCGGCAGACTCCAGCGCGCCTGACCGGTGCGCAGGTCGGTCGCCGAAAAAACGCCCGAATGGCTCACGGCGAACACGTCGCCCTGATAGATCACCGGCCGACCCGGAATGTCGCGGATCTCCGAGAGCGCACTGGTGCGGCTTGCGCGCGAAAGCGCCTCGTTCCACAGATCGTTGCCGTTGGCGGCCCGCAGCGCGACCAGTTCGCCGGAGCCAAACGCCGCGACCACGGTGTCTCCCGACACCGCCGGGCTCGAGGCCGACAGAATCCGCGCGGACTCGGCCAGCGCCTGATAGGTCCAAGAGGGCGCGCCCGTCGCCGTGTCAAAAGTCAGCAGCGTGTTGTCGAGCGAAATCGCCATCGCCCGGCCGGCCGCCACCGTCGGCGCCCCGTGGATGGCTTCAGGCGTCCTGGCCCGCCAGCCGATCGCGCCCGTGCCCGCGTCAAGCTGCAGCATCTCGCGGAAACCCGACGACACGTAGAGCTTGCCGTCCGAGAAGGCCACGCCGCCGCCGAACGCCAGCCGGTCCCGCCGGTTGTCGCCGGGATTGATGCCGGTGCGCCAGACCTGGCTCCCGGTGCGGGCGTCGAGCGCCACCACGCGGGCGTCGGCGTCCATCAGAAAGACCTTGCCGTCCGCGGCGACCGGCGGCGCCGTCACATAGCGACCGCGGCTGTCGCCGGCCCCGAAACTGCGCCGCCAGGCGATCGAAAGATTGGCGCCCGCAGCCACATGGCCCAGCGACTGTTCGGGCGTTCCGCCCGGGAGCGGCCACGCGGCCACCGTCACCGCCTGGGGAATCGAGAAATCGACGTCCTTCAGCGCTGCGGTGGGTTCCAGGATCTGGTCCGGCGGAATGATCGAAATCCGTTCACCCTCACCGGCGGTCTCGGCGGGGCCGTCGTTGTTGTCGAACGGATTCAAGCGATTGATGGTCGAGCAGGCGCCCAGCGCCAGCGCGGCTGCGGTCATTACCGCCAAGGACGCGATGCGCCGGGTCATTGCGGCGCGCCGGCCTGCGGCGGAATCGATTGTGCGCCGGGAGGCATCATCATCGGCGGCGGCAGAGCGGCCGCGGCCTTCACCACCTGCGGCAGCGCCTTGGCCGTACCGGAGTCGATCAGTCCCATGGCCGCGCGAGCCCGGGATTGCAGGCCTTCGCCCGCGTCCAGCGCCTGGGTCAGCAGCACGAAGTCGCCGCGCGCGCCCTTGAGATCCCCGGCGTTCAGCTTGGCGTAGGCCAGCGCCTCGCGCGCCTGGAGGCGATAGGGACGTCCCTCTTCCATCAGCGGCTTCAACCGGGCCTCCATCGCACTGAAGGAGGCCGTGTCGAGGAGCGCGAAGGCGGATTTGAGGCGAGCCGCGTCGCCGATCAGCGGATCGGGCGCGGCCTCGGCCGCGGCGTCGAACTGTCGGACGGCTTCGGTGACGTTGTTGGCGTTGAGCGAGTAGGCGCCCAGGTGCATCAACGAGAGCGCCTTGTAGGCCGGAGCCCGGCTCTGCGAGACCTCGGTCCACAGCTTCCGCGCGCCCTCCCGGTCACCACCCGCAAAGGCGTCGATCGCCGAGGCGTAACGTTCGGAGGCTTCAGAAATCTGCGTCGTCCGCCAGGAGTCATAGCCCCAATAGCCGAGGGCGCTGATCAGCGCTGCGCCCGCGATCCCGGCCACCCAAGGCAGGACGCGGAGACCAAGCTGCTTGTATCGGTCGGTGCGGAGCTGCTCCTCGACCTCTTCGAATAGATCCGTCACGTGTCTGGGGGCTCCGGCGACCGGTCGCTGAACAAGGCGCGGAACCTATAGCGGCCCGCCCCGCCCCTCAAGGCCGCACATGCGAGTAAGGTCATACGTAGCTGGCCGCCGGAGGACCGGCGCTCAAAACTCGTCGATCATCCGCGATACGGCATAGCCCAAGGTCAGCACCGCCAGGCCGACGGCCATCCAGAGGCCGTAGTCGCCGGAAAGCGCCGCCAACAGATCGGGGTTTGGGCTCACCCGCGCCAGACCCGCGCCGAGGGCGCGGGCCGATTGCTCCGCCGTCTCGACCCGGCCGGGGAGATTCGAAAACACCAGTTGGCTCGCGCCGATCACGCCGCCGGCGATGCCCGCGGCCCCGATCAGCCAGCGTCGGGCGGTCCAGCCGCGGTTCAGCCTGCGCTCCACACGCGCAGCGAACGCCTGGGCGTCGTCCAGCTCGGAGCCCGCGGCGAACAGCCGCTCCAGCCGCCGCTCAAATTCGACCTCAGCCATGGCTGCGGCTTCCCTCCATGGCCGCGCCGTCGCTTGAGAGGCGCGCCTTGAGCTTATCCAGACCACGTTTGACATGGGATTTGACCGTTCCCAAAGGCAGGTTCAAGGCCTCAGCGGCCTCGTTGTGCGAAAGCCCCGCGCCATAACACATCGACACACAGAGCCGTTCCGCCGTCGAAAGCCCCTTCAGCGCCTCATCCAGATCCAGCCGATCTCCGGGCTCGTCGGCTTCGCCGGGCGTTTCGAGATCGATCCCGGCGTCGTCCAGCGCCTTGAGCCGTCGATCCCGCTTCAGCCGCCCGAGATAGAGTCGGGCAGCGATCCGCTTCACCCAGCCGGCGAAGGCGCCCTCGCCTCGGAACTCCGCGATCCGTTCAAAGGCGGTGAGGAAAGCGTCCTGCGCCACATCGTCCGCCTCGGCCGGCTGCGCACCCATTCTGCGCAGAAGGGTTCGCACGCCCGAGCCGTGCCGGCGCACGAGCTCTCCGAAGGCGCGGCCCTCGCCCGACACCGCGAAGCGGCAAAGCTCCACGTCGTGCAGGCTGGCGTAGGTGGTGGTGTCGCCCGGCATGGGCTCTTAACTCCCCAGCGCCCAGGTTCAGGCCTTGCCGCGGTTGAGCCAACCCAGGATCACATAGGCCAGTCCGACAAATCCGGGGAACGCGGCGAAGCCCACGAACCAATAGCTGGCGTCCGGCTCCTCCATGCCCACGATCAGGCCGAGCGCCACCAGACCCAGCGAAACCCCCACCCAGATGATCCCGGTCCGCAGGTCGCGTTGCGGTGACGGCGGCAGCTTGGGTTCCCGGACATTCGACGACATCGCGTCGATCAGCTCCGGCGGCATGGGCTGGCCGCGCTCCAGCGCGATGCGCATGGTTTCGACCAGTTTCTGGCGCTCCTGGCTCTTCAGCCACGAAGGGATCACCACGATCGCCGCGATCATGGCGAAAAACGCCAGCGGGATTAGGATTTCCATCTTGTCAGTTCCTCTTCAAGGCGCGGGCTCTTGGCCCTTTGTGATGTAGGAGTCGCCGGCCCGGCCAAACGGATGCGATCCGACGGATGAAACCTTCGTCATGTTCCGCGGGCGCGCACTCTCAGCCGAACGCGGCGGCGTAAACGTCCGGCTTGAAGCCCACCAAGAGCCGATCGCCAGCTTCCAGCACCGGCCGACGGATCATCGAGGGCTGTTCGACCATCAGTGCGATGGCTGAATTGGCGTCGAGACCCTGCTTCCGCGCATCGGGCAGCTTGCGGAACGTCGTACCGTTGCGGTTCAACACCGTCTCCCAGCCGGCCTTCTCCACCCAGTCCGCGACTTTCGCCGGGTCCGCGCCCTCGACCTTGTAGTCGTAGAATTCGTAGGCCACGCCGCGCGCGTCCAGCCAGTCGCGGGCGCGTTTCATCGTGTCGCAGGCCTTGATGCCATAGAGCCGCGCCGTCATCGTTCCCCCGCCATGGCCAAGATCGAACTCCCCAAGGACACCCGCGAGGCGCTGGCCCGATCGCTCAGCGCCTATATCGAACGCGAACTGGGGCTGGAGGTGCGGGGCTTCGACGCCCAGTTCCTCCTCGACCACATGATCGAGGCCCTCGGACCACATCTCTACAACCAGGGTCTCGCCGACGCCCAGGCTATCCTGTCGGCCAAACTGGAAGAGATCACGGATGCGATCTACCAGATCGAGGCGCCGGCCAAGCTCTGAGCCGGATCAAACCCGGAACAAACGGCTCTTATTCCGGCCGAAGACCTCCCATGCCAAGGATCCCTCAGCAAAAGGAGGCTCCACCATGGCCCGCGCGAAATCGGCGCTCGACCACCTCAACAGCGGCAAGACGCCCCACATCGTCCACATGATCCCGCCCGGCGCACCCGGCTACCGCGAGGCCGGAGGCGGCGCCATGGTGGTGTCCACGCCGGCCGAGGTCGACGGCCTGGTGCGAAACATCGGCCCCGGCGAGGTTGTCACACTCGATGACCTGCGCGCCGCCCTCGCCCGCCGTCATCAGGTGGCCGTGGCCTGCCCGGTCTCCACCGCCATCTTCGCCAACATGTCCGCCCGCGCCGCCGAGGAACGCCGCGCCCACGGCCAGGCCCCGGAAACGCTCACCCCCTGGTGGCGCGTGTTGAAGAAGGGCGGCTTCCTGAACCCGAAGCTCCCAGGCGGCGTCGAACGCCAGGCCATGCTGCTGGCCGCCGACGGCGTGAAGGTCTCGATGCTCCGACGTCAGCTGGCCGTGCTGGATTACGAAACGCGGACACCCGCACGTGGGCTGGAGGACTGATCCGTCCATAAGCGCCGCCCGCCAGATGGCGACAAGGCCGCGCCCCCTACCTAGGATGAAACATCGGATTCGGGGGACCTTCCATGCATCGCGTCCTGACGCTCCTGATGGGGGCGCTTCTGGCCTTCCCGGCCTCGGCGCAGACATCCGACGCCGCCGCGCAGCGCCGGGCGATGCTCGAACGCGCCAAGGCCGCCGAGCTTCCCGGCGTCTGGATCCCGGCTCCGGTCGACAAGCTCAGTCACGCCGCCGCCCTCTTCGCTCAGAGAGTCTGTTCGGCCGTCTTCATCGGCGGCATGTCGCCAAGGTTCGCCCGCGACACACAGGGCGAGGGGAACCCGCTGGTCCCGCCCATCGAGCGGGTGCAGATCTCGGACCCCGTCATCGACAGCGCGCAGAACGAAGTCCGCGTCTCACTCCCCGACGGCAAGCTGCGGACGGCTCGGCGGGTGGGCAGTCAGGGCTGCGTGATCCTGCCCGAGAGCGGCGCGGCGCTGGGCTTCACGCCCCAACTGGTGACGCCCCAGCTTACCGCCGCAGCCGCCAGCGATGAGGTGGCGGTCACACCCGCCGGCGTGGATCGGAGCCAGCTCGACGCCGCCATCGCCGCGGCCTTTAATCCGGACGACGCCTTCACCCAGGCGGTGGTCGTGACCTGGAAGGGCCAGCTCATCGGCGAGCGCTATGCGCTGGGCGCCGGGCCGGAGACGCCGCTGGAAGGCTGGTCAAAGGGCAAGAGCATCGTGGCTTCGCTGCTGGGTACGCTGATGCAGCGCGGCGTCTACACGCTGGACCAGCCGGCCCCGATCCCGGAATGGCAGGGATCGGGCGATCCCCGCGCCGCGATCCGCATCCGAGACATCATGCAGATGTCGAGCGGCCTGAGAATCCGCGCTCAGCAGGACCCGGAGTGGGTCGATGACGGTCGGTTGGCCGACCACTGGTACTATTATGGCGGGCCGGACGCCTTCGCCTACGCCGCCGCTCGTCAGCCGGAATGGAAGCCGGGCGTGATTGGCCGCTATCGCAATACCGATCCTGTACTGGGCAGTTATCTCGTGAAGCTGGGAGCCGGTAAGCTCGGGCTCGACTATCACAGCTACCCGCAACGCGCCCTTTTCGACCCGCTCGGCATTCGCACCGCGACGCTGGAGACCGACGCGACCGGCAATTTCCTCACCCAGGGCGCCGAGCTGTTGAGCGCCCGCGACTGGGCGCGACTGGGCAACCTCTACCTCGCGGACGGGGTCTGGAATGGCAAACGCCTGTTGCCGGAGGGCTTCGCGAAGTTCGTCAGCACCCCGGCGCCCGCCTGGGTCGCCGATGGACGCCCGATCTATGGCGGCTTCTTCTGGCTGGCCGCCAACGGGGCGTTCACCCTGCCGGCCGACGCCTACTACATGGCCGGCGCCGGCGGCCAGTACACGATCATCATCCCGTCCCGTCAGCTCGTCATCACCCGCATCGGACGCTATTCCGGCTCCCGAAGCGCCGACGCTGCGCTGAATCGGGCGATCGGCCTGCTGCTCAAGACCTTGCCCGACACGCGTTGAATCTCACGGTCGAGCGCCGGCCGCGTCAGCCGCCCCTACTCCCACTCGATCGTCCCGGGCGGCTTGCTCGTCACATCGTAGACGACGCGGTTCACGCCGCGCACCTCGTTGATGATCCGCGTGGCGCAGCGGCCCAGGACCTCCCAGGGGAACTCGAAGAAGTCGGCCGTCATCCCATCGGTCGAGGTCACGGCGCGGAGCGCCAGAACACTCTCATAGGTGCGCGCATCGCCCATCACGCCAACGGTCTTCACCGGCAGCAGAACGGCGAAGGCCTGCCAGATGCTGTCGTAAAGTCCCGCCTTGCGGATCTCGTCGAGATAGATGGCGTCCGCCTGCTGCAGCACCGCCACCTTTTCGCGGGTGATCTCGCCCGGAATGCGGATCGCCAGCCCTGGGCCCGGGAACGGATGCCGCCCCACAAACGCCGGCGGAAGGCCCAACTCGACGCCCAGCGCCCGCACCTCATCCTTGAACAGTTCGCGCAGCGGCTCGACCAGCTTCAGCTTCATGTAGTCCGGCAGGCCGCCCACATTGTGATGGCTCTTGATCACCGCCGAGGGCCCGCCGGTGGGCGAAACGCTTTCGATCACGTCGGGATAGAGCGTGCCCTGCGCCAGGAAGGCGGCGCCCTCGATCTTGGCGCTCTCCTTGTCGAACACGTCGATGAAGAGCCGCCCGATGGTCTTGCGCTTGGTCTCGGGGTCGGTGACGCCGGCCAGCTCGCCCAGGAAAAGGTCACCCGCATCAACGTGTACCAGCGGAATGTTGTAGTGGTCTCGGAACATGGTGACGACCTGGGTCGCCTCGTCCTTGCGCAACAGGCCGGTGTCGACGAACACGCAGGTCAGCTGCTCGCCGATGGCCTCGTGGATCAGCACCGCGGCCACCGAGGAGTCCACGCCCCCTGAGAGGCCGCAAATCACCTTGGCGTCGCCCACCTGGGCGCGGATCTTCTGCACCTGCTCCTGGCGGTAGGAGGCCATGGTCCAGTCGCCTGTGAGCCCGGCGATGCGGTGGGTGAAATTGCGCAGGATCAGGGCCCCGCGTGGGGTGTGAACCACCTCGGGATGGAACTGAATGCCATAGAAGCGGCGACCCTCGTCGGCGATCACGGCGTAGGGGCTGCCGGGTGACGTGGCGACCACGTCGAAGCCCTGCGGGATGGCCGTGATCTTGTCGCCGTGGCTCATCCAGACGGTCTCGGTGTGACCGAGCGCGCCCAGTCCTTCGAGCAACGGCGATTCCCGCTCGATCTTGATCTCAGCGCGACCGAACTCGCGATCGTGGCCGCCCTCCACCGCTCCGCCCAGCTGGGCGCACATGGTCATCTCGCCGTAGCAGATGCCCAGGACCGGCACGCCCAGCTCGAACACCTTCTGCGGGGCGGAGGGGCTGTGGGCCTCATGCACGCTGGCCGGGCCGCCCGACAGGATGATCGCCTTCGGCCCGAAGGCCTCCAGCATCGCCTCGACCTTGTCGTAGGGATGAATCTCGCAATAGACGCCCGCCTCGCGCAGCCGCCGCGCGATCAGTTGGGTCACCTGGCTGCCGAAATCGACGATCAGCACGCGGTCATGTTGAGCGGCGGTGGTCATGTCAGCTTCTCCAGCACGGCCACATAGAACCCGTCGGTTCCGGCGGATCGGGGGGTCAGGCGCAGGTCGCCCAGCGGCGTGAGGAACGTGGCGTGCTCCGCCCGGTCAGAGGCGGTCCGCCGGCCGAAGTCCGCGTTCCGCGCCAGGAAGGCCTCGACCCGGTCCTCATCCTCCTCGGGCAGCACCGAGCACGTCACATAGACAAGCCGGCCGCCCGGTTTCACGAAGCCCGCGCCCTGGTCCAGCACCAGGTCCTGGTCCGCCTGTCGACGGGCCAGAGTCTCGGGCGTCAGCCGCCACTTGGTGTCCGGGTGCCGCCGCCAGGCGCCGGAGCCGCTGCAGGGCGCGTCCAGGAACACCACGTCCATGCGCCCGCTGAGGTCAGCCAGCGGTTCGGTGTTGAGCGGCGTCCGGACCTGCAGGTTCCGCACCCCCGCCCGCTCCGCCCGCCGCACCGTGTCGGTCAGCCGCCGCGCGTCGCTGTCATAGGCGTAGATCTGGCCGGTGTTGGCCATGGCCGCCGCCAGCGCCAGCGTCTTGCCGCCGCCGCCGGCGCAGAGATCCAGCACCTGCTTGCCCTTCACCTCGCCGGCCGCCAGCGCCGCCACCTGCGAGCCCAGATCCTGCACTTCGAACCAGCCCTTGCCGAACTGCGGGATCGCTTCCACCGCGCCGGCGCGCTCGGCGGCCGCCGGCGCCGCCACCCGCAGGGCCAGTGGCGAAAGCGGCGAGGTCTCGGGCGAAAACGGCGCCAGCGCCCGCAGCGCCCGCTCCGGATCGGTCTTCAGCGTGTTGACCCGCAGGTCCACCGGCGCGCGCTCGGCCAGGGCGGCGCCTTCTTCGGCCGCCGCCTCTCCGAACACCCGCGCGAATCCGGCCTCCAGCCAACCTGGATAGTCGCCCTGCACCGACGCCGGAGCCTCGGAGAGATCGCGCGGCGTCTCCAGGCGCTTCCGCTCGTCTTCGGTCAGGGCGCCCGGCCCGTGCGGCGCCTCTCCCGCCGCCTCAGCGAGGCGGTCCGCCGACCAGCCCCAGTCAAACACCAACGCGCCCAGGGCCGCCGCGCGCGGCGTCTCCGCGCCCATCCGCCAACCCAGCGACCGGCGCCGACGCAGAACGTCCAGCACCAGGCCCGACACCCAAGCCCGGTCCTTGGCGCCGGCGAACCGCGAGGCCTCGCCCCAGGCCTTCAACGCCAGCCGCGCCGGGCGATGCCGCGTCTCGATCTCGCCCAGCACCTCAATGGCCGCGGCCAGCCGCCCGCCTTCACGCATCAGACAGCCCAGACATCAAACCGCACTGGGATAGTTCGGCGCTTCCCGGGTGATCATCACGTCATGCACGTGGCTCTCGCGCAGGCCCGATCCGGTGATGCGGATGAACCGCGCCCGCTCGCGGAACTGTTTCAGGTCGGCGGCGCCCACATAGCCCATGGCGGCCCGCAGACCCCCGATCATCTGGTGCAGGATCGGCGCGATCGGCCCCTTGTAGGGCACCTGGCCCTCGATGCCCTCGGGCACCAGCTTCAGCGCGTCCGTGACGTCCTTCTGGAAGTAACGGTCCGCCGAGCCCTGGCCCATGGCGCCGAGCGAGCCCATGCCCCGATACGACTTGTACGACCGCCCCTGATAGAGGAACACCTCGCCCGGCGCCTCGTCGACGCCGGCGAACACCCCGCCCATCATCGCCACCGAGGCGCCCATGGCCAGGGCCTTGGCGAGATCGCCGGAGTACTTGATCCCCCCGTCCGCGACGATCGGCACATCCGTGCCCAAGGCCGCGCGCACGGCATCGGCGATGGCGGTCAGCTGCGGCACGCCCACCCCGGCCACGATCCGGGTGGTGCAGATCGAGCCCGGCCCGATCCCCACCTTCACCGCATCGGCGCCGGCCCCGATCAGGGCGCGGGCGCCGTCATGGGTCGCCACATTGCCGGCGACGATCTGCACCCGGTTGGTCTCGCGCTTCACCCGATTCACCGCCTCGGCGACCGAGGCGTTGTGGCCATGGGCGGTGTCGATCACCACCACGTCGACGCCCGCATCCACCAGCGCCATCGAGCGCTCATAGCCCGCGTCGCCGACGGTCGAGGCCGCCGCCACCAACAGCCGGCCCTGGACGTCCTTGGCGGCGTTCGGGTGGGCCTGGGACTTTTCCATGTCCTTGACGGTGATCAGGCCCACGGCGCGGTAATCGTCGTCCACCACGATCAGCCGTTCGATCTTGTGTCGCCGCAGCAGGTCGCGGGCTTCGGACTGGCTGACGCCCTCCTTCACCGTCACCAGGTTTTCATGCGTCATCAACGCCTTGGCCGGGATATCTCCACGCCCTTCAAAACGCATGTCGCGATTGGTGAGGATGCCGCAGAGCCGGCCGGTCTGGGGGTCGACCACCGGGAATCCGGAGATCTTTCGCCGCGCCTTGATCGCCAGCACTTCCGACAGCGGCGTGTCCGGATTGATCGTCAGCGGGTTGATCACCATCCCGCTTTCGTAACGTTTCACCTCGCGCACCTGATCGGCCTGTTCCTCAACCGTCAGGTTGCGGTGCAGGACCCCGATCCCGCCGGACTGGGCCATGGCGATCGCCAGCCGGCTCTCGGTCACGGTGTCCATGGCGGCGGACACCAGCGGAATGTTCAGACTGATTTCGCGCGTGAACCGGGTCGCCACATCGACCTGCGTCGGCATGACATCGGACGGGCCGGGTTCGAGCAAAACATCGTCGAAGGTGAGCCCTTCGCGAATCTCCATGAGACTCTCCGTTTTGCGGGACGCGTATAGGCGCCCGCCGGGGGGCGCGGCAAGGGGCGATGGCGCTAAGCCGACGTCACAGGCTGGGATTCGGCCGAGCAGCGCTGCTCAGAGGCGATCTACCGGCCCTTGAACCCCGTCGCCACCAGGAACAGTTCCGAGGAGTCCTGCCGGCTGGCCTTGGGCTTGATGTTGCGCACCTCTTTGAAGTGCTGCTTCAGATGAGCGATCAGACCGTCGGCCCCGCCGCCCTGGAAGGCCTTGGCCACGAATGTCCCGCCGGGCCTCAGCACCTCGATGGCGAAGTCGGCGGCGGCCTCGATAAGGCCGATGATCCGCAGGTGGTCGGTCTCCCGGTGGCCCACCGTATTGGGCGCCATGTCCGAAAGCACCACATCCGCCGGCCCGCCCAGCCGCGCCATCAGCTCCGGCCCGCAGGCCGGATCGGTGAAGTCCATCTGCAGGATCTGCGCGGGCGGCAGCGGATCGACGGGCAACAGGTCGACGCCCACGAGATCGGTCACGCCGCGCTGGATCGCCACCTGGGTCCAGCCGCCCGGCGCCAGCCCCAGATCGACCACCCGCACGCCCTTGCGGAACAGGTGAAACCGGTCGTCGATCTCGGTGATCTTGAACGCCGCGCGGCTGCGATAGCCGAGCGCGCGCGCCTTGGCCGCGAACGGGTCGTTGATCTGGCGTTCCAGCCAGGCCTGCTGGCTGGGCGTGCGCTCCTTGGCGGTCTTCAGGCGGGCGGGCTTGCCACGGCCGCCTTCCAGGCCGCCGGTGGGCGGCTTCACCATGCGCTTGCGTGGCGGCTCGGTCACTTCGATCCGCCTCTCCTGCGTCGCCGACGGCGCCCGCTCTTCCGTTCGGCCATCAGCGAGAGAAGTATGCCCTCGCGCAAACCCCGATCCGCCACCCGCACCCGCTCGCAGGGCCACTGCTCCTGCACCGCGCTCAGGATCGCTGCGCCGGCCAGCACCAGGTCCGCCCGGTCCGGTCCGATGCAGGGCTGGTCGGCCCGACCCCGAGCATCAAGGGCCAGCAGGGCCGCCGTCGCCGCGTCACAATGGGCGCGCGTCATCCAGATCCCGTCCACCCGGTTTCGGTCATAGCGCGGCAGTTTGAGATGCACGCCGGCCAGGCTGGTGATCGCACCAGAGGTTCCCACCATATGTGCGCGCCCGTCCTCGAACAGCGGCCTCAGCGGATCGGCGCGGGTGAAGGCGGCGATCTCGCCCTTCACATAGTCCACCATGGTGCGGAACCAGGTCTCGGTCGCAGCGTCACCCTCCGGGAACCGCTCGGCCAGGGTCACCACGCCCAACGGCACCGACAGCCAGGCCTTCAGCGGCGGCGCGCCGTTCTGCGGCGGCGCGGCCAGATCGACCCACGACAACTCCGTCGAACCGCCGCCGACATCCACCACCAGCGCCGCATCAAATCGGCGATCCAGCAGGTTGAGGCAGCCGGCGACCGAGAGTTTGGCTTCCTCCTGCGGCGAGATGATCTGCAGCTTGACGCCGGTCTCGTTGGCCACCCGATTGACGAAGGCCTGCCCATTGTCCGCCATCCGGCAGGCTTGGGTGGCGATCGCGCGGAACTTCACCACGCGGCGGCGGCGCACCTTTTCACCGGAGACCCTCAGCGCCGCCAGCGCCCGATCCATGGCCGCATCCGACAGCCGTCCGCTCTGCGAGAGCCCCTCGCCCAGCCGGACGATCCGGGAATAGGCCTCCACGACACGGAAGCCGCCGGCCGATGGCGTGGCGATCAGAAGGCGACAGTTATTGGTCCCAAGGTCCAGCGCGGCGTAGCACGGCGGCTCGCCCGACGCCCCCGCTTGGGCAATCTCCCGGCCTCGCGATGGAAGCCCGGGCGCTCGCGGCGCCTCGTTCATGGACCGACTCTCGTCCTACGCAGGCCCCGCCGGCGGCGGCGCCTGATTTCGAGGCGACCTTAGCAAGGGTTGTGGGCAGCCGAAAGACGACGGTTGCATGACGCGTCGCCGACACTACGTTCACCTTCCAGTCAGGAGAGAGAGCTAAGCTCGCGACGATGGATACGCGACTCGCCAAATTCATGATCGGCCAGGTGGTGCGCCACCGGGTCTATCCGTTCCGCGGCGTCATTTTCGACGTCGATCCGGTGTTCGCCAACACCGAGGAATACTGGCTGTCGATCCCTGAGCACATCCGGCCCCACAAGGATCAGCCGTTCTACCATCTGCTCGCCGAGAACGATGAGAGCGCCTACGTCGCCTATGTCTCGGAACAGAACCTGCTGGTCGACGATACGGGACAACCGGTCGGCCACCCCCAGGCCTCGCTGATCTTCGAGACCTTCGACGAGGGCCAGTACCGTCTGCGCAGCGGCATCGGTCACTAGGCAGGCGCGCTCAGCGCGCACGAATTTGCCGCAAGACACCGCCTGAACGACGAAAATCGAACGAATAATCCGAGCGCAGAAGGTCATATTCTGCGCATGGCCGACGATTTCAGCCTTGTTCCGCCTCACGGTGCGCGCACCGACTGGACCATCGACCAGGGCTGGTCTGGTTACACCGCCGAAGAGCATCGGGTGTGGGTGACGTTGCATGAGCGCCAGACCGCAATCCTCGATGGTCGCGCCTGCGATCCCTTCCTCCGGGGCCTCGATGCGCTCGACCTCCACCGATCGGGCATACCGGACTTCGCGCGCCTCAACGCCGACCTTTCGCGCCTGACCGGCTGGACGGTGGTCGCCGTGCCGGGCCTCGTGCCGGACGCGGTGTTCTTCGAACACCTGGCCAACCGCCGCTTCCCGGCCGGACGCTTCATCCGGAAACCGGAACAGCTTGATTATCTTCAGGAACCCGACGTTTTCCACGACGTGTTCGGCCATGTGCCGATGCTGACCGACCCCGTATTCGCCGACTACATGCAGGCCTATGGCGAGGGCGGTCTGCGGGCCCTCGGTCGCGGTCAGTTGCACCACCTGGCCCGTCTCTACTGGTACACGGTCGAGTTCGGTCTGGTCGAAACCCCCGCCGGCCTGCGCATCTACGGCGCCGGCATCGCGTCCAGCGCCGCCGAGAGCCGATATGCCCTCGAAAGCCCAAAGCCTCTCCGGCTCCGGTTTGATCTCGCCCGGGTGATGCGCACCCCCTACCGGATCGACGACTTCCAGGACGTCTACTTCGCCGTGCCTTCGCTCCGGGCCCTGTTGGACGCCACGCTGGCGGACTTCGAACAGCTCTACGCCCGGCTGGCGTTGCTGCCGGACCTCCGCCTGGGCGCGATCGAACCCACGGATCGGGTCCTCCAGATCGCTCAGTAATCGCGTCTCCACCGCACCGCGAGCCGGTTCCCCGCCTGCCCGGCAAGCCGCGAGAGGATCGACAGCGTCTTGCCGATCCGCCACTCCACCTGCGCCGAAGGCCCATCGCGCCCGCCCCCGGTCAATTCCAGATAGACGTCATCAGTCAGGTACTTACCGCCGGAAACTGTCAGGCCGCTCTGGTCGCCGCCGCCGAACGCCAGCCGGTCCAGCCCGGCGAAGGCGCGCAGATTGCCCACCACGTCCAGCCCGCCGCCGCCCGCCAGCGACGATAGCGCCGACGCCAGTTGCGCCGCCTCCACCGGCGACAGCTGCGACGCCGACCGCTCAAACAGCACCTTCGACAGGATCTCGTCCTCGGGCAGGCTGGGTGACGAAGTCAGGATCACCTCCGGCCGCGCCGCCGTTCCGCGGATCCGCACCGTCACGTTCAGCGTCGGGTCGTCGCGTTGAGCGTCCAGTTGCAGCCGGATCGCCTCCGGCCGCGTCGAAAGATAGACGAGGCTCCGGTCATCGAAGGTGAAGCGCTTGCCCGCGAAGTCGTAGTCGCCCCGCACCACGCGCGCGACGCCGGTCAGACGCGG
Organism: Phenylobacterium sp.; assembly: GCF_044371015.1. Classification (GTDB taxonomy): domain Bacteria; phylum Pseudomonadota; class Alphaproteobacteria; order Caulobacterales; family Caulobacteraceae; genus Phenylobacterium. The sequence continues at coordinate 37,003 of NZ_JBILUK010000002.1, forward strand.
ATTGTTGGTGGCGCCTCCCACCTGCGCGTCGAGCGACAGCTCCAGGTCCAATCCCCGCCCTTTGAGAAAAACCCGACGAGGCGCCGAGAGCTTCACATCCAGCGCCCAGCCCGGACCGCGGCGCGCCACGGGCGGCGGGGCGAGGTCGTCCGGCCGGTTCACCTCGATCACATCCATCGCCACGACCCCGCTGGGAGTCGGCGGCTCCGCGGCGACGTCGGCGCGGTCGATCGAAAGCGAGCCGGCCAGCTTGACCTGCCCTTCGGCAACCCGGCTGGCGGTCAGGCGTCCGCTGGCCGTCGCGCGCGCCTGCTCATTGTCGATCAATTGAAACCCCGCCAGGTCCAGCCGGAAGGTCGAGGAGTCGGCCTGCCCCAGCCCGATCACGCCCGCCCCGGAGAGCGTGCCGCCCCGGCCGTCGCCCCCCGAAGCCTCAAGCACCTGCAGATCGTGCTCACTGAACACCGCATTGAGAGTCACATCGCGCAGGGAGAGACCGGTCGCGCCGTCGTCGAACCGTCCGCGCGCCACCTCGATCCGCCCCGAAGCGCGTGGCGAGGCCAAGGAGCCGGCCAGGGTTCCGTTCGTCCTCACCGCACCGGAAAGAGTCCGCTCTCCGCCCATCAGGAGCGCCCACAGCGGCCCCACCTCGCCCTCGGCCTGGAATGTCCCGCGCATGGGTCTTTGCCGCGCCACCGCCACCCGGAACGGCTGCGCTGAAGCCTCGGTCGGCAGGGTCAGATCGAATTCTCCGTTCAGGCCCCGCGCATCGACCGTGCGGGCGGAGATTGTCAGTTGATCATCGCTCAGAGTGGCGCGCACAGACCCGTCGAGGCCACGCGCGGCAGGTGTTCCACGCCCTCGGGCGCTGGTCAGGCGCGCGTCGAGCCGGCCCTCAAGGCGTGCGCCCTCGCCCCGCAGCGCGAGCATCCCTTCGGCGCGGCCGTCCAGGTCGGGGTCGATCAGCGTCAGGCTCAACCGCTCGGCCGACGCCGTCGCCTCCACCGTCCCGTCCCTTTGCGCGAAGTCCAGCGCGATGCGGGCGTCGTCGGAGCTGGCCAGGCGAAGGCGCGCGGCGGAGTCCTCGCCTCCGAAGCGGAAGGTCGCCGTCTCCGTGGTCTCCAGCAGCCGCCCGGCGATCCCCGCCTTGCCGTCGAAGCCAATGCGATAGCCGGGCTCGAGGGAAGTCGCGGTCCCGCCCCCATCCACCGTCCATGGGCCTCGCTGCGAGACCCCGCGCGCGGACAGCGCAAAGGGCAGTCGTGACATCGGACCATCGGCCGTCAGGCTCGCGGCGCGGACCACAAAGTCCCGGCCGCCCCAGCGGGCGTTGCGTGCGGTCAGCGCCAGATTGGCGCGCGGCCCACCGGCGCCATCGACGATCCGCAGTGACCCGTTCGCGCGACCGGCGTCGAGAAACGCCCCCGGTCCCACATCCAGCGTCAGGTCGGCGCGCGACGCCGCGCCGCGCCGCAGGGAGACAGCGCCCCTGGCCTTGAGGCCCCCCGCATCGAGGTCCAGCGCGTCCAGATCCAGCCCGCCGCGCGCGAAGGCGAAGTCCGTGCGTCCGCGGGCCGGCCCGTAGCCGCTAAGCGCCTCCAGGCTCGCCGTACCCGCCCCACCGTCCGGCTGCCGCTGGAACACCAGCGCCAGGCGTCCGTCGCGCAGCGGGAGCCGCGGAATGTCCAGCGCCTCGATCCGCGCCGTGAGTTCGACCCTGGGTGAACCGATGGGCCCCGAGATTTTCCCCTCGCCTTGCGCCGCGCCTGTCACCTCCACCGGCCCCGCGCGGAACGGCCCTTGCGCCGACCAGTCCGCCCGGAGGGCCAGGCTCCCGTCGCGCGTCATGCCCCCCTGGCCCCTGGCGTCCAGCGCCGCGCCATCCAGATCCGCCCGCGACAGCGCCAGGGCGCCGGCGCCCCAGGTTCCCGCCAGATCGAGTCTCGGGCTCGCGCCCAGCAACCGGTCCAGCTCCACATAGCCCAGCGCCAGATTCTCGCCGCGCGCCTCGACCGAGAGCCGCCAGGGCGCGCCCGCGCTGGCCTGATCCGCCCGCCAGGTCGCCCGCGCCCCGCCGCTGGCCCCGACCCGCGCCTCCTCCAGCCGACGCGCCTGCGCCTCGCCGGACAGGGCGAACCCGCCGAGCAGGCCGCGCGAGCCCTTCGCCGTCACCTCGAGGCCGCGTCCCGCCAAGGTCAGCGCGCGCAACTGCAGCTGCCCGGCCGATGATCTGGCCCCCTCCACATTCAGTCGCGGTGCAGCGCCCAGCAGCGTCGCCGTGAACCCCTGCCCGGCCCCGCCCGCGCCGGTCAGGTCGCTCTTGAGGACCATCTCGCGTCCGCGCCAGGCCAGCATCAGCGGCCCTGTGGCGCTCGCCAGCCGGTAGCCGTCGCCCACCCCCAGCGCATTGGCGGCAAGGCGCCCATCGAGTGTCCAGTTCCGGCCGTCGCCCCGCAGAACCCCATCGTAGCCTGCGGGTCCGGCCTGCGCGGCTTCCAGACCGAGGATTCGCGCCAACGCCGGGGCCCGGGCGCTCACCCTGAGGCCCCCGGCGCCCGTCCGTTGGGCCACGGGATCGCCCTCGCCATCCAGCCGCACGGTCAGCGCTTCCGTGGCCAGCACCCCGACGAGCCGGTAGCCGCCACCCGCCACAGGACGCCCGGTCCCTTCAAACTGCAGTTCCGGCCCCAGTCGCTCGGCCCAGGGCGCCGTGTGGCTTGAGGCCGCAAGATCAATCCGGCCCCGGGTCGACCCCCCGGCCGACGTCCAGCGACCCGATGCGTCCAACGGCCGCGCCGAACCGCTGGTCGCCAGAGCCAGGAAACGACCGCCGCCGCGCTCGCCGTCCGCGGCCACGGACAGCCGGAACGGCCGATCCGCCGCCAGCCCCAGCGACCCCGCGATCGCTCCGCCCTGCGCCTCCAGGCCATCGACGCGCAAGCGCATCGGCCGCGGGCCTCCGACAGCGAACCTGACATCCAGACGATCCCCCGGATGCAGTTGGCTAATCGCCGTCACCTGTCCGGATCTGAGGCCGACCCGCGCGATGTCGAAACTGGCGGTGGCCGCATAGACGCCGCGCCGCACCGCGAAAGCCGGCTCCAGGACCAGGGTCGTCCGCACGGTTCCGATCCGCGTCGAGACCGGCGGGATGCCGGGCCGGCGTGGTCCCAGTTGCGGCCGGCGCAGCACGCGCAGCGACGCCGCCTCGATCCGGCCCGCCTCAAACCGGCGGCCCAGCAACGCCAGTGGCCGCCAGCGCATCGAAACATCCCGCGCCTCGACCCAAACGCCTTTGTCGTCGCTCAGTGTCAGACGACGCGCCCGAGGCGCGGTCCAGGGATCTCCGGTCAGACCTTCGACGCCAAGCCGCCCAAACCGCCCCAGCTTCAGACCGTCCAGACCGGCCTCGATGGCGCTGCGCACCGGCGGCAGTTGCACGCCGAACCGGATCCCAACACCCGCCAAGGCGAGGCTCAACGCAACCCACACGCCGATCCATCGCCAGGTTCTGCGGCGAGGCGGCCTGGGGGCCGGTTTGGTCTCCGCCGCGCTCAAAAGCTCTGGCCGATACTGAGATAGAGCTGGAAGGGGGGCTCGCCGCGCCGCCGTTTCACCGGCGTGGCGACATCGATGCGGATGGGCGCGAAGCCCAGGTTATAGCGCACGCCCACGCCGGCCCCGACCGCCAGGTCGCCGAAGTCCACCGCACCGCTGGAGCCCACGGCCCCGGCGTCGACAAACGCCGCGAAGCCCCAACGCTCGGTCAGGTCGCGCCGGACCTCGAAGGCGGACTCGAACAGGAAGACTCCGCCCCGGGGCGTATTGTCGGAGAGCC
>NZ_JBILUK010000094.1:0-11536 GCF_044371015.1 Phenylobacterium sp.
CCGCGGAAAGCCCGGAAGCCCGCCCTTAGCTCCTCACCTTGACATAGTCGCCGGGCGCATCGCCGAGCGGGGGAAGGGGGCCTTGGGAGGGGTCGCGAGCGGGGACCATGGGGCCGGAGCGGGCTTTCAGCCAGGCGGACCAGTGCGGCCACCAGGAGCCCGGGGTTTCGACCGCGTCGGCCTGCCAGGCCTCCAGCGTTTCGGGGAGCTGGGGGTTGGTCCAGTGCTGGTACTTCTTGGCGACCGGCGCGTTGATCACGCCCGCAATGTGGCCCGACCCGGCCATGGTGAAGGTCGTGGGGCCGCCGAACAGCCGCGCGCCCTTGTAGACCGATCGGGCGGGGGCGATGTGGTCTTCCTTGGAGGACTGGACGTAGATCGGAACCTTCACCCTGGAGAGGTCGATGGACACGCCGTCGAGCACCAGCTCGCCCCTGGCCATGGCGTTCTCGCCATAGAACTTCCGCAGATAGAAGGTGTGCAGCGTCTTGGGCATGCGGGTCTGGTCTGAGTTCCAGAACAGCAGGTCGAAGGGCTTGGGTTCCTTTCCCAGGAGGTAGTTGTTGACGAAGAACGACCAGATCAGGTCGTTGCCGCGCAGGGCGTTGAAGGTGTCGGCCATGGTCTGGCCGGAGAGCACGCCGCCGCCCTCGTCCATCTTGGCTTCGAGGTCCTTGAGCCAGTCCTCATTGGTGAACAGCAGGAGGTCGCCGGCCTCGGAGAAATCCTGCTGGGCCGCGAAGAAGGTGGCGGAGCCGATCGACGTATCGCCCTTCACAGCCATGTGGGCGAGGGTGGCCGAGAGCAGCGTGCCGCCGATGCAATAGCCGACGGTGTTGACGTGATCGACCCCGGCCTGACGCCGAGCCGCGCCGACGCCCTCATAGATGCCCTGGCGCATGTAGTCTTCGAAGGTCTTGGTGGCGAGGGCTGCGTCGGGGTTGACCCAGGAGGCGACAAAGATGGTGAAGCCCTCCGCCACCAGCCAGCGGATCAGCGAGTTCTCGGGCCTGAGGTCCATGATGTAGAACTTGTTGATCCACGGCGGGAAGATCAGCAGCGGGACCTCATGGACCTGATCCGTTGTGGGCGAAAACTGCAGCAATTCGATGATTTCATTTCGGAAAACCACTTTGCCCGGCGCGGTGGCGACATTCTCGCCGATCTTGAACATCTCGTAGTCGGTCTGGGCGATGGAGAGCTGGCCGCCGCCGCGCTGGAGGTCGGCCTGGAAGTTCTGCATGCCGCGGACCAGGCTCTCTCCGCCGGACGCCATCACCTCACGCAGGGCTGTGGGGTTTGATGCCAGGAAGTTTGAGGGCGAGAAGGCGTCGGTCAGCATGCGCATGAAGAACTCGACCCGCCGCTTCTCCATCGGATCCACGCCATCGACGCCGGAGACCATGTCGTTCAGGAAGCCGGCGGTCAGCAGATAGGACTGCTTGATGGCGTCGAAGACTGGATTGTCGCTCCAGTCGGGATCGAGAAAGCGCTTGTCTCCCTTGGCGGGGGTCGCGACGGGGGGCGGGGTTTCCCCGCCGGCCCGCTTGGCCATCGACTGCCAGAGATCAAGATAGCGGGTGAAGAGCTCGCCCTGGGCCCGCATCAGCCGGTCGGGCTGAGCGGCCAGGGCGCCCATGACCTGGGTCAGGGCGGGGGCGACATGGAACGGGTCGGGCGAGAGCGCGGCGGGCCTCTCCGCCTGGCGCAGGGCCATTTCGGCGATCGCGCCCTGCGCGGTCATGGCGGCCTTGGCGAGGTTGAGCGACAGCTGTTCGATCTGGTTCCGCTGTTCGGTGGTGAACACGGTGGGATCGAAGGCCGGTGTCGCCGGTCTCGGCGGCGGCTCGGCGGCGGCGGAGGGCCCGGGCGGCGGCGGAATCATTGCGGCCGGATCGGCCTTAGCCTTCTTGCCCTTGCCGGTTTTGCCGGACTTGGACTGGCCGCCTTTCGTTTTTCCGCCCTGTTCGCTCATCCAAGCCTCCTCCGGAAGGCCGCGCGCCCTGCAAACCGCGCGCTCTTTCGCCATCCACGATCATCGCCTATGACCGGACGCAGATGTCCACGCCCCAGACACTATGGCTGAGCGCCACCCGCCTCGTCACGCCTTTAGCGGCGGGGATGTGCGCGCTGTCGCTTGGCGGCTGCGTCGGCGCGGCCTTCGGGGATTCGAAAATCGACCCGGCCTCGCCGGTCGCCGCGGACGTGGCGCGGCTGACGCGACAGGATGCGCCGTTCCCGACCTTTGCGAGCATTCCCAAGGCCCCGGCCGACGCCGCGCCCGGCACGCGCTATGGTCGCAGCGCTCAGGCCGTGCTGGCGGAAGGCGCGGCGCTCGAACAGGCCACCGCGCCAGGAACCTGGACCCTGGACGGAACCGACGCCTACGCCGAACGCGGGCGTCGCGACGCCGGCCCGGAACTTGATCCGCCGAATCCGGATGAGGCCGAAGCCTTCGCCCGGGCCCTGCGGGACCGAGCTACACCGCCTCCGCCGCGCTGAGGCCCGCGATCCGCGGGCGTAGGCGCCGCGCGAGGCGTAACTTTTCCGCAACCCGGCTTGGCGGACATAGCCCACACGTCTATCCAGGCCCCACCTCAGCTCGCAGATCGGCCGCATGGGCGAAGCGCGGCGCAAGAGCTCCGACAATGACACCTGAATTTCACCGTATCCGACGCCTCCCGCCTTACGTTTTTGAGGAGGTCAACCGCATCAAGGCCCGCCTGCGCGCGCAGGGGACCGACATCATCGATTTCGGCATGGGCAATCCCGACATGCCGACCCCGAGCCATATCGTCGACAAGCTGATCGAAACCGCGCGCGACCCCAAGGCCGGGCGCTATTCGGCCTCGAAGGGCATCGCCGGGCTCCGCAAAGCCATGGCCGGCTACTACGGTCGACGTTTCGGGGTGAAGCTCGATCCCGAGCGAGAGGTGATCGCCACCCTGGGATCGAAGGAGGGCTTCGCCAACCTGGCCCAGGCGCTGACTGCACCGGGCGACGTCATCGTCTGCCCGAACCCGGCCTATCCGATCCACGCCTACGGCTTCATCATGGCCGGCGGTGTGATCCGCCACGTGCCGGCGGGCAGCCCGGAAGAGTATCTCTCGGGAATCAGCCGGGCGGTGAAGCACTCCGCTCCGCCGCCGAGCGTGCTGATCGTCAGCTATCCATCCAATCCGACGGCGCAGTGGGTGGATCTCGACTTCTACAAGGAGGTCGTGGGCCTGGCGAAGAAGCACGACATGCTGGTGCTCTCTGACATCGCCTATTCCGAGATCTATTTCGACGACAATCCGCCGCCGTCGCTGCTGCAGGTGGACGGGGCCAAGGACATCGCCGTTGAAGTGAACTCGCTGTCCAAGACCTTCGCCATGGCCGGGTGGCGGGTCGGCATGGTGGTGGGCAATGAGCGCATGTGCGCGGCTCTGGCGCGGGTGAAGTCCTATCTCGACTACGGCGCCTACACGCCGATCCAGGTCGCCGCCGCCGCGGCCTTGAACGGACCGACCGATTGCATCGATGAGATCCGGGCGATCTACAAGGGTCGACGCGACACCCTGGTGGAGTCGATGAAGCGCGCCGGCTGGGACATTCCGGCGCCGCCGGCCTCGATGTTCGCCTGGGCCAAGCTCCCGCCGCAGTACGAGCAGGCCGGATCGATGCTGTTCTCCAAGCTGCTGATCGAGGAGGCCGGCGTCGCCGTGGCGCCCGGCATCGCGTTCGGGGAATACGGCGAGGGATATGTGCGCATCGGGTTGGTCGAGAACGAGCACCGGATCCGCCAGGCGGCGCGCAACGTGAAGAAGTTCCTCGGCAACGCCGACGAGATCCTGGGACGGGCGCACAACGCGCTCGCGGCGCAGTGATGGACAGTCAGGAACGCCGTCCCTGGGGCATCGGCGTCGCGGGCCTCGGCACCGTCGGCGCCGGCCTGATCGACTTCCTCGGCGGCGATCCAGCCTTCGCCCCGGCGGGCGGACTGTTCCATGTCAGCGGGGTCTCGGCGCGGTCGCGATCACGCCCGAGACCGGTCGACATATCGAGCATCCCCTGGTTCGACGATCCCGTGGCCCTGGCCCAGGCCAAGGAAACCGACATTTTCGTCGAGCTGATTGGCGGGTCGGACGGTCCGGCGAAGGCGGCCGTCGAGGCGGCCCTGCGGGCCGGCAAGCCTGTGGTCACCGCCAACAAGGCCCTGATCGCCGAACACGGGGCCGAGCTGGCGGCGCTGGCGGAGGAGATGCGCGTCCCGTTGAAGTTCGAGGCCGCGGTGATGGGCGGAGTGCCGGCGGTCAAGATCGTGCGCGAGGGGCTGGTGGGCGAGACCATCAACACCATCGCCGGCATCCTCAACGGCACCTGCAACTATATCCTGACCGAGATGGAGACCTCGGGGCGGTCGTTCGCCGATGTGCTCGGCGACGCCCAGCGCCTGGGCTACGCCGAGGCGGACCCGACCATGGACGTGGGCGGCTTCGACGCCGGCCACAAGATCACCATCCTGGCGGCCCTGGCGTTCAACTGCACGCCGGACTTCAAGGCCGCAGAGGTGGAGGGCATCGAGCAGATCGAACTGCTCGACATCCGCATGGCCAAGGATCTCGGCTATCGCATCAAGCTGATCGCCTCGGCCGAGCGCGCGGGAGACGGCGCGAGGGTGCGGGTGCGGCCCTCGCTGGTGCCGCTGGATCATCCCCTGGCTCAGGCGGGCGGGGCGCTGAACGCCCTGTTCATCGAGGGCGACCGGATCGGACGGTTCTTCATCCAGGGGCCCGGCGCGGGGGCCGGCCCCACCGCCGCCGCCGTCGCGGCCGATCTCGCCGATGTAATGACCGGCGGCTCGCGGCCGACCTTCCAGGCGCCGGTTCAGGACCTGCCGCCGCTGCAGCGTGTCGATCCCCGCCAGATGACCGGCCGGGCCTATATGCGCTTCCTGGTCAGGGATGAGCCCGGCGTGATCGCGGCGGTATCGGAGACCCTGGCCGAGGCCGGCGTCTCTATCGAGAGCTTCCTGCAAAAGCCCTCCGAAGGCGCGGCGGGCGTGCCCATCGTGCTGACCACCCATGCGGCTCCGGAAGCCACCCTGGCCGAGGCGGTGGAACGGATCGCGGGCCTGTCGGCGGTGCTCGACCGGCCACGGATGTTGCGGATCGTCCGCATCTAGGCTCAAAGGCCCTCCAATACAGGGACGGAGACGACATGACTTCCCAAGTGCTGGATCGTGGACTGGTGCTGGACGCCGTCCGCGTGACGGAGATCGCCGCTATCGCCGCCTGGAAGCTGGCGGGCCGGGGCGACGAGAAAGCGGCCGACCAGGCCGCCGTCGACGCCATGCGAACGGCGCTGAACGACCTCGATATCGACGGCGAGATCGTCATCGGCGAGGGCGAACGCGACGAGGCGCCGATGCTCTACATCGGAGAGAAGGTCGGTCGCGGGAAGGGGCCCAAGATCGACATCGCGCTCGATCCGCTGGAAGGCACGACCCTTACCGCCAAGGCCATGGCCAATGCGCTGGCGGTGATGGCCTGGGCGCCTAAGGGCACGCTGCTCAATGCGCCCGACACCTATATGGACAAGATCGCCTGCGGCCCCGGCTATCCGGCCGGCGTGATCGATCTCGACAGGAGCCCGGCGGAGAACGTCACGGCGCTGGCCAAGGCCAAGGGCGTCGAGACCAGCGAGATCACCGTCTGCATCCTGGATCGTCCGCGCCACGCAGAGATCATCGCCTCGGTTCGCGGCGTGGGCGCTCGCATACACCTGATCACCGACGGCGACGTGGCGGGGGTGATCAACACCGCCGACCCGGATACCGGCGTCGACCTCTATGTCGGCTCGGGCGGCGCGCCGGAGGGCGTGCTGGCCTGTGCGGCGCTGAAGTGTGTCGGCGGTCAGTTCCAGGGCCGCCTGGTGTTCCGCAACGCCGACGAGCGGGCCCGCGCCGCTCGCGTCGGCATCACCGATCTCGACAAGAAGTACGACCTGCACGAGATGGTTCGCGCCGACGCGATTTTCGCGGCGACCGGCGTTACCAAGGGTGCGCTGCTCGATGGCGTGAGCGTCAAGGACGGCTTCGTCCACACCCACACCCTGGTGATGAACTCCGCGACCCGGACAGTGCGTGAAGTGCGGATGAAGCGGCCCGCCTGAACGGCTAGGGGGCGTACGACAGCCGGCGCGAGTGTCTTCGGGACGAAACACGATGATGTCATTTTCGTCGTGCAAGAACCCTGGAAGCTTTTCGGCGCCCTGCGGTCCTGCATGCATCGCGGGCCGCCTTAGCGGGCCCAAGCCATGGAACGGGGGCGAGGTTTCGAGATGATGCGCTCAGTCTTCAGCGCCGCCGCCGGACTTCTGATTGCCGCGCAGGTTGTGATCGGCGGGCCTGCCCTGGCGCATGGGGACCGCCCTGGCGCGCCGATCCCGCCCTGGCAGCAGGCGTCGGCCTGGCCTGATCGAGTGGTGGTGACCTTCGCCGCCGACCCGGCCCGGACCCTTGCGGTTAGCTGGCGGACCGACGATACGGCGAAGGCGACGCGAGCCGAAATCGCCCGAGCGACGCCGGATGCGCGGTTCGACCTGGCTGCTCGCTCAGTGGACGCCCAGACCGAGCGCCTGGATCCTGCGAAAATCGCGCTGGCGGGGCAGCTTTTCGATGTGCCGCACAACGCCGCGCTTCCAGCCGTTCGGTATCACTCGGCGCTGTTCGAGGGCCTCGAGCCCGACACGCTTTATGTCTATCGGGTGCAGGGCGCGGCGGACCAGTGGAGCGAATGGTTCCAGGTCCGCACCGCCCCGTTGAAGGGGCCGGTCACTTTCCTCTACCTAGGGGACGCGCAGAACGGAATTCTATCGCACTGGTCGCGTGCGATCCGGGCCGCTTACGCAAAGGCGCCTGACGCGCGCTTCATCATCCATGCTGGAGACATGGTGGATACCGGCTCGCGCGACTACGAGTGGGCGCAGTGGTTCAAGGCCGTTGGCTTCATCCACGGCATGGTCCCAGCCGTGCCGGTCGCGGGCAACCATGAGTACTCGCGCGTCAGCGCCGCGCCCAACGAGCAGCGGCGCGCGCTGTCGCAACTCTGGCGGCCCCAGTGGCGGCTGCCACAGGTGGCCGACCTGCCCGCTGATCTGCAGGAGACGGCCTACGCCGTCCGCTACACCGATGACCTGCATGTGTTTGTGATCGACACTATGGGCGCGGATCTCAAGGTCCAGGCAGCTTGGCTCGACCGCGAACTCGCGAATTCCAAGGCGCGCTGGCGGGTGGCGACCTTCCATCACCCCGTGTTCTCTTCCGGCAGGGATCGAGATGACCGCATGCGCCGCGACATCCTTCTTCCGGTCCTGAAAAAGCACGACGTCGACCTGGTGCTGCAGGGCCATGACCACACCTATGCGCGGGGCGGCATTCCCCAGACGCCGGAGCGTCTGTCTGCTCAAGGCTCGGCGGCCGGGGCGATCGGGCCGATGTTCGTCAACTCGGTCTCGGGACCCAAGCAGTACGTTTGGCGCCAAGAAGGCTGGAAGGACTACGCCGAACATGGTGTCCAGCTTCAGCGCAAGGGCGAGAACTCGCAGTTCTTCCAGGTTATCAGGATCGACGGCGAGCGCCTGGCCTACGAGGCCTGGACAGTGGACGGCCAGCTCTACGATGCCTTCGCGCTTGAGAAGGGGCCCGGTGGCAAGCGGCTGATCGCCGGAGCCGCCGCGACCATTGATGAGCGCGCCTTTTCCAACACTGCGCCTTACTCCACATTGAAGCTCGACTGATTCTGGGCTCTTCGACCCCGCAACGGGGCGACTCCGCCCCATTCTGACGCACGCCTGCGGCAAGAGCGCTATGGCGACTCGCTCGGGCGGGGCGGATAGTTCGCATCAAGTGAGGGCGCGTGGCGGACGGATCGACGAATCTCGGCTTTCTTGGCGTGTCGGCCTCGCTGTCGGGGCGACCTTGGCGGGCGCGGGCGGCCGATCCCGAACTGGCGCGCCGCCATCAGCTGGCGCTCGGCCTCTCCGAGCCGCTGGCCCGGGCGCTGGCCGCACGGGATATCTCCGAGGCGGAGGCGGCCGATTTCCTGGCGCCGACGCTCAAGGCCCTGTTTCCGGACCCCTCAAGCTTCGCCGACATGGATCGCGCGGCGACCCTGTTGGTGGACGCCCTTGAGGCCGGGCGCCGCGTTGTGGTGTTCGCCGACTATGACGTCGACGGCGCCTCATCGGCGGCGCTGATTGTACGCTGGTTCCGCGCCATGGGCCGCGAGCCTGCGATCTATGTCCCCGACCGCATCATTGAGGGCTACGGCCCGTCGCCGGCCGCATTCCGGCGGCTTAAGGCCGAGGGCGCGGAACTGGTGGTGACGGTCGACTGCGGCGCCGCGGCGACGGATGCGCTGGCCTGCGCGGCTGAGATCGAACTGCCGGTCGTGGTGATTGATCACCATCTGATGCGGCCAGGGGAGATTCCGGCGGTCGCCGCGCTGGTCAATCCCAATCGGCCGGATTGCGGCTCAGGACAGGGACACCTGGCGGCGGCGGGCGTGGCCTTCGTGCTGCTGGCGGCGCTGAACCGGGAGGCGCGGCGGCGTGGCCTGGGGGAAGGTCCGGACATCCGCGCCTGGCTCGATCTGGCGGCCATTGGCGCAATCTGCGACGTGACCCGGCTGACCGGCTTCAATCGCGCCCTGACGGCTCAGGGCCTGAAGATCATGTCCGGCTGGGCGAATCCGGGGCTCAAGGCGCTGATGGCGGTCGCCAAGGGCGGGGAGGGCGCGGCGAGCGTCTTTCATGCCGGCTACCTCCTCGGCCCCCGCATCAACGCCGGGGGGCGGATCGGAAGGTCTGACCTGGGCGCGCGCCTGCTGGCCACCGATGATCCGGTCGAGGCTGCGGCCCTCGCGGCGGAGCTGGACGGACTCAACACGGAGCGCAAGGCCGTCGAGGCCGAGGTCCAGGCAGCTGCGATCCGACGCCTCGAACAGTCCAACGCCACCGAGGGCCCGTGCCTTGTGGTCTCCGACGACGGCTGGCACCCAGGCGTGATCGGCATCGTCGCCGGCCGGCTGCGCGAGCGCTTCCGTAAGCCGGTGATCGTGATCGGCATCGATCGCGCCGCCGACGTGGGCAAGGGCTCCGGCCGCTCCCAGCCGGGCGTCAACCTCGGGCGCGCGGTCCAGGCCGCCTATGAAGCGGGCCTGCTCCTGGCCGGCGGCGGCCACGCCATGGCGGCCGGACTTTCGGTGCGCCCGGGCGCCATCCCCGAACTCACCACGTTTCTCTGCGAGCAGCTCGAGACCGAGAGCGCCGCCGCCACCCTGGCTGATGGCTATGACATTGACGCCCTGGTTACAACGCGCGGCGCCGACCGGGCTCTGTGGGCCGACTTCCAGCGGCTGGCGCCGTTCGGGCCCGGCAATCCCGAGCCGACCTTCGCCCTGGCCGACGCCCGGATCGAACGTCCGATGGCGCTGCGCGGCGGGCACGTGCGGGTCACGCTCACCGACCCGTCCGGTGGGCGCCTCAAGGCCGTCGCCTGGCGTTCGGAAGACACCGAGCTGGGCCGGAGACTGATGGCGGGCGGCGCGCTGCACGTGGCCGGCAAGCTCAAGCCTGACGACTGGCAGGGCCGCGAAAGCGTGGAGTTGGAGATCGAGGACGCCGCCGATCCGCGCCGAGTCTAGCTGCGCTTGCAGGCCTCGGGGAAGGCGTTTATAGAGCGCGCCTTCGCGTCACGCGGTCCCTTCGTCTATCGGTTAGGACGCCAGGTTTTCAACCTGGAGAGAGGGGTTCGACTCCCCTAGGGACTGCCACGCGATTTCCCCCACACTCGCTTCCTGGGCGTATGCGCCTGACGCGCCGGTTGTTTCGTCTCGGCAATTTCCTTGACGCCCGCACCCCTTCGAGAACACTGTTATAGGTGTATCGGGCCCGTCACGGGGTCGCGGACTCCGGGGGGGGGGAGTACGAACGTGCAAGAGCTTGAGTCTGGTGATGTATCGCCCGCCGTTCGAATCTCAGGCCGGGTCAAATGGTTCGATACAGGCAAGGGCTACGGCTTCGTCGTTCCGGACGATCCTCAGGTCACCGATCTCAAGGATGTCCTGCTCCACATCACCAGCCTCCGGCCCATGGGCCGCGAACACTGCCTGGAGGGTTCGGCGATCACCTGCGACGTGGTGCGCCGCGCCAAGGGCTGGCAGGTCGCCGAAGTGGTGCAGGTCGATGAGAGTTGCGCCACGCCAACCGAGCGTCGTGTTGGCGAAGACAGCCGCAATGGCGCGCCCCGGGCCGCCCGGCGCCCATCCGAGGCCACCGGTCCGCTGGAAAGCGCCAAGGTCAAGTGGTTCAACCGCGCGAAGGGCTATGGCTTCGTGGTGCGTGATTCCGGCCCCGGCGACATCTTCGTCCACATCGAAACCATGCGCGACGCCGGCATCGAGGACCTGCAGCCGGGCGACAGCGTGATGGTCAACTTCACGGACGGCCCCAAGGGCCTTGTGGTCGCCGAAATCCGGGAGTCTAACCTCGCCTGATCATCAGGCGCGGGAGTCGCGGCGACGTGTTGCATCTGAAGTTCGCGTGCGGATTGGGCGTAGGCCTCGCCTTGCTCGCCGCCATGCCGGTCCAGGCCCAGTTACCCCGCCAGGATCCCCGCAACTGCGTCGGCCAACCCGAGATTCGGCCGCTGGAGCCGCTCTCGACCAAGACAGCCCGTGGCGAGACCTGGTTCCTGGTCGAGGTGGCAGACGATCCGCGGGAACGGGAGTTCGGCCTGATGTGCCGCCGCGCGGTCGCTCCGGACCGGGGCATGCTGTTCGTCTTTCCGCGCGCCGACATCCAGGCGTTCTGGATGCGCAATACGCTGATCCCGCTCGACATCATCTATATCGACGCCAGGGGCAGCATCGTCTCGATCGCCAACGCCCGGCCGCTGGACGAACGTCCGTTGCCCTCGTCCGGTCCTGCCCGTTTCGTGCTGGAACTGGCCGCCGGTCGCGCCGCGCAACTGGGCCTCAAACCCGGCGACCGCATCCACCATAGGAGCATCCCGCGTGGATGACGTGATCCCCGATCCGCCGCCCGGTTTCGTGCTCAGCCAGGGCAGAGGCCCATTCTCCACGCTCAACGGGCCCTATTTCCACCGCCCCGACGGCGGGGAGGTGATGACCCAGGCTTTCTACGCCCTGCCGCGCCACACCAACGGAGTCGGCATCGTGCATGGCGGCATGCTCAGCGCCTTCACCGATGGGCTGCTGGCGGCTGCGGCCAGCCGGGGCAGCGGCCGGATCGGCGTGACCATTCACCTCTCGATCGACTACCTGCACATGGCCCGAAAGGGCGACTGGGTCATCGGCGAGGCGAGACTCACCCGCGCGACCCAGGACGTAGCCTTCGCGGAAAGCGTGTTGCGCGCCCGCGGCGTCGACATCGTCCGCGCCTCGGGCATCTTCAAACTGATGGCGCGGCGGGACGGGTAGGCGAACTCCTCTCCGGGAGCCCTTCTCCAGCGGATAGGCGCGGCAATCGC
>NZ_JBILUK010000308.1:0-3127 GCF_044371015.1 Phenylobacterium sp.
TGATCGGAGGGCCCGCGTTCGAGGCCGCGCTCACCGATTTCCAGGACCGCTGGAAGTCCGAGCCGCTGGTGATCGACAAGTGGTTCGCCCTGCAGGCCCGCGATCCGGACGAAGGGGCGCTGGGCCGCGTGCTGGGCCTGACCGCGCACCCGGCCTTCGACATCACCAACCCCAATCGCCTGCGGGCCCTGGTCTCCAGTTTCGCGAGCTTCAACCCGGCCCGGTTCCATGACCCGAGCGGGGCCGGCTACCGCTTCCTCGCCGACCAGATCCTGGCGGTGGATCGCTTCAACCCGCAGACCGCCGCTCGGCTGGTCGACCCCCTGGGCGGCTGGAAAAGGCTCAAGCCGGAGCTCGGCGCGCTGATGAAGGTCGAGCTCGAGCGCATCCTCGCCACCGAGGGCCTGTCGCGCAACGTCGAGGAACTGGCCCGCCGCGCGTTGGAAGGTTGAAGCGCGTTCCCCCGATGACCGCCATGCGCGGATCAGTCTAGGGTCGCTTCGCGGCGGTGTTCGGAGTGGGTGGCCTTGGCGTCGAACGCAGGGCAGGGCTGGGCGGGCGTGACGCCCGAACGACGGGGGCCGGGGCGGCTTTCCGGGTCGCGCAAGCGCGCCCGCCTTCTGACCTTCGTCGCTCTGGCCGGACTGGCCGGCCTGGCGATCGCCGGCGCGGCGCGTTTCGGACAGCTCGCACCCCGATCTCCTGAGCTGATCGCCTGGTTTCTGATCGCCTGCGCCAGCGCGGCGTTGCTCGGGATCGCGCTGCTCGCCGAAATGCGCCGTCTGGAGCGGATCGAGGCGGCCCAGGCGGCGTCCGAGCACCGGTTCCGCATGGCGGTCGAAGCGGCGCGCTGCGGCATCTGGGAGTGGGATCTCTCATCGGACCAGATCTACATGTCCGAGGTCACCGCCGCGCTCTTCGGATGGCGCGGCGGCGTGGTTCCCGGCCAGCAGGTGCTCGACCGCGCGGCGCCCGGCCACCGCGACGATCTCAGAGACGCGCTCACCAACGCCGCGATCTACGGCGACTTCGATGTCTCCTTCCGGGTGCCGCCATTGGCCGGCGCACGCCCGGTGTGGATCGACTTCCGCGGCCGGGGTTTCGGCGAAAGCCCGGAGGGCGGCTTCGCGCGCATCATCGGCGTCGGTCTCGACGTGACCGAGGAACGGCTCGCCCAGGCCCGCGCCCAGGCTGCCGAGAGCCGTCTGCGCGACGCCATCGAGAGCACCTCCGAGGCCTTCGTGCTCTGGGATCGGGGCGGCCGCCTCGCCATGTGGAACAGCAATTTCCGCGATATCTTCAAACTGGACGCGGGCCTGCTGCGGTCCGGCGCCGCACGGGACCTGATCGATCAGGCCGCCCGCCGCGTGGTGCGCCAGGAAACGCCCGCACCCGGACACCAGCCGGGCGTGCGCGAGGCCGAGCTCTCCGACGGTCGCTGGGTGCAGATCTCCGAACGTCCGACCGCCGAGGGCGGGCTTGTGGTCACCGCCGCGGACATCACCGCACTCAAGACCCAGGAGGAGGCCCAGCGCATCAAGGAGGAGGAGCTTCGCGGCGCCGTCGCCAAGCTCGAGCGCAGTCAGGACCAGCTCTCCGAACTGGCCCGCAAGTACGAGGCCGAGAAGATCCGCGCCGAGCAGGCCAGCGCCGCCAAGACCGAGTTCCTGGCCAATATGAGTCACGAGCTGCGTACGCCGCTCAACGCCATCAACGGCTTCTCCGAGATCATGGCGGCGGAAATGTATGGGCCGCTGGGCGAGCCGCGCTATCGCGACTACGCCCGCGACATCCTGGGCTCGGGTCAGCACCTGCTGGCGCTGATCAACGACATCCTCGACATGTCCAAGATCGAGGCCGGGAAGTTCAACCTGCGCTTTGAGCCCCTGAGCCTCGAGGATCTGGTCGAAGACGCAGTCCGGCTGGTGCGCAATCGGGCGGAAGCGGCCGACCTGACCCTGACCGTGGCGTTCCCCCCCTTGCCGGAGGTGGAGGCCGATCATCGCGCGCTGAAGCAAGTGCTGCTGAATCTGCTCTCCAACGCCATCAAGTTCACGCCGCGCGGCGGGCGCATCACGATCGTCGCCGAGCTGCGTGACGACCCGCTGGGCCGGCAAGTGCGCGTGGGCGTGCAGGACACCGGCATCGGCATCGCGCCGCAGGATCTGGAGCGGCTGGCGCGGCCGTTCGAGCAGATCGAAAGCCAGCACGCCAAAACCACCCAGGGCACGGGCCTGGGCCTGGCGCTCTCCAAGTCGCTTGTGGAAATGCACGGCGGGCTGCTCGACCTCGCCAGCGCGCCGGGCCAGGGCACGCTGGCCAGCTTCTCAATCCCGATCCGGCAAAGCGAAGCGGCCGCGGCCTGAGGCTAGAGGCTCGGATCTTTGAATTTAAAGCGTTTTCTGCGCTGATCCGGTGTCCACTTCAGCGAAAAACGCTCTACGGCCCCGGTCGTTCCGACCCGCCGCGCGGCCGGCCGCCGCGATCAGCGCCCCGCGCCAGGGCCTCGGCGAAAGCGCGGCGATCTTCAGGCGGCAGACCGGCGGCGAACTCGACCAGGCGACGATCCATGGCGCTGCGGCCCTGGCGCTCGGCGTCGCGCGCCCGATCTAGCGCGGCCAGGGCGACGGCGGCGTCGAAGGGCTCGGCGCCCAGACCCCGCAGAGCCTCGCGGGTCAGACGGCGAGACTCGCGGATCTCAGGCCCGGCGGCCTGCATGAACTCGCGATTGTGGGCGCGCCAGGCGGCCTGCGCCTCCGGCGGCAAGGCGCGCACCGCCTCCATCAGGGGATTGCGCGCCCGGGGCGGCGGCGCCTCGGGCGTCGCCACCCGCGTTTCGGTCAGCCGCACGCCCACGAAGGCGCCCAGGGCGAAGACATTGACCGCAAGGGACGCAAAGAGAGCGATCCAGATCGCGCGCGAGGTCATCAGGCCGCCTCATCGTCGAGATAGAGATCGAACGCGTCCTCACCCACGGCGGTGACGAGGGCCTCCGCGTCCGGGTCGGTTGCGATCGGCGCGACAGCCAGTTGGGTTCCGACCAGCAGGCCCGCCACGCAGGCCGCCGCCAGTCCGGCCCCCATCCCGACCGGCGCCAGCCAGCTGCGCCACCAGGATCCGGCCCTGG
>NZ_JBILUK010000095.1:0-11397 GCF_044371015.1 Phenylobacterium sp.
GCTTGGTTTGAGGGCCATGAGGGGGGCGAGCCCTGGGTCGAACTGACGTCTGACCTGCTGCGCGACTTCGCTGAATAGGCTGGGCCAGTGACCTGTGGAACGACCGGTAGCCCATCCACGCATTTTTATGAGCTTTACCTGACCTGCAAGTGGACCCTCCCAACTTCCAAGATGGGTCGCTTCTCTCCGTTGGGTTCGGGCCGGAAACTCGCCGTTCCGGGAATGCCAATCCCGAGTTTCGGTGACGGCGCATTCAACTCGTCGTCCATCAGCCGCGCCATGTTAGTTCTATTTTTGTTCTTCGCGAGTCTCCAAGCCCGTGCTACGGTCGAGGCTCATCCCCACCCTGCCCGCGCGGACCCTGCCTTCACGCCTGAAATTGCGCACCACCACCCTGACGCCAAATGATTTCATTGAGAAAACCCCCGAGGAACCCGCGATTTGAGTCCAGGCTTCGCGCAATCGCTGAGACGCCTCGCCAAATGTCGCAGCGCCGAAACACCCCGCTCTGATTTCCTTGAATAAAACCCCGAGAAAAGTCGTTCTTGAGTCCAGCATTCGAGACATTTGGGCCGCCCCCCCTGAAACTCGGCCCCTTCCGCCCCAAATGAAGAACAGCCCGACGCGCGCCCGGATTAGGAGCCCCCCTTGATCGACCTCATCATCGACCAGCAGCGCAAGGACCTCGGCGGGTTCGAGGTCGGGCGCGTGCTGCCGCAGGTGCGGCGGCGAATGGTGGGGCCCTTCGTGTTTTTCGACCACATGGGGCCGTCGCGCTTCGAGCCCGGCTTTCCGCGCAGCGTCGATGTGCGGCCCCATCCCCACATCGGGCTCTCGACGCTGACCTATCTGTTCGAGGGCGAAATCACCCATCGCGACAGCGTGGGCGCGCACCAGGCGATCCATCCGGGCGAGGTCAATTGGATGACCGCCGGCAAGGGCGTCACCCACTCTGAGCGGTTCGAGACGCTGCGCGCAGAGGGCGGGCGGCTGCACGGGATCCAGGCCTGGATCGCGCTCCCCACCGAGCTGGAGGAAATCGACCCCAGCTTCGACAACCACAAGCCCGTCGACCTGCCCACCTATGAAAGCCCCGACGGTCTCTGGGCGCGGTTGATCGCGGGTGAGGGCTGGGGCGCGAAGTCCAGGGTGAAGGTCCGCTCGCCGCTGTTCTACTGCCACTGGCGGATGCGCGCCGGAGCTAAGGGCGAGCTTCCGGCCGAGTATCCCGAACGCGCCGCCTATGTGGTCGAGGGCGAGGTCGATGCGGCCGGCCAGCGGCTGACCGCCGGGCAGATGGCGGTGTTCAAGCCGGGCCAGCCGGTGCTGTTCACCGCCGTCAGCGAAGCGACCGTCATGCTGTTGGGCGGCGAGCCGGTCGGCGAGCGCTTCATCGAGTGGAACTTCGTCTCGTCATCGAAAGCGCGTATCGAGCAGGCCAAGGCCGACTGGCGCGCCGGCCGCATGAAACTCCCCGACGCCGACGACCAGGACTTCATCCCACTGCCGTGAATCCCCCCTGATTTGAGAGGTCTCCATGTTCCAGCCTTCCCGCTTCGCGCTTCCCGCCGCCGCGCTCGCCCTGTTGGTCGCCGCCGCGCCCCTCCAGGCCCAGACCCCGGTCACCACCGCCCCGGCCGGGACCTATGCGCTCGACGTCACCCACTCCTCGGTGACCTTCCAGGTCAACCACCTGGGGCTCTCGGCCTATGTGGCCAACTTCGGCAAGCTCTCGGGCGAGCTTAGCTTCGATCCGGCCAATCCTTCGGCCATGCGGGTGACCGCCGGGATCGACCCCACCTCGTTGCTGCTGCCGGCGCCGCCGGCCGGGTTCCTGCAGAAGCTGCTCGGCAAGGACTGGCTCGACGTCGGCGCCAACCCGATGATCACCTTCCGCTCCACCGGCGTGACAGTGACCGGGCCCAAGACCGCCGATGTGGCCGGCGACCTGACCATCAAGGGCGTCACCAAGCCGGTGGTGCTGAAGGCCACCTTCAACGGCGGCTGGGCGGCCAGCCCCATGGGCGGCCCCAAGGTCGGCTTCTCCGCCGTGACCACGTTCAAGCGCTCCGACTTCGGGGTCACCGCTTCCTTGCCGCCGCGCGGGACCAGCTTCGGCGTCGGCGACGAGGTCAAGGTGCAGATCGAGACCGAGTGGTCCGCCGCCGCGCCGAAGGGGTAGATGAGCAATTGCGGGCGCCATCCCGGTTTCGCCCACGCGGAGTGGGCGAAGACCGGGACCTCCTGCACCTGATCGCGCCGGTTTTGCGGGGCAGTGCGAACTTCCAGCAATCCGGCGCTGGAGGTCCCGGTCTTTCGCTGACGCGAAAACCGGGATGACACCACGTTTGAAAGCTTCGAGGCCTTCAGTTCGACAGCGCTTTCCGCGCCTGCTCCCAGTACTGGAAGCCGGTGATCAGCGTCACCAGGGCAGCCAGCCACAGCATGGCGTGGGCGGCGGTCTCGAAGCCGTAGCGGAACGGTGTGCCGTCGGGCAGGGCGAAGGCGCCCCAGGCGGCGGCGATCAGCTCCATGCCCAGCGCGGTCAGTTGCAGCGTGGTCTTCCACTTGGCGAGCAGGGTGACCGGCAGGGATACGCCCTTGCCGGCGGTGACCTCGCGCAGCGCGCTGACGGTGAACTCGCGGAACAGGATCAGGCCGGCCGGCAGAACGACCATCGGCTGCGGACCCAGGCTCATCAGGCCGAGGATCGCGCCGCAGACCAGCACCTTGTCGCCGATGGGATCGAGGATCGCGCCCCAGACGGTCTCGGCGTTCAGCTTTCTCGCCAGCCAGCCGTCGAGGAAGTCGGTCAGGGCCGCGACCACGAAGGCGTAGACGGCCCAGCGCTGCAGGGCGAACTGGGCCTCGGGCTCCAGGCGGTCGGAGTAGTAGGGGACCGCGCCGGCCGCCGCCGCGAAGGCCACGAACATGAACAGCGCCATGACCAGCCGCGAGGCGGTCAGGATATTGGGCAGAGCCTTCAGCATGTTCAGAACCCCGCCGTGTTTGTCGGAAGGCCGAGATAGAGCCGCCCCGCCGTCTCAAGGATTTTGGGCGAGACCATGAAGTGCTGGCCCGCCACGTGGATATCGCGAAACTGCCGCTGCAGCGGCGAGGTGGAATAAATGCTGGTCCCGCCGGCCAGCGCATACATCGCGTCCACCACCGCGATGGATTCGGCCACCGCATGGTTCACCGAGAGCCGCATGTCCCGCGCGTGCGCCGCCGTGGGCTCGCCGCCGCCTGCGACCACGGCCCAGGCCTCGTCCAGCGCGCCGTAGAAGAAGGCGCGGGCGGCGCGCAGTCGGGCCTCGGCGCGCGCCACCTCGATCTGGGTGTGCGGCCGCTCGGCCAGCGGCGCCGACGATCCGCCGCGCCGCTTTTCCCCGGTCACGCGGAAGGCCTCGTCGAGCGCCGCACGGGCGATGCCCAGCGCCACCGCCCCGATACCCTGGGCCAGCGGGCTGAACGGAGGAAAGCGATAGAGCGGCCGGTCCGGCGGGGCCTTGCGCAGCACCCCCGCAGCATGGCGCTCCTCGACAAAGACGTCCTTGACCTCAAAGGCGGTGCTGCCGGTGCCGGAGAGCCCCGCCACCCGCCAGGTATCCAGTAAGCGCACCTGATCGGCGCGGAAGAACAGCATGTGGTTGCGCGGAGTCCCTGCCGAATTCAGCAGCGGCTGGCCGTCCTCGATCAACACGCAGCCGCCGCCGATCCAGTCGGCGTTGGGCGACCCTGAGCCCCAGTCCCAACGGCCCGACACGCGGAACCCGCCTGGAACCCGTTCGGCCCGGCCGTTGGCGGCGAAGACCCCGGTGGCCAGGCTGTCGGGCCGGGCCATGATCTCGCGGGTGGCTTCGTCAATCAGCCGCCCGAACGCCAAGGTGGTGGTGCAGGCGATAAAGCTGACCCAGCCGCAGGCCGCGTCGCCCTGCGCCAGCGCTTCGTAGACCTCGGCCGCCGCGCGCGGGCTCAGCTCCGGGCCGCCGCAGGCCTCGCTCACGAACATCCGATAGAAGCCTGCCTCGCCCATTGCGCGGGAGAGGTCTGCGGGGATGCGCGCCGCCGCCTCAATCTCGCCGGCGCGCGGCGCGAGGCTCTCCGCCATCCGGCGGGCGCGGGTTAGAAGATCGGCGTCGGTCATCTGCGGCAGGTGTCCCTTCTCCCAGCCTTAGCCGAGTTCTGGACCGGAGGGGAGCGTACGCCGAAAATCCGGGCGCCTGTCCGAATGGAGTTCGCCTCTCGGGGGCAAGACGTGGCGCTCTTGGCCGTTCGGATGTAGCGTTCTGTCGGTTCCGCATCGGTCGATGGGGCGGGCAGGGCATGCAAGCTGGGGACGACAGTCTTCTCGACGCCATCTACGGCGCAGCCGTGGACCCGGACCTGTGGCCGGACGTTCTGGCGCGCTTGTCTGATCACCTCGGCGGTTCCGGGGCGTGGCTCTCGCGACTTAGCGTGGCGGACGGCTCGGGGACCGGTGTGCTTTCGCGGATCGATCCGGAGATGGCCAAGCTCTACGAGGACTACTACGGGGGCATTAATCCGTTCTCCAACGCCACCGATCCTGAGGCCTACATGGCCGACTGGCGGCCAAGCATCCTGACTGACGCCGAATGCATGCCCCGCGCTCAGATTGCGCGGACCGAATATTTCAACGATTTCATGCGGCCGCAGGACATCCAATCCTTCATGATATTGCGGCTCGAGGCTCATGGCCTTGAGGTGAGCACGATCACGGTCAATCGGGCGAAGTCGACGGATACGTTTGGACGCGCCGATGTGGGTCGCGCCCGGGGCGTTCATGGCCATCTTCGCCGGGCGTTCCGTATGACCCGGACCCTGGCCAACAGCGGTCTCCTTGATGATGACATCGAAGGTGTCGCGGGTGGCGGGTCGGTGTTTCTGCTGGACCAGGATGGGCGGCTGCGACGAATGACGTCCGCCGCTGAGCGGCTTCTGGCGCGCCGCGGTGAGTTGTCGGTGGCGGCTGGACGGCTCATCGCGCCGAACGACCCCGGCGGGCGGCTGGCGGGGTTGATCGCCACCGCTGCATCTCCCGACACCCGCCTGAGAGCTGGTGGAACCCTCGTGCTCAACGCCACCGAGGCGCGGCCGCCTCTGACCGTGCATGTGGCGCCGGCGCGCTCCGACCGGCTGGCTGTGTTCCGCCAGCGGCCCGCCGTGCTGGTCACGGTCAGCGAGTCTGGACTGGACACCGAGCCACGCCTGACGGCCCGCGAGCGGGGTGTGCTGACCTGGGTGGCCGAGGGCAAGTCGGACTGGGAGATCGGGATGATTCTGGGCCTCTCGGAGACCACGGTCCGCTTCCATGTCGACAACGCCCGGCGCAAGCTCGGCGCCGCCAACCGCACCCATGCCGTCGCGCGGTTCCTGCGCGGGTGAGTGAATCGGAAGGTTCAACCCAGCGATCGGCGGCTTTGGCGCGGGTCGCGGCCCTGGTCGATCCGAAGACTCTGGTCTCGCTGGGCGATCTCTACCGGCATGGGCGCGCGGTTGAACAAGACGACGTCCGGGCGCGCGCAAGCTCAGTCCCAGCACGCCGGCCCCTCACTCAACACCTGAAGCCCCAGTAGAACTTCTGGTTTCCCCCGGCAGAAAGTCGACCCGGCCTACCCTACCGGCACCAGAATCTCGCCGCCGCCGTCGCGGAATTTCTGGGCCATCTCGGCCATCCCGGTTTCGACATCGTTCTGCATGCGGGACGCGTCGCGGATGTCCTGGCTGATCTTCATCGAACAGAACTTGGGACCGCACATGGAGCAGAAGTGGGCGGTCTTGAAGGCCTCCTTCGGCAGACTCTCGTCGTGGTACTCGCGGGCGGTCTCCGGGTCGATGCCGAGGTTGAACTGGTCTTCCCAGCGGAACTCGAAGCGGGCGCGGCTGATCGCGTCGTCCCAGGCCCTGGCGGTCGGATGGCCCTTGGCCAGGTCGGCGGCGTGGGCGGCCAGCTTGTAGGTCATGACGCCGACCTTGACGTCCTCGCGGTTGGGCAGACCCAGGTGCTCCTTCGGGGTCACGTAGCAAAGCATGGCGGTGCCGAACCAGCCGATCATGGCCGCGCCGATGGCGCTGGTGATGTGGTCGTAGCCGGGCGCGACGTCGGTGGTCAGCGGGCCAAGCGTGTAGAACGGCGCCTCGCCGCAGACCGCGAGCTGCTTGTCCATGTTGGCCTTGATCTTGTGCATCGGCACGTGACCGGGGCCTTCGATCATCACCTGGACGTTATGCTTCCAGGCGATCTGGGTGAGTTCGCCCAGGGTCTCCAGTTCGCCGAACTGGGCCGCGTCGTTGGCGTCGGCGATACAGCCGGGGCGCAGGCCATCCCCCAGTGAGAAGGAGACATCGTACGCCTTCATGATCTCGCAGATCTCTTCGAAGTGCGTGTAGAGGAAGTTCTCCTTGTGGTGGCTGAGGCACCACTTGGCCATGATCGAGCCACCGCGCGAGACGATCCCGGTTACCCGCTTAGCGGTCAGCGGCACATAGGCCAGGCGCACGCCGGCGTGGATGGTGAAGTAGTCCACGCCCTGCTCAGCCTGCTCGATCAGGGTGTCGCGGAACACTTCCCAGTTCAGGTCCTCGGCGACGCCGTTCACCTTCTCCAGCGCCTGGTAGATCGGCACGGTGCCGATCGGCACAGGGCTGTTGCGCACGATCCAGTCGCGGATGTTGTGGATGTTGCGCCCGGTGGAGAGGTCCATGACCGTGTCGGCGCCACAGCGGATCGACCAGACCATCTTGTCGACCTCGTCGGCCACATGGCTGAGCACCGCGGAGTTGCCGATGTTGGCGTTGATCTTCACCAGGAAGTTGCGGCCGATGATCATCGGCTCGAGCTCGGTGTGGTTGATGTTGGCGGGGATGATGGCGCGGCCGCGCGCGATCTCGTCGCGGACGAACTCGGGCGTACAGAAGTCGGGGATGGAAGCGCCGAAGTCTTCACCGTCGCGGATGAAGGCGTCACCTTGCTGGCGACGCAGGTTCTCGCGGATCGCGACGTACTCCATTTCGGGGGTGATGATCCCCCGGCGGGCGTACTCCAGCTGGGTGACGTTGGCGCCGGCCTTGGCGCGGTAGACGCGCCGCGGCGCGCTGAACTGAGGGGCCAGGTGAACGCCCTTGGCGAAACCGTTGTCCTCGGGCTTCACTTCGCGCGGGTTGGTCACGATCTCCACGTCGCCGCGGGAGACCACCCAGGGCTCGCGGGTCTTGGAGAGGCCGCGCTCGATATCGATGTCCGGGGCGGCGTCGGTATAGGGCCCCGACGGGTCATAGAGCGTGAGCGGCGGCTCGTTGGCCGAGGGGTGGACGGCCACTTCGCGGAACGGCACGCGGATGTCGGGCCAGATCACGCCGGGCTGGTAGACCTTCTTCGACCCCGGGCGTTCGCCGGTGGGGATGCTTCCGGGTTTCAGCGTACCGATCGGCTTGTTCATCGTGGGCTCCGCCGGCGTTCGGTCGTTGGCCGAACGCCAATCTTTGTAGAATTGAGCACTCTCCTTCGAGAATGCTCGGGGACGGACCACGGGCGGGGGATCGGGTGGAAAACGCCCTTCCCTTCGCCGGCATGACCCGGATCAGGTTCGACGGGTCGCGGGCTCACCCGCCTCTCAGCCGCCTATGCGCGACACCCCGAGGATGAAGCGGAGAGTAGGCGCTTTGGCGACGTTGCGGAAGGGGTCCGGCGCCGGTTGACAGCGGCGGGCAGGGGCGGGAACGAGGGCGCATGAAAGCCCACGCCCTGATCCTCGCCGCCGCCCTCGCGCTCGCCGGGTGCGCCACGCCCGCCCCGCCGGCGCCGATCGTCTACACCGGCACGCCGCAGGAGCAGTGGGTGCAGGGCCAACGCGCCTATGAAACCTGGAACCGGGCCCGCGCCGGCTGGACCGTCACCGCGACGGGCCTACAGGCCAAGCGCATCTCCAAGGTGCGGGCCGGCGGCCCCCGACCCTCGCCCACCGACGTGGTCACCATCCACTATGTGGGCCGTTTCATCGACGGGCGCGTGTTTGACAGCTCCCGCGCCCGGGGCCAGCCCGCGACTTTCCCACTGCCGCAGCTGATCAAGGGCTGGCAGGAAGGCGTGCCGATGATGCGGGTGGGCGAAACCTGGAGCTTCGTGATCCCGGCCGAGATCGCCTACGGCAACCGCAACCGCTCCGGAATCCCGTCCGGCAGCACCCTGGTGTTCGAGATCGAACTCATCGGCATCGGCGGGGATGACTGAGCATGGCGATGAAGATCGAGCCCTTCCACGCGATCTCGGTCAGCGGGCTAGCGCACAGGCTCAAGGCCGAGGGCCGCTCGGTCATCCACATGGAATTTGGTCAGCCATCGACCGGCGCGCCGGCCGCGGCCCTGGCCGCCGCCCATCGCGTTCTGGACACCGAGCCGATGGGCTACTGGTCCAGCGAGCCCCTTAAGGCCCGCATCTGCCGCCATTACGCCGAAACCCAGGGTGTGACCGTCGATCCGCGCCAGATCACGCTCACCAGCGGCGCCTCGCCGGCACTGGTGCTGGCGCTCTCGGCCACTTTCGAGCCCGGCGACGTGATCGCCATGGCCCGGCCCGGCTATGTCGCCTATCGCAACTGCGCCAAGGCGCTGAACCTCGTCCCACTGGAGATCGCCTGCGGCCCCGAGACACGGTTTCAGCTCACCGCCGCCATGCTCCAGGCGCTGGATCCGGCGCCGGCCGGCGTAATCATCGCCAGCCCCGCCAACCCCACCGGCACGATCATCCCGGACGCCGAACTGGCCGCGATCGCCGCGGTCTGCGCCGCGCGCGGCATCCGCATCATCTCCGACGAGATCTACCATGGCCTAAGCTACAGCGCGCCCGCCCGCTCCATGCTGGCCCATGCGCCGGGCGCCATCGTCGTCAACAGTTTCTCGAAGTACTTCAGCATGGCGGGGTGGCGGCTCGGCTGGCTGATTGTTCCGCCGGACGAGGCATCCCGCGCCGTCGCCTACATGGGCGCGCTCTATCTCACCGCGCCCTCGCTGGCGCAGCACGCGGCGCTGGCCGCCTTCGACTGCACCGAAGAGCTCGACGGCCATCTCGACACCTACCGGGCCAATCGCGCGATCCTGCTCGACGCTCTGCCCAAGCTTGGCCTCGACCGCATCGCCCCGCCTGACGGCGCCTTCTACATCTGGGCTGACGTCAGCGCCTTCACTGATGACAGCCTGGCGTTCTGCAAGGAAATCCTCGCCGACACTGGCGTGGCGCTGGCCCCGGGCGTCGACTTCGATCCGGTCGACGGGAACCGCTACATCCGGCTGAGCTTCGCCGTCTCGACCCCGCAGGTGGAAGAGGCGCTGGCCCGGCTCACACCGTGGTTCCAGGCGCGGCGGGCTTGAAGCTGTATCTCGCCTCCTGGCGCACTGGCGACAGCTTCGGCGAACTGGTGCGGATGGCGGGGCCCGGAGGGCGGGTCGGCGTCATCGCCAACGCCCTCGACTTCATCCCGGCCGACGAGCGCGAGGCCTATCGGCGCAAGGTGCATGATCCCATCGCCGAGTTTCGGAGCTTTGGCCTCGACGCTTACGATCTCGACCTGTGCGCCTATTTCGGGCGACCGGAGCGCCTGCTTGCGGAGTTGGAGCGGACGCAACTGGTCTGGGCCACCGGCGGCAACGCGTTCCTGCTGCGCCGCGCCATGCGCCGCAGCGGCTTCGACGCCCTGGCGCCGGGACTCATCTGGGCCGGGCGGCTCGCTTATGGCGGCTGGAGCGCCGGCGCCTGCGTGGCCGGGCCTGACCTGCGCGGCCTGGAGCTGATGGACGATCCGCACGTGTTGGCGGAGGGCTATGATCCGCAGCCCGTATGGGAGGGCCTCGGTCTGGTCGAGGCCGCCATCGTGCCCCACTACCGCTCCGATCACCCCGAGGCCGCGGCGGCCGAGGCCACGGCTGAGTGGATGCGCGTCCGGAACTTGCCTCACCGGACTCTGCGCGATGGCGACGTGCTGATCCAGAACGGCGAGGATCTTGAGCTCCACGCGGGGCGGATATGACCCAATAAGGAATAGTTGACCGCCTATTTTGGGATCAATAAAGAACAATAGCCTACCGAGAGGCTAGATGTCCGAGTATCCTTACACCGTCGAACAGGCCGCCGACCGGCTGAGGCTGCATCCCAAGACCGTGCTCCGCTTCATACGCGAGGGACGGCTTCAGGCGGTGAAGGTCGGCCGCGCCTATCGCATTCCGGCGGGCGCTCTGGACCCCTTTGCGGGCGTGGCGCCTGCGACCGTCAATCCGGCCCGCGTCACCGGTATCGTGGATATTGAAGCGGTCGATGACGAAGGAGTCCGGCGGCTCTCCGCCCTGGTTGGCGCCGCGCATCTGGGCGGCGGCCATGGCGAATCGCTCAGGGTCGATCTGGCGCATGATCCCGTGCGGCGATCGCTCAAGGTCGTGACGATCGGCTCCCCGGGCGACGTGGCCGCCCTCCTGAAGCTGATCGATATCTGGTTGGAGCGCCGAACATGAGCGCGATCTGGAAGTCTCCCGAAGCCGCCGCCACTGTTCGCGCCCGTTATGCGGCGTTCCTCAACCTGTGGCCGGCGCCGTCGGAACAGCGGCGCGTGTCCACCTCCCAGGGCGACACCTTCGTCATCAGTTCCGGCCCCAAGAATGCGCCCCCTGTTGTCCTCCTGCACGGCTCCGCCTCCAACTCGGCGAGCTGGCTCGGCGACGCCGCCGCGCTGTCGGCGCGTTTCCGGGTGCATGCGGTAGACGTAATTGGCGAGCCGGGGTTCAGCGCTGAGAGTCGCCCGCCGCTGGCCTCGGGCGCTTACGCCCCCTGGATCGGCGAGGTGCTGGACGCGCTCGGCGTTCCGCGCGCGGCCTTGGTCGGTCTCTCGCTAGGCGGCTGGCTGGCCGCCGACTTCGCCACGCGCCATCCGGAGCGGGTGATCGGCCTGGTCTTACTTTGCCCGGGCGGCATCGGGCGGCATCGCAACATCCTCATTTGGGCTGCGCCGCTGCTGTTGATGGGCTCTTGGGGCCAGCGCCGCATGATGCAGAAGATCCTGGGGCCAGGTCTCGCCCGCGCCGAGAAGACGCCGGAGGGTCAGGCCTTCGGCGCCTTCAACGCCCAGATTTTCGCCGGCTTTCGCCCGCGCATGGAGGCCCTGCCGCCGATCACATCCGACGCGCTCGCGCGCCTCGTAATGCCAGTGATGACCATCCTGGGCGCCCAGGACGCGATGATCGATTCCGCCGATACGCGGCGGGCGCTCACTGCGGCCGCGCCACACACCCGGGTCCTCTGGCTGCCCGACGACGGGCACATGCTGGTTGGTCACGGCGCCGCCATTGCCGACTTCCTGGCCGAGACTGCGGCATGAGTGGCCGGGCCATAGC
>NZ_JBILUK010000096.1:0-11376 GCF_044371015.1 Phenylobacterium sp.
CGTCGCTGAGGTCATAGACCGCGGCGACGTCGGCGGTCACGAAGCCCTTCCGCACAATGCGGCTGAAGCCGTCGCGGGCGGTGTCGGACTGGGTGGACTCGCCCCGCGCGGTCAAAGCGCCGCTCCAACGGCCGTCACGCCAGAACAGGGCGGCAGAGCCGGAATGGTCGGGCGCGCGCAACAAACTGCGTCCCGCCGCCCGATCGACCGCATCCAGCCAGGCGTAGGCCAGGCGCATCGACAGAGCTTCCGAAAGAGTCGCCGAAAGCTCCGCTTCCAGGCCCGATGAGCTGGCCTTGGCGATGTTGATGTAGCGCCCCCCGGTGTAGCTGATCTGGTCGCGGACCAGCAGCCGATAGCCAGTCAAGGCGGCCGAGACGCCGCCGCCGGCCCAGCCGAACCTCAGGTCCTGGCCCTCGGCCCGTTCAGGGCGCAACGGGACGGCCGGGCGAAAGCAGAAATCGCACACCGCCTGGCTGATCGTCGGCGTCTTGAAGCCCGTGCCGGCCGCACCGGTCAGGGTGAAGCCTCGACCGAGGTCAAAGGCGGCGGCCAGACGACCGGTGGTGCGGCCCTGGAAGGCCTCCGGATCATCGCGGCGGACGCTGCCCGTCAGGGTGACCCGCCCGAGCTCCGCCCGGCCAACCGCGAAGATAGCCGTGTTGGAGAGGTCGAGGCGCTTGCCTGACGACAGGTCGGCGGCGCTCTCCTGGTGCTCGATCCCGGCCACAAGCGCGCGGCCCCTGGCGGCGGTCCAGCGCAGCACGGTGCGGTCGGCGTCGAACAGCGAGGGACTCTCTCGCCGCAGGTCGTAGGCGCTGAGGCTCACTTCATGAGCCAGGCCCAGGGCCTCCACCGAGGCGCGGGCGAAACCCTGCCAGGCGCGGCTGCGGGCGACGGCCGGGGTGTCGCCGAGCAGGAAGGCGGGCGGCGCGAAGCCGTCGATCTCGATCCGGGCGCGGCTATAGCGGAGCCGGGCGTCCAGGCGCACGGTCGGCGAGACGGTCCAGCGGCCGGAGAGGTTGGCCGCTACGGTCTCGAGCCCATCGTCCTCGGTTCCGGACGCGGCCTTGGAGAAGCCGTCGGATCGCAGGGTGGTCAGGCTGGCGCTGAGCGCGCCGGCGTCGCCCGTCACGCCGAAGCCGCCGAATCCACGGACCGTTCCATAGGAACCGCCTTCCAGCGCCGCGCCTGCGCCGTCGATCTCACGGGTGGTGAAGCTGACCACCCCGCCGATGGCTTCAGATCCCCAGAGCGAACCCTGTGGGCCCGACAGCACCTCGATGCGGGAGATATCCGCCGCCTGCAGGGTTCCGGCGTCGAAGGCGCCACCGGGATCGGAAGGGTCGCCCATCGGCACGCCATCGATCAGCACCAGGGTCTTGTCGGGCGAGGCGCCGCGGATGCGGATTGCGGCCAGCCCGCCCGGGCCTCCGGCCCGGGCGACGCCGACGCCGGGCACGGTCGACAGCAGATCGGTGGCGAACACCGATCCGCGGGCTGCGATCTCTTCCGCGTCGATCACCCGGGCGGCGGCGATTTCGGCAGGGACGGCCGGCAGGCGCGCGGCGGTGACGACGAGTTCGTCAACGGTCTCCGCAGAACCGGCGCGGGCGGTCTCGGCGCGCGCGGCGCCGGTCAGCGCGGCGAGCGCCGCGCCTGTCAGGATTAGGGTACGCATGGTCGTTCAGCCTCCAATCAAGGAGTCGCTGCGACGGGAGAGCGGCTGATGCGGCTCTGCCGGCCCTTGGCCTGGTCCCGGGCCACGGACGAGCGACGGAGGAAGACGGCAGGTCTCCTGGCTCGCGGGTCACCGGACCGCGCCCTCGCCTTCCCAGGCTTCCCCGTTTCCGGATCCACCCAGTGGCGCCGCCTCCCCAAGGGGTGCGGACGGACGCGGACCTCGCCGCTCACAGTTGCGGGCACAGCCGGGGATTCTCACCCCGGTTCCCTCTTGGCCCCCGCTAAGGGGGACCGCCTTCACTCGGCCATGATGCGCCGGGCCGGCCCGGCGCGCAACCTCAGCCCAGCAGATAGAGCCCCGCCAGGCCCGCCGTCCCTACGGCGATCCGCCACCATGCGAAGGGCGCAAAGCCGTGGCGCCCAACGAAGTCCACCACCTTGCGGACGGTGATCACCGCGGCGATCAGGGCGCACACGAAGCCGATGGCGATGATTCCGGCGTCGTCGGGGTTGAGCATCTTGTAGTTGCTGGCGAGGTCGACGGTGAAGGCTCCGGCCATGGTCGGCATGGCCAGAAAGAACGAGAACTCGGCCGCTGAACGCTTGTCGCACTTCAACAGCATGGCGCCGGCGACCGTGGCGCCGGACCGCGAAACGCCAGGCACCAGCGCCAGGCACTGGAAGAGACCGATGAGAAAGGCGGTTTTCAGCGGATAGCCGCCGGCGTCGGCGTGGGCGGGCTCGGTCTTCATCCGATCGACGGCGAGCAGCGCAAACCCTCCGACGATGAGACTGATGCAGATCAGCACCGGGGTCTCGAACAGCACGGTCTTGATAAAGTCATGCAGCAGCAGGCCCAGGGCGGCGGCCGGCAGGAAGGCGACCAGAATCGACAGCACGAAGTGGCGCGCCTTCGGGTCGTCGTGGAGATGGGTCGCCACATTCCACAGGCGGGCGAAGTAGACGCTGACCACGGCCAGGATCGCGCCCAGCTGGATCATCACTTCGAACGTCTTGCCCTTGGACTCAAAGCCCAGGAAGTGGCCGAGCAGCAGGATATGGCCGGTCGAGGAGACCGGAATGAACTCGGTCAGCCCCTCCACCACGCCCAGAATGATGGCGTTGATCCAATCGGGCACGGCGGTCTCCAACGTGAGGGTTGCGGACTGAGGTGGCGCCGATGCGGTGAACAAGCGGTTCACATGTGGGCGGGCCCGGGGCGCGGGCGTCGCGCCGGCGCGGGGTGTCAGCCTTTGGTGACGGCGGCCGGGCAGGCTCGCCCGCTTGGAGTGGCGAGCAGGATTCGACGATCAGACGATTCCGTCCGATCGCATCGTGCTCTAGGCTTGCGCCATGACGAGCGGGCGGAAGTTCCTGGTGGTGGCCGACGATACGGCGGAGTTCGGCGCGGCCCTGCGCTTTGCGTGTCGTCGTGCGCGATCGACCGGCGGGCATGTGGCGCTGCTGAGGCTGATCGAGCCCGCGGTGTTCGAGCACTGGACCGGCGTTCGCGCGGAGATCGCCCGCCAGCAACGGGAAGAAGCCGAGGCCGCGTTGGCCGAGACCGGCGCCCTGGTTCACGCTGAAACCGGCCGACCGGCGGAATTTCTCATCGTCGAGGCCGACAGCCTGCGCGCGGCGCTGAAACAGGTGCTGAGCGACGATCCCGATATCAAGATCCTGGTGTTGGCGGCGGCGACCGGCTCACGGGGCCCGGGCCCGCTGGTCAGCACCATCGCCAAGGAGGGCGTCAGGTGGGGCGCGCGCAAGGTGCCGATCACCATCGTTCCAGGAGATCTCACCGACGCGGAGATCGCCGACCTCGCGTGAGGCCTTTAATTTTGACGCTTATGTCAGAAACATGCCCGGATCATGGCTCAGAAAAGAATTCGGCCCGCAGCGGGGGATAAACGCTGCGGGCCGTGTTGAGCCGTCGCTCAGATAGAGCGGGCGTTTCCTCCCCGAAACGCCGGAGACCTCAGGACTTGTTGCCTTCATGTCTCTCGCGAAATGACAAGACGGCAACTTTTTGCCCAAGTCAACCGCCCGACCCGGCCGCAACACGGCACTGTGACAATTTCATGCGCAGTTCGGACGAAACACGGTTATTTTTTGACTAATCTGTCAATTTAGTCTCGCGCAGAGCGTGTCGAAGGCCTCACAGCTCGCGTCAAAGACGTATTCCGGTCGGGCCACGGTGACCGGCCCCAGGCCGATCGCCGTTAGCGCCAGGCCGGCTTCCGACACCGCCGCCGAATCGACCAGCAAGCCGTTTGGCCGCGGCTGAGCGCCCTGCGCCACCAGCCGGGAGATCAGGGCCGTTTCCTCCGCGTCGCCCCGCGCCGGCCAGGCCAGGGTCGCGCTGCGGAGCGCCGCCGCCCGGGCCTCGACGATCCGCAGCAGACGCTCGGTCTGGGCGCGCGCGTCCGCATCCCAGGTCGCCGTGAGGCCGGCGGCGAGCTGGGCCTGACTGCGGAGAATCACTCCATCGGACAGCACCTTCAGCCCATTGGCCGCAAGCGTGGCGCCGGTGGTGGTGATGTCGACGACCAGCTCCGCCGCCCCGGCGGCCGGAGCCCCCTCGGTGGCGCCTCCGGACTCGACGATGCGGTAGTCGGCCACGCCGTGCCTGGCGAAGAAGGCGCGGGTCAGGGTCACGTACTTGGTCGCCACCCGGAGGCGGCGGCCGGTGCGAGCCATCATGTCGCTGGCCACATCCTCGACATCGGCGAGGGTGTCGACGTCGAGCCAGCTCTTGGGCGCGGCGGTCACGAGGTCGGCGCGGCCAAAGCCGAGCGCCCGAATCAGGTGCACGCGCGCGTCCAGGCCTTCGCCACGCTCGCGCAGCAGATCCTCTCCGGTGACGCCAAGGTGGACCTCGCCGGCATCAAGCGCCTCGGCGATGTCGGCGGCCGAGAGGAGGCGCACCTGGGCGCCTGGCAGGCCCTTCAGGCTGGCCGAATAGCCGCGCGCGCCGCCCGACATCTCCAGTTTCAGACCCGCATCCGCCAGCCAGGCCTCGACCTGTTCCTTCAGTCGCCCCTTGGACGGGATCGCGATGACCAGGCTCATGACTGCCCTCCGGACCAGGCGCGCCAAGGTCGGACCATGCCGCCGACCGCTGTGAGCCCCGCCTCGCCGCCGAGGCGCGACATGAGCCCGTCATAGCGACCGCCCGAGGCGACGGGCCTGGCCGAGCCGAGCGCGCCGCTGAGCACCTCGAAGGTCAGGCCGTCATAGTAGTCGAATGCGTGGCCGAGCGCGGTGGCGAAGCCCATGCGGTTGGCGGGAATGACCGAACGGAGCGAAGCAAGCCGCCGCTCCCAGGCCGAGACCGCCGCGTCCAGACCCGGCGCGTTCCGGCCCGCCAGGGCGCGAATGTCGGCGAAGGCGACTTCGGGCGACGCCTCGACTCCGAGAAACGCCCGCACGGCTTCGGCCTGCTCCACGCTCAGCGACGGCGCGCGGGCGGCGTCGGCCCGGCGCACCAGACGGGCGGCGATCTCACCGGCGCCGCGCCCGCCGACCGGCTCAATTCCCGCGAGGCTCCAGACTTCTTCAAGCAGGGCCCCCGCCTCGGCCTCCGATAGACCTGAAAGCCGCGCCGCCAGCGCGCCGCCGGACCCCGCCTGATTGTCGCGGTCGAGTTCGGCTTGCAGAAGCCGGGGCCGGCCGGCCAGCCGCATCAGCCTCGCCGACAGCGCCTCGGGCGCTCCGAGCGCCTGCAGAAACGCCCCGAACAGCGCGACATCGCCGAGACGCAGGGTCAGATCCTCACGCCCGCCGGCCGCCGCCGCGCGCCACGCCAGGGCGACGATTTCCGTTTCGTCGGCAAGGTGATCGCGCCCGCCGTTCGACAGCCGCTCCAGGCCCAACTGAACGAAGGCTTCCGGTTCCGCACCGTCCGGCGCCGCGCGGTAGGCCTGACCGTCGTAGCTGTAGAGGCCGTCGCGATCTCCGCTCTGGAGGTGCGCGCGGGCGATGCCGACCGTGAAGTCGGGTCGCAGACAGAGCTCTTCGCCGCCCGCCGCCTGGACCACGAACAGCCGGGCCCGGGTCGCTTCCCCGGCGAGATCCAGCATGAGGCCGAGCGGCAGAGTCAGCGGAGGTTCGGCGGGCTGAGAGCCGGCCGCGAGCAGCGGTGCGCGCATGGCCGCCAGAACGGCCTCAGGGACGGCGGGTTCGAGGCGCATCAGCGGGCTTCCAGGATGCGTTTCAGCGCCGGAACCAGATCGGCGCGCGGGATCGTCTGCTGGCCGGGCCGTTCGGCGCGCCAGGCGGCGTTGTCGCTGACCTGGGCAGCGAGGGCGCGTCCCAGATCGAGGTCTTTCACAGTGACCGTTCCGGCCGCCAGCTCGTCGTCGCCGATGATCACCGCAGCGGGCGACAGACGGCGGTCGGCGTACTTCATCTGGGCCTTCATGCCCGAGCCGCCGAGATAGACTTCGGCCGCGATCCCGGCCGCCCGGATCTCGCGCGCGAGCGTGAAGTAGTCGGCCATGCGGTCCTGCGAAAAGGCGATCACGACGATGGGACCGCGCGGCTCAACGGCCGCCGACCGCCCGGCCGCGCGCAAGGCGGCGGCGAGCCGGGAGACTCCGAAGGAGAAGCCGGTCGCCGGCGTTCGCGCGCCGGTGAATCGGGCCACCAGATCATCATAGCGGCCGCCGCCGCCGATGGAGCCGAAGCGCATCGGCTGGCCCCCGTCGTCGACGGCGGAGAGCAGCAGTTCAGCCTCGAAGACCGCGCCGGTGTAGTATTCCAGTCCGCGCACCACTGAGGGGTCGAACGCGGCGCGGTCGGCTGCGACGCCGAGGCCGTTGAGCGCGGCGTTGATGGCGGCGAGTTCGGCGAGACCGGCGTCACCCTCGGAGGAGCCGCCGACCACCTCGGCCAGGGCCGCCAGGGTGGCGTCGCGGTCGCCCGCGCCGGCGCGGGTGAAGGCCAGGACGCGCTCCGCGCCGGCGGGGCTCAACCCCGCGCCCTTGGTGAAGTCGCCGGACTCGTCCTTGCGACCCTCGCCGAGCAGAAGACGAACGCCCTCGGGTCCCAGGCGATCGAGCTTGTCGACCGCGCGAAGTACGGCGAGTTTCTGGACCTCGCTCTCCACGCCGATGGCGCTCATCAGGCCGTTGAGGAGCTTGCGGTTGTTGATCTTGATGACCGCCGCGCCGGCGGGAAGACCGGCGGCTTCCAGGCCCTCCACCGCCATGGCGATGATCTCGGCGTCGGCCTCGGGGCGGTCAGAGCCGACCGTGTCGGCGTCGCATTGCACGAACTCGCGGAACCGGCCGGGACCGGGCTTCTCGTTGCGCCAGACCGGACCGTAGGCATAGCGGCGGAACGGCTTCGGCAGGCCGTCCCAGTTCTGGGCGGCGAAGCGGGCCAGCGGCGCGGTCAGGTCGTAGCGCAGCGCCATCCACTGGTCATCGTCATCGGTCAGCGCGAAGACGCCTTCGTTGGGGCGGTCGGCGTCAGGCAGGAACTTGCCGAGCGCATCGGCGTATTCGAACGCCCCGGTCTCCAGCGCCTCGAAGCCCCAACGCTCATAGACGCCGCTGACGGCCGCCAGGATGGCGCGTTCGGCGGCCACGTCGCGGGCGCGGCGATCGATGAAACCGCGGGGCGCGCGGGCCACGGGTCTTTCGGGTGGTCGCTCGGTCATGGCCGCGCGCCTATCGGCTTGGCGCGGCGGGATCAAGGAAGGTTCGTCTGTCATGGGGTCGTCTCTCGAAAATCCGGGCGAGGGACGAGGTCGGTCAGCGCGGCCCCGTCCCGGTTCGGGCGGAGCCTGAAAGGAGCGGCGTCAGCGCGCGCGCATCCCTTCCGGACCCGCCGGGGTCGGATGGTGGGGATGGCTATGATGGCGCGCGATGCGGGTCATGGCGGCGGCCTGTAGCGGGAAAGTGTGAAGGAGTCACCCCGGATCGACAGGTCCGGCGGGCGCAGCTAACACCTGCGGCATGGCTATCGGCGTGTTCGATTCCGGGGTGGGCGGACTCACCATCCATCATCGGTTGGTCGAGACCTTTCCGGACGCCGACTTCGTCTATCTCGCCGATCAGGCCAACGCGCCCTATGGCGGCAAGCCGGGCGAGGAGATCGTCGATCTGACGCGCGACGGTTGCTCGCGGCTGTTCGACGAAGGTTGCAGCCTTGTGGTTCTGGCCTGCAACACCGCCGCCAGCGTCGCCTTGCGGCGACTGCAACAGACCTGGCTGCCCGGGCATCGGCGCGCCTTGGGACGCCCGATCAATGTGCTGGGCATCGTGGTTCCGACCATCGAGGCGGCGACGGGGATGCCATGGGCCCACGAGGCCGAGCCGCGCGGCGACAAGGTCGAGAAGCTGGACGTGCTGGGTGTGTTCGCGACGCCCGCCACCGCCCGAAGCCGGGTCTACGAGATCGAAATCGACAAGCGCCGCCAGGACGTGGCGGTGTTCACCGAGCCCTGCCCGGAGCTGGCCAGGATGATCGAAACCGGCGCACCCCGGGCGGACCTCGCGGGCGTGATCGCGAGCCACGTTCAGGCGCTGACCCGGCGGATCGGCCGGGCGCCGGACCGGGCGGTGCTGGGGTGCACGCACTATGAGATCGTCGCCGACCTGTTCCAGGCCGCGCTTGCGCCCGGAACGCCGCTGATCCGCCAGCCGGAGGCTACAGCGACGGCGCTCAAGGACTACCTGCTTCGCCGACCGGAGTTTGACGTGGGCGCCTCGGGCGCGCGAAAGTTCCTGACGACCGGTGAACCCGGCGCGCAGAACGGCCTCGTGGAGGCCTTCTGGGGCGCGCCGCTGCGGTTCGAGGCGGCCTGAGGGGGAGACTTCGATGAGGGGGGCGATTGCGGCGGCGGTGCTCGCCCTGTGGGCAGGCGCGGCGCAGGCGGAAGTGGTGGAGACACACGCCACGGGGTTCCGGCTGAAGTCCGTGAACCAGGTGGCAGCCCCGCCGGAGAAGGTCTACGCGGCCATCGGCGAGATCGGCCGCTGGTGGAACGGCGCCCACAGCTTCGGCCGCGATGCAGCCAAGCTCTCGCTCGCGCTCAAGGCCGAGGGTTGCTTTTGCGAAGCGCTGCCGGGCGGCGGCTCGGTGCGCCACGGCGTGGTGCTAATGGCGGCGCCGCATTTGGGGATCGTCCGGATCGAAGCGCCGCTTGGGCCGATGCAGGACGAGGGCGTGAACGCGGTGCTTGGTTTCGCCATGAAGGCGAAGGACGGCGGTACGGAGCTCACCACCACCTTCAATGTCGGCGGCGCGCGCGACGCCATCGTCAAAGCCGCGCCGAACATCGACTTCGTGCTGACCGAAGCGGCCAAGCGGCTCTCGAACTACGCCGGAACCGGCAGGCCTTAGGCGGCGCGGGTGAGTGCATCCTCCAGGCGCGCGCCCTCGGCATAGGGCGCAAGGTCGGCGGTCAGTGGGCCGGCGGGCGCGATGTCGGGCGACGGACGCGGTGCGCCGATGCGGGTCTCAACAGGAAACACCCCGCTCCAGGGCGCCCAGCCGGCGTCGGCGGCGAGGTCCGTGGCGGAGGTGTCCTTCACCTTGGCCGAGGCTTCCTCGATCTCCATCTCGACCAGGGCGATCTGGGTGATCTCGGCGTCGGTGGCCGGACGCAGCTGCGCCGCCCGGCCGGCGTAGAGCCGGTCGATGAAGGCGTCCATGGCGGCGCGCTTGGCGGCCGGGTCGGTGATCAGCCGGGCGCGGCCGAAGGCCATCACCGAGCGGTAGTTCAGGGAGTGGACGAAGCCCGAGCGGCCGACGACAAACCCGTCGAGGAAGCTCACGGTCACGGACACCGGCGCACCGGAGCCCGACGCCGCGAGCATCCGGCTGGCGGCCGCGCCATGCCAGTACAGCCGCCGGCCCTCCCGCCAGTAGGCGGTAGGCGTCACGAAGGGCTGACCGTCGATCACATAGCCCACGTGGGCCATGACGCCCGCGTCGAGGATGGCGAAGACGCTCGCTTCGTCATAACGAGCCCGTTGCGGTCGACGGGCGACCCGTGAGCGCGCCGTGGGCGTAAAGGCGTCGTCTTGCGGGCTCTGCGGCATGGTCACCTCCAGCGTCCGATCCGGTATCGGGGCGGGCCCCCAGTATAGGACAAGGGCCGGCGGTTGAAGGCGTTCGACTTTCGTCCGTCTTCGGGTATGGCGGACAGGTCATGCTGCCGACCATCCGCCAACTCCAGTATCTCAAGCTGCTTGCCGAGCATGGCGGGTTCGGCAAGGCGGCTGAGGCGGCGCACGTAACCCAGCCCACCCTGTCGGCCGGGATTCAGGAACTGGAGCGGGCGTTGGGCGCACCGGTCGTCGACCGGGCGCGGACGGGGATCATTCTGACTCCGGTCGGTGAAGAGGCGCTGCGCCGCGCGATCCTCATCCTCAGCGAGGCTGAGGAACTGGTGGAGGCGGCGAAGAATGCGGGCCAGCCGCTGGCCGGGCGATTCCGGCTTGGGGTGATACCGACCATCGCGCCGTTCCTGCTGCCGGGCGCCCTACCGCTGTTGCGGAGCCGGTTTCCCAAGCTTCGACTGTTCCTGCGCGAAGATCTGACCCACCGGCTGATCGGCGAACTCAAGGCCGGGCGGCTCGACGCGGCCCTGATCGCGCTGCCCTTCGAGACCCATGGGCTGGAATGGGCGCATGTGGCCGATGATGAACTGCTGGCCGCCCTGCCTGCCGACCACCCGCTCGCCGCGGCGGCCACCACCACGGCCGAGGCGCTGGAAGGCGAAACGGTGATCCTGCTGGAGGATGGCCACTGTCTGCGTGACCATGTGCTGTCGGCCTGTCGGCTCAGCGCGCCGGGCGGCCGAGGCGAAGAGCCGTTCGCCGCCACCTCGCTGCCGACGCTGGTGCAGATGGTGGCTTCCGGCCTCGGGATCACCTTCCTGCCGCGCATGGCCGTGGCGGCGGGCCTGGCCAATGCCGGACATCTGGCGATCCGGCCGTTCGGCGAGG
Organism: Phenylobacterium sp.; assembly: GCF_044371015.1. GTDB lineage: Bacteria > Pseudomonadota > Alphaproteobacteria > Caulobacterales > Caulobacteraceae > Phenylobacterium. The sequence continues at coordinate 10,647 of NZ_JBILUK010000096.1, forward strand.
ATCACCCGGCGCGGGAGATCGTGGTCGCCTGGCGGGCGGGCTCGAACCGCAAGCCGGAAGGCCGGTTGCTCGCCGAAGTGCTGAAAGCGGTTTAGCCGCGATCCACGGCGAACGGCGCGAAGGCCTGCTGCACAGGCATGATCTCGATCGTGTTGACGTTGATGTGGGCCGGAAGACGCAACACGTTCTCGCAGACCAGGGCCACGTCGTCGGCGGTCATGGCGTCGACGCCGGAATAGACCTTCGAGGCGGCGGCCTCGTCGCCCTTGAATCGCACCACCGAGAACTCGGTCTCAGCCATGCCGGGCTCGACCGATGTCACCCGAACCCGGCTGCCCAGCAGGTCGGCGCGCAGATTGAGCGAGAACTGTCGGACGAAGGCCTTGGTGGCGCCGTAGGCGTTGCCGCCCGGATAGGGATAGCTGGCCGCCACCGACGACATATTGATCACATCGCCCCGGTTGCGCGCAACCATGCCGGGCAGGACGGCGCGGGTGACGCGGGCCAGGCCGGTCACGTTGGTGGCGATCATGGTCTCCCAGTCGGTCAGGTCGGCCTCGTGCGCCTTTGAGAGGCCGAGCGCGAGACCGGCGTTGTTGAACAGGATGTCGATGTCGGCGAAGTCGGGCGGCAGGTCGGCGGGAAACGCCGCGACGGCGTCGGCGTCAGTCACGTCAAGACCCCGGGTCAGCAGGCGGTCGGTCGCAAGCTGGCGCGCCAGAGTCTCGAG
>NZ_JBILUK010000097.1:0-11369 GCF_044371015.1 Phenylobacterium sp.
CCGCCTGTTCGATCACCGCGCGCAGGTCGAAGGCGGTGGCTTCCAGATCGAGGCGGCCAGCCTCGATTTTGGAGAGGTCGAGAACGTCGTTGAGCATGGCCACCAGGCCGTCGCCCGAGCGGAGCATGGTCTCGACATAGCCCTGCTGGCGGGGATCCAGACCCGTGCGCTGCAGCGCGCGCGCCATGCCAAGGACACCGTTCAGCGGCGTCCGCAGCTCATGGCTGACCATCGCCAAGAAGGCGCTCTTGGCGGCGTTGGCGGCCTCGGCGTTGCGATGCGCTTCGGCAAGAGCGCGGGCGTTGCGCATATTGGCTTGGGCGCTGGCGGCCACATAGGCGATCAGCAGGACGAGAGCCACGGACAGGGTGTAGAAGGGCGCGCCTTCAAACCCGCCGAAGCCGATCGGCAGGACCAGCCAAAGTACGACCGGCATTGCGCCCAGGGCCGCCAGAGCGGCTGGTGATCGAAACGAAAAGCCCTGGGCGTGCACCATCAGGCCCACCAGGATGATCATCGCCGCTAGCCGGAAGGCTTCTTTGTCCACCGTCCAGTAGAGCGCAGCCAGGCCGCACCAGGCGGCGCTGGCGAGCGCCATGGACGCAACATAGGCGCGCCGTGCGCGAGGGCTCAGCGCCTGGCCCCGACGGACCGCGCGGGTTGCGTATCGGGTTGCGATTTCAGCGCTGGCGAAGGCGCAGAACCAGACGGAGCCGATGAGCGGGGTGAAGATATAGGCCGTGAGCAGAGCCGCGCCGACGCCGGACAAGATCCGCGTGATCAGCACCGCGCGCACGGTGACTGCGACGGCGTCGAGCCGTTCATCAAACCAGGAAGAACCTTTGGCGCTCATACCCGTTTCACTCACGCCGTCCCCATGCGCGGGTGACCCCGCGACGGCCTGTCAAGACACAGTGGCAACGAGAGGTGAACATACCCTTGTCCTGGACATCTGGCGCCAATGTGGTTGACGCGGGAGGCGAGGGTCCCGACCTATGTCCGTACAGATTCCAGTCGGATGAGGCGCCTGATGCTGGCTAAGTTCCTCTTGCGCGCGGTGTTCGCCGCTTTTGGCTTGTGGGTCGCCTCGCGGATCGTTCCGGGGGTGACCGTGGTCGATACCGGCGCTCTGATCCTGGCGGCGCTCCTGCTCGGCGTGGTCAACGCTATCGTACGGCCGGTCGTGACGATCCTGACCCTGCCGCTAACGATCATCACACTGGGGCTGTTTCTGCTGTTGGTGAACGCCGCGATGGTGGGGCTGGTGGCCTGGCTGATCCCTGGCTTCCGCGTCGACGGTCTGATCGCCGGCATTCTGGTGGCGATCGTCACCGGCGTGGCGAGCTGGCTCGGCGGGTTGGCCCTCAGGGACGACCGGAAATAACGATCAGGCGGCCGCCCACTTCAGGGCTTCCGGGTCGTCGATCGCCATTTCGTCCCAGTCGAGGTCCGGTGGCGGGCTCAAGGCGGCGGCGACCACGGCGCTCATCTCAGCTGCGGTGGCGGCGGCGACCAGGACGGCTGAGGCCTCGGGTCGGCTGAGCGCAAAGCCCAGCGCCGCCTGCAGAGGATCGGATCGGCCCTCGGCGATCAGTCGGCGAGCGCGGGAGATGCGTCCGGCGGCGGCGCGCAGGTGGCTGGGCGCCCGGTCGGGCGGGAGGAACAGCACGCCGTTCAGGAAGATGGCGCGCAGATGCACCTCGATACCCATGTCGGCGATGGTCGCGAGGGAGCCGTCCAGCAGTAGACGCTGATCGAGCAGCGATGCCGGCGCCTGGACCACATCGGGGCGGAAGTGGCGGGCGACGCCGACCGGATCGTCGGAGGCGTACATCGGCACGCCAATGCGTTTGCAGACGCCCGCATCCTTCAGCGCCCGGAGCCGATCCCAAAGGGCGCCGCCGAGCGGCTGAAAGAGATCGGTGGCCGAGGGCGCCAGGACGGTGTCGACACGGTCGACGCCCAGTCGCAGCATCTGAGCGCGTATGTCGGCCTCGACCGCCTCGGCGCCACGGTCTGGGCGTTGGGCGGTGAGGGTCAAACGGAATGGGCTCGGGCGGGGCAGGGCGCCGCGCAGCGAGCCGTCAGCCTGGGCGGGCTGGCGGGCGACATCCAGCACCGACAGGCCGGCGCGGCCCGCGATGGCCAGGATGTCGCGCGCTTCGAGCTCGCGCGGGCGGCCGCGCGCACCCGGAGGCTGGTCCAGGGCGAACTGACCGGTCGAGAGGCCGAGCTTGCAGAATGAGGAGGGCATCTGGGACCGAAAGCCTTGGTCAAACCCGCAGGAGCCGCCATCTTGGGCCGCGAAAGCTAAGAAGGCGTATCCGAGCCCGTGACCCCTGCTGACAGCGATTGGACGCTTCCGGAGTGGCCGGTCTTCGGCCTCGACGAAGACATTCGCCCGGCCTTGGCGCGTGCCGTCGACGCCGGCCGACCGCTGGTCCTGGCGACGCTGACGGCGGTTGATGGCGGCGGCCCTCGGCCGGCGGGAACCCAGATGGTTTTCGCCGAGGAGATCGTCGCCGGCTACTTCTCGGGCGGCTGTGTCGAAGGCGATGTAGCGGGTCATGCGCGCGCCTGCCTTGCGGATGGGGTTCCGCGCACGCTGGTCTATGGCGAGGGCAGTCCCTGGCCTGATATCCGCCTACTCTGTGGCGCCCGGATCGAGATCGTGTTGGAGCGGCTGGCGGCGGACGATCCGGTGCTCTTGGCGATGCTGGCGGCGTGGCGGTCGCGGCAGCCCTTCATCTACGCCAGCGACCGGGTGTCGAAGACCTATGAGCCGACACCCCGCCTGGTGATCATCGGCGGCGACCCGACCGCGCTGGCGATCGCAGAACTGGGTGTGAAGTCAGGCTTCGAGACCACGCTGGTGCGACCCAAAGGCCCTGAGGGATCCCCGCCCGTGGCTGGCCTCGCCTATCGCCGCGAGGCGCCGGCGCAGGCCCTGGCTGCGATCGGGCTGGATCCCTGGACCAGTGTCGCCATCGCGACCCACGACATCGACACTGACCGGGAAGCCCTGGTGGCGGCGCTGCCGACCCAGGCGGCCTATGTGGGCCTGCTAGGCGCCCGGCGACGACTCGACGGCCGACTGGCCGAGCTCGGCGCGTTGGGAGTCTCGGCGGCGGCGATCGCCCGGCTGCGTGCGCCCATTGGTCTGGATATTGGCGGCAAGGCGCCCTTCGAGGTGGCGGTCTCGGTGATCGGCGAGATTACCGCCCTGCGCTATGCGCGGGCCAACGGCAGCACCTCGACAACCGCGCCGGCCTCGGCGCCGGCCGCGCCGGCCGGGCGGCGCAACAACGCATCGGCGGCGGCGAAGACGCTGACCAGCGAAGAGTCCTGATCCTCGGCGGGCTGCACGGTCAGCGCGCCGTCGGTGTTCGCGAGCCGGGCGCGCATCCAGTGCTCGCGCGGGCCGTTGGCCCCAATCGGGCGGGCGAGGCGGGCCTTTGCGAGCGCGCGCGGCGCGGCGCCCTGCATGACGTCGAGCAGCGGGCGGAGGAACAGTTCGGCGCAGACCAGGGCTGAGGCCGGATTGCCCGGCAGGCCCAGCATCAACCTCCCGTCGCCCATTACGCCGAAGAAGGTGGGCTTGCCCGGTCGCACGTTGACGCTGGCGACGCGCATGTCGAGGTCAAGCGCGGCGGCGGCGGTGCGGACCAGGTCGTGGTCGCCCACGGAGGCGCCGCCAACCGTCACCACCAAGTCGCCCTCGGCGGCCCGCAACGCGGCAATTGTAGCGTCGAGGTCGTCACGGACCGGCTTCGTGCGTGTCACCAAGGCGCCCCAGCCCTCGGCCAGGGCGAGCAAGGCGCGGGAGCCGGAGTCGTAGATCTGGAACGGTCCCGGGATGGCGGGCGCCTCGATGATCTCCTCGCCCGTAGAGAACAGCGACACCCGCGGTCGGCGCGTCACGGACAAGGTCGCGCGCCCGGCGGCGGCGGCCAGCGACAGGCGCCAGGGATCGATCCGGGTTCCACGCGTCAACAGCACGTCGCCCGCATGAAAGTCGCCGCCGGCCGGCCGGAGGTGCTGACCCGCAGGTGTGGCGGGCGTGCGAACGGTTTCGCCCTCCCGTTCCGCGTCTTCCTGAATGACGATGGCATCGGCGCCGTCCGGGACGGCCGCGCCGGTGAAGATCCGCACGGCCTGACCGGAACCCAGTTCGCCTTCGAAGGCATGTCCGGCGGCGCTCTCGCCTGCGATCCCAAGGGCGCCCGGCGTCTCGGCGGCGCGCACGGCCCAGCCGTCCATGGCCGAGGCGGCGAAAGGAGGCTGATCACGAATGGCGGTAACGTCTTCGGCCAGCACCCGGCCGGGCGCGAGGGCGAGATCCACGACCTCGGCCGGCAGGAGCGTGGCGGCGGCGAGCATCCGCGCCCGCGCCTCTTCGACCGGCAGGAGCTTCATGGGATGCGGTTCAGACCGCCGCGAGGGCGGCGGAGGGCGGCTCGACCGACCAGATCTTCTCGATGTTGTAGAAGCTGCGCACTTCGGGCCGGAACAGGTGAACGATCACGTCGCCAGCATCGATCAGCACCCAGTCAGCGGCGGGCATGCCTTCGACCCGGCAGCGGCCATGACCGGCGTCCTTGAGTGCGCGCAGAAGATGGTCGGCCATGGCGCCTACGTGCCGTTGCGAGCGGCCCGAGGCCACAACGAGGCCGTCGGCCATCGGGCTTTTGCCCTTGAGGTCGATGTACACGACGTCCTGAGCCTGGTCGTCGTCGAGCTTGGCGAGAATGAGGTCTTCGAGGCTCCCGATAGACTCCTGGATAGGGTCCGGCTCCGGAGCGGCGGCTATGGCTTTCGCTTTCGCCTTGGGCGACGCCGCAGTCTTGCGGGCCGCCGGTTTGCGCGGGGTTCGCGCAGGTTCGAGGGTCAGCGGGGTTCTCCTTGGATGTCCACGCGAGGGACATCCTTAGCACGGAATACGCGTTTGGTCAGCCGCGCATGCGGGCGCGAAGCTGGGTGGACGATTGGAAGTTCAAAGGCCCGCGCAGGAACACCCAGGCCGGTGGCGCCGCAGCAGGAAGACTGCCCGCATTCAGCGACGATCGCCGGAAGCGCGCGAACCGCCGGGCCGCGGGCGACAGGCGGCTCTTCAGCGAGATCCACGGCCGAGACACCACCGCTACCGGGACTTCGCGCAGGATTTGGGTCCAGCCTCGCCAGCGATGGAAGGTGGCTAGGCTGTCGGCGCCCATGATCCAGACGAAACGCACGCCGGGGTGCCGGGCCTTTAGCGCCCGCAGCGTGTCGATCGTGTAGACCGAATCCAGCCGGGTCTCGGCGTCGGTGACGATCATCGTCCGACCCCGCGCCATCCGCCGGGCGCCGGCCATACGCTCCGCCAGCGGGGCGGTCTCCCTGGAGGATTTCAGCGGGTTCTGCGGCGACACGAGCCAGATCACCCGATCGAGCGACAGCCGCCGACGGGCGGTCTCGGCCACATGGGCGTGGCCGTCATGGGCCGGATTGAACGAGCCGCCAAACAGGCCCACTCGCATGCCGGGCTTCAGCGTGAACCCCAGCCGCAGGGCGGCGGGTCGTCCGGCCAGCGGCGCGCGCCGCGCGGGGCCTGCGAACCACATGCGACCGGTCAGGCTTTGCGGGGCGGGGTCGGCTGGCCCCCGCGGTCGAGATGGATGTCGTTCTGCCGCACCCGGGTGCGGACGGTGAACACTCCGTCGCCCGCCAGCACTGCGCCGCGCGCAAAGAGGCGCCCGGTCTCCCAGTTGGAGAGCCCAAGTTCGGGGCGGCCCAGGGCATACTGACCGTCCACCCAACGGGTGAAGCCGTCGCCGACGAAGGGGGCGTCCACCTCGGCGTAGAAGCGCGCGTGCGCCGATGGATCGGCGGAGATCAGCGTAGCCACGAGACGCGGGCTGAGCGCGTTGAACAGGCGCACGGCCTCGTCCAGATCGGCCACCACCTTGAGGGTCACCTCGGGCGTCGCTTCCCATTCCCACTCGCGGCCAAGTTCGTTGTCGGCGATGGGCTCGACCACCGCCTCCTCGACCGGGCCCCCAGCGCGATGGATCGCCGCGCGGCGGGCGCGCCAGGCCTCGGGAATGCGGCCGAGGTCGGCTTCCGCCACATGGAGCTTAATCCCTTTGCGTCGGCGGCCGGCGGCGTCGAGCGCTTCCAGCACCACTGGGATCAGGTCATCGGCGCGCTCGCGCACAAGGCAAAGGACATTCAGCGTGTTGCAGACCTTGCGATCCAGCGAGTGGTAGACGGCGGCGTAGAGCCGCTCGGCGTCTGCGGTCGTATCGGCCACCATCCAGGCGCCGCCAGTTCCGTGCAAACTTACGGGCGTGCCGGTTTGCCGCGCGATGGCGCCCAGCTGGGCTACCGCGGGGCCTGAACCTCGGGCTACGGCCAGCGAAAGACGCGGATCGGCCAACATCGCCCAGCCCGCAGCATGGGCCGGAGAATCCACCAGAGCGGCGGCGCCCGGCGGCAAACCCGCTTCGGCCAGGGCGGGATCGAGCGCGGCGACGACGATGGCGCGCGCGGTGCCGAGCGCGTCGGATCCGATCCGGAAGACCACTGTATTGCCCGCGCGCAGCACGCCCGCGGCGTCGGCGAACACATTGGGACGGCCCTCGAAGACAAACCCAACCACGCCCAGAGGGGCGGAGGCTTGTTCCACCGTCCATCCCGGATGGGCAACGGTTTCAATCGTTCGGCCTCGCGCGGGCGGCTGGTCGCGCCAGGCCCGAAGGCCCGCAACCATGTCCGCGCGCATGACGTCGGAGGCCGCGAGACGGGTTGTTGAACGGCCTCTTGCTCGGGCGCTCTCCACGTCCCCGGCGTTAGCCGCCGCGATCCCAGCCCAGATGGCGTCGTCGGCCAACCTGTCGGCAAAGGCAGCAAAGAAGCGCGAAATCGCCGCGTCGCTGACCGCGCTCATGCGCGCGAAGGCTGCGACCGCGCGATCCACCGCCTCGGCGGCGGCGGCGTGCTCGCCCGCCGGCACACGCAGCAGATCGCCGGTGTCCTGCACCACCAACAGCCGGTCGCCCGGTCGGAACTCGGCGGCCAGTTCGGCGCTGACGAACGCCACCCGGTCGCCGCCGAACGGGATGGCCTGGCCGGGCGCCAGCGCCTCCAGCCGCTCGCTCGATCGTGTCACGCCGCCGTCGTCCATGGTCCGATCCTTAGGCCGCGACGGACGGCGGAGCTAGCGCCAGATCATCGGCATGGATCACTGGGCCGGCCGTATAGCCGAGCGCCGGCTCGACCGCGCCGGACTTGAGGCCGCAGATGCGCTGGGCGTGACCCGCCTCATAGCGCACCAGTCCGCGGCCGATCTCCTGGCCGTCCAAATCGACGATGCGCACGCAGGCGCCCTTTTCGAACACGCCTTCCACAGCCGTCAGGCCCGCGGCCAGCAGGCTTTTGCCGCGCTTGAGCGCGCCCGCCGCGCCGGCATCCACCACCAGCGTCCCGGCCGGGGCCAGAGCGCCTGCAATCCAGGCTTTGTAGGCGGCCTTGGGGGTGGTGGCGGGCTCGATCACCGTGGACAGCGCGCCGGCCTCCAGCGCCGCCAGAGGACGCGACCGCGAGCCCAGGGTAATGATGGTGGCGCAGCCGGCCTCGCTGGCGATCCGCGCGGCCTCGATCTTGGTGGCCATGCCGCCGGTGCCGACGTCGGCCTGGGCGTTCGCGCCGCCGGCCATCGCCTCGATCTGAGGCGTCAACTGGCTGACGCGAGGAATGTGCGTCGCCGTCGGATCCGCGCGCGGATCAGCGGTGTACAGCCCGTCTATGTCGGACAGCAGCACCAGAACTTCCGCGCTGACCAGCTGGGCGACGCGGGCCGACAGACGGTCATTGTCGCCGACCCGGATCTCTTCGGTGACCACCGTGTCGTTCTCGTTGATCACCGGGGTGACGCCCAACGCCAGCAGCGCCTCAAGCGTCGCCCGGGCATTCAGCCAGCGGCGACGTGTCTCGGTGTCTTCGCGGGTCAGCAGGACCTGGGCGCAGATGGCGCCGTGCGGCTCAAGCGCCGCCTCCCAGGCCCGCATAAGCGCCGACTGGCCGGCGGCGGCGGCGGCTTGCTTTTCCGCCAGGCTCAGACCGCGGCGACGCAGGCCGAGGCGGCGGCGGCCCAGCGCCCCGGCGCCCGACGAAACAATCAGCACCTGTTGGCCCCGCGCCCGCAGCGCGGCCACATCCTGCGCAAAGGCGGCCAGCCAGGCGCTGTCGGCGGCGCCATCCTCACCCACCAACAGGGCCGAACCCACCTTGATCACGATCCGCCGGGCGGCGGCGATCTCACTCACGGCCGCCAGGTCTCCTCCGCGGCGGTCGGCGCGGCGGCCTCCGCCTTGGCCTCGCGGACCAGCCCATAGGCTTCTCGCAGCACCTCGGTCACACCCTGGCCGGCCACGCCGGAAACCAAACGGACGGGCGCCTTGGCGGCGCGGGCCAGCTTCTTCTGTCGCGCCTTGCAGGTCTCGGGGTCGAGCGCGTCGATCTTGTTGAGCGCCAGGACCTCGGTTTTCTCGCCCAGGCCTTCGCCATAGGCCTCCAGCTCACGACGCACCGTGCGCCACGCCTTGACCACATCCTCCTGCGTGCCGTCGACCAGATGCACCAGCACTGCGGTCCGCTCGACATGGCCCAAGAACCGGGTGCCGATGCCAGCGCCCTCATGTGCGCCTTCGATCAGACCGGGGATGTCAGCCAGGATGAACCGCTCTCCGACTGAGAGATCAACCATGCCCAGATTGGGCGCCAGCGTGGTGAAGGGATAATCGGCGATCTTGGGTCGCGCGGCGCTGGCGGCGGCCAGGAACGTGGACTTGCCCGCGTTGGGGAGCCCCACCAGACCCACGTCTGCGATCAGCTTGAGCCGCAGCCAGAGGGCCAATTCCTGGCCCTCGAGCCCGGGATTGGCGTGACGCGGCGCCTGGTTCACGGGACCCTTGAAGTGGGTGTTGCCGAAGCCGCCGTTGCCGCCTCGCGCCAGCAGGACCCGTTGCCCGGCATGGTCCATGTCAACGATCAGGGCCTTGTCCTCGTCCAGCACCTCGGTGCCGACCGGCACCTTCAGGACCACATCGGCGCCGGCCGCACCGTGGCGGTTCCGGCCCATCCCGTGGACGCCGGTGCCCGCCCTGAAGTGCTGCTGATAGCGGTAGTCAATAAGGGTATTCAGGCCCTCGACCGCCTCGATCCAGACATCACCGCCGCGTCCGCCGTCGCCGCCGTCAGGTCCGCCATATTCGATGAACTTCTCACGCCGGAACGAGACCGCACCGCCGCCGCCGTCACCCGAGCGGACATAGACCTTGACCTGATCGAGGAACTTCATCGGGTCAGCGCTCGCACGGTTAGGGCCGCCGCCAACGACTTCAGCGCCGCGCCGGGCAACAGCGGCAGGATGCCGCTTTCGAAAGCGGGTCCCGGGCTCATGAAGCTGGCGAGGCCCGCCCACCCGACCATCAGCACCATCACATGGCCGGCGAGGAAGAGGGCGGCGAGCGGCGCCCAGCCCTTAACCCGTATCGCGCCGCGCCCGCAGACCCATGCGGCCACCGCCATGCCGGCCAGGAAGCCCGCCGTGTGTCCGATCACGGCGCGCCAGCCACCGGAGCCGCCGGACAACACCGGCAGACCGAACGCGGCGCAGGCCAGCCACGCCAGCACGATCGCCAGGCCCAGCCGCCCGCCGAATAGACCGGCCAGCACGAACAGCACATAGGTTTGCAGGGTGATCGGCACGGGCCCGACATCGAACGCCACCCGCGACGCCGCGGCCATCGCCACCACGCCGCCCACCACGACCAACGCTTCCAGGAGCGCCGAACGGGAGCCGGTAGCGGGACGGAAGAGCGCGGCGGTCATGGGCGAGCGGATACCACAATTGGCGCGTTGCGCCTCAGGTTTGGACATCCTGCGGCCAGGCGAGGTCACGGAGATCATGCCAGCCAGACCATGCGCCGTGACCGCGCGGGTTCGCTGCGGCCCAGGCTGGTCGCGACGTCGATCTCGCCGGTGTAGAGGAAACCAGCCTTGATCAGCACTTGGCCCGAGGCGTTGTTGTCGTCGAAATGGCCGGCCCAGACCGCGCGGCGGCCCCAGGCCGCCGCGGCCCAGCGCAGGGCGCCGACAAGCGCCTCAGTCGCGTAGCCACGCCCCCAGAACGGACGGCCGAGCCAGTAGCCGACCTCGGTCTGTTGCGGGCGACGCTCGTCGAAGCCCAGAACGCCCACCAGACCGAACTGACGATCCTCGACGGCGAATGTGCGGTTGCGGCGCGGATCCTGTGCGGCCACGGCGCTGAGAAACGCCTCGGCTTCCGCAAGACCATAGGGGTGCGGCAGGCGCGCGGTGTTGCGCGCGATCACGGGGTCGTTGGCCAGTTCCGCGATCAGCGGCGCGTCCGTGGCGACCGGCGCCCGAAGCACCAGCCGATCGGTCCCGATCTCGGGCCAACGTTCGACTGCACACATCTCAACTGCCTCCCGGCCCCTTCTGTAGAGGCCCAATGAACCCGGAAACGAAAGCGGGGAGCCCGGCTGACCGGACTCCCCGCTGGGTCGTCTTGTCCGGTTCGCCTCTGGTGGAGCGCGGAACCGGAGAGAGGAGGTTCCGCCTATTCGGCCGCCATCACCTTTTCATTGGCCGGCGCCACGGTGGCGTAAGTGCGGTTCTTGGCCTTGGTTACGAACTTCACCACGCCGGTGACGAGCGCGAAGAGGGTATGGTCCTTGCCCATGCCCACGCCGTCGCCCGGCCAGAACTTGGTGCCGCGCTGACGCACGATGATCGAGCCGGCGTTGATCGCCTCACCGCCGAACTTCTTCACACCCAGGCGGCGACCCGCTGAATCGCGACCGTTGCGCGAGGAGCCGCCGGATTTCTTGTGAGCCATGGTGGCCTCCTGATCGTTCTAGAGGGTCGCCGGCCGATTACTCGGCGGCGGCCTCTTCGGTTTTCGGCGCGGCTTTCTTGCGAGGCGCAGCCTTCTTGGGAGCGGGTGCGGCTTCGGCGACGGGCGCCGCGACTTTGGCCGCCTTCTTGGGCTTGTTCAGCGTGGCGAAGTCGAGGCCGCGCGCTCGAGCGTCGAGCTCAGCCTTGGTGACCATTGAGACTTCTCCGTCCCACTTGGTCTCCTTGCCGCCGACGGTGATGCCGGTGACGCGCAGCACGGTCTCGGACTGGCGATGTCCCTGCGTGCGGCGATAGCCTTGGCGACGAATCTTCTTGAAGATCTTGATCTTCTCACCGCGCCGGGTCTCGACCAGCGTAGCGGCGACAGACGCGCCATCAACCAGCGGCGCGCCGACGGTCACGGCCTCGCCGTCGCCCAGCATCAGCACGTCCCCGAAAGCCACAGTGGC
>NZ_JBILUK010000310.1:0-3092 GCF_044371015.1 Phenylobacterium sp.
CGACTTCCACAATTTCACCGCACTCAACTTCCCGCCCAAGCACCCGGCGCGGGAGATGCACGACACGTTCTGGCTGCCCGAGAACGAACGCGGCGAGCGGCGCCTGCTGCGCACCCACACCAGCCCCGTGCAGGTGCGCGTGCTGCGCCAGGGCCAGAACGGAACCCTTCCGGCCTGGATCGCCCAGGGCCAGGCGCCGCCGATCCGGGTGATCGTTCCGGGCCGCACCTATCGCTCGGATTCCGACGCAACTCACACGCCGATGTTCCACCAAATGGAGGGCCTTGTGATCGATCGCGCCATCCATATGGGCCACCTCAAGTGGACGCTGGACCAGTTCATCGCCCGGTTCTTCGAAACCCCGGCCGTCGAGACGCGCTTCCGTCCGCACCACTTCCCGTTCACCGAGCCCAGCGCCGAGATGGACGTGAAGTGCGATCGCTCCGGCGGCGAGGTGAAGATCGGGCAGGGTTCCGACTGGATGGAGATCGTCGGCTGCGGGATGGTGCATCCCAACATCATTCGCACCTGCGGCCTCGACCCCGACGAGTGGCAAGGCTTCGCCTTCGGCTTCGGCATCGACCGGCTGGGGATGCTGAAATACGGCATGCCCGACCTGCGCGACATGTTCGCCGCCGACGTCCGCTGGCTGGACCACTACGGCTTCTCCGCCACCCAGACGCCGAACCCGGCGACGGGGCTGTCATGAGCGGTTATCTGCAGGACTGGCGGTCGCTGGAGACCTTCTCCTTTGGCGACAACCCGGAAATGGCCGACCGGCTGCTGGGCTTCGTGCTGGCGGGCGCCAAGACGGCCACCTGCTGGTCGATCGCCGACGGCCAGCAGACCGAGGTCGGCAAGCGCATGGTGGTCAAGGACGGCGCCGGCGCCCCGCGCGCGGTAATCGAGACCGTCACCCTGGAGCAGATGCGGTTCATCGATGTGCCGTGGTCGTTCGCCATGCACGAGGGCGAAGGCGACGAAAGTCTGCAGGACTGGCGCGACGGCCATCAGGACTATTTCACCCGCAACGGCGGCTTCTCGCCCGACATGCTGCTCTGGTGCGAGCGGTTCCGCCTGATTGAGATCCTGGGCGAAGGAGCCCAATCATGAAGTTCACGCTCTCCTGGCTGAAGGATCACCTCGAGACCGAGGCCACGGTCGCGCAGGTCGTGGAGGCCATGACCATGGCCGGCCTGGAAGTCGAACACGTCGAGGATCCAGGCGCGAAGCTGGCGGCCTTCTCGGTGGCTCGCATCGTCGAGGCGGTCCAGCACCCCAACGCCGACAAGCTGCGGGTCTGCCAGGTGGACACCAAGGACGGCCGCAAGGAGATCGTCTGCGGCGCACCCAATGCGCGCGCAGGACTCGTCACGATCTATGCGCCGCTGGGCGCCTATGTGCCCGGCAGCGGGATCACGCTGGAAGCGCGGCCGGTTCGCGGCGTGGTCTCCAACGGCATGCTGTGCTCCGGCCGCGAGCTTGAGGTGGCCGACGACGCCGACGGCATTGTCGAGCTGTCCGAGTCCCTCGCGGTCGGGGCATCGGCGGTCGAGGCGTTCGGTCTGGAGGCGGTGATTGACTTTGAGGTCACGCCCAATCGGCCCGACTGGCTGGGCGTGCGCGGGATCGCCCGCGACCTCGCCGCCGCCGGCCTGGGGACCCTGAAGCCGGAAACCGCCCAACCGGTGAAGGGCGCCTTCCCCTGCCCCATCGAGATCAAGGTCGACGGCGATGCCTGCCCAGTGTTCACCGGCCGGCTGATCCGCGGCGTGAAGAACGGCCCCTCGCCCGAGTGGCTGCAGACAAGGCTGTTGAGCGTCGGGCTTCGCCCCATCAACGCGCTCGTCGATGTGACCAACCTGATCTCTCAGGATCGCGCCCGGCCGCTGCACGTCTATGACGCAGGCCTGCTGCAGGGCGGCGTCATCGAGGCGCGTCTGGCCCAGCCCGGCGAAAGCATCGCCGCGCTCGACGGCAAGACCTACGCGGCCGACGCTGAGACCTGCGTGATCGCCGACGGCTCCGGCGCCATCGGCCTTGGCGGCGTCATCGGCGGCGCATCCACCGGCTGTTCGGAGGCGACGACGGACGTGTTCGTCGAGAGCGCCTGGTTCGATCCGATCCGCATCGCCCAGACCGGCCGTACACTGGGGATCAGCTCCGACGCGCAGTACCGCTTCGCGCGCGGCGTCGACCCGGCTTCGCCGGTTCCCGGCCTGGAACTGGCGACCCAGCTGATCCTGGAGTTGTGCGGCGGCCAGCCCTCCGAGGTCCGCGTCGCGGGCCAGGCGCCCGCAGCGCCGGCCGCTATCGCCTTCGACCGCAGCTATGTGCGCAAGCTCTCGGGTCTGACGGTCTCAGAGGCGCGCATCGACGAGATCCTCACCGGCCTGGGCTTCGCCGTCGAGGGCGACGCTGTGACCCCGCCATCCTGGCGGCGCGACGTGGAGGGCAAGGCCGATCTGGTGGAGGAGGTGGCCCGCATCGAAGGCTTCGACAGCCTGCCGGTCGAGGCCCTGCCCGAAATGCCGCGCGCCTCGGGCGGCGTGCTGACCGTCCGCCAGCGGCGCATGCGCGACGCCCGCCGTGTCTTGGCCGCGCGCGGCTACGCCGAGGCGGTGACCTGGAGCTTCATGCGCCAGGACTGGGCCGTCCTGTTCGGAGGTGGCGCCGAGGAGCTGGTGCTGGCCAATCCGATCGCTTCCGACCTTTCCACTATGCGCCCCACCGCGCTCGCTAACCTGATCGACGCGGCCGCCCGCAACGCCCGTCGCGGCTTCGCAGACGCAGCTTTCTTCGAGGTGGGGCCAAACTTCCGCTCCGATCAGCCGGACGGCCAGTGGACCGCGGTCACCGCACTCCTGGCGCCGCACGGTCCCCGGCATTGGGCGGGCGCTGTCGGCGACCCGCTGTTCGCCCTCAAGGCGGACCTGCTGGCGCTGCTGGATGAGTTAGGCGCGCAAGCGCTGCAGACTGTCCAGGGCCAGGCCTCGCCCTGGTGGCATCCTGGCCGCTCGGCCCGGCTGCAGCTCGGACCCAAGACCATTGTGGCGGAGTTCGGCGAGTTGCATCCGCGCGTGCTGAAGGCG
>NZ_JBILUK010000136.1:0-8402 GCF_044371015.1 Phenylobacterium sp.
CCGGCGCGGATATGCGCCTCCAGCACCGGCTCCACCGCAGCGCCCAGCAACAGGTCCGCCTTGCTGACGATCCCCGCGCAGGCCCGCATGTCGCCATACATCCCGCTGGCGCTCATGGCTGCCACGCCGTTGACGAACTCGGTCTCGCCCACCGGCTGCGTGTCCGCCGGCCCATCGCCCCGATAAAAGGCGCCGCACTCGACAAAAACCGTGCCGATCACGTTGTGACCGCTGCCCGTATCCGCCAGCAGCTCGTCCAGCAGATACCGCTGCGCCGGCCGGATGGCTGTCATGAACGGATGCTCGGAGACCTCCGGCGTCGCATAGGTCCGCCGATCCCACAGGTGATGGTGCGGATCGATGATCGACAGCCCCGGCTCAAGGATCTCTTCGGTCACGCGCGCCTCCCGTTGTTTCCGGCGAAGCTATCGGGCGACGCGGCGCGACAAAAGCCCACGAACGCGATTGCCCCTCCCCAAGACGAAGCACGAGGGAGGGGAAGGGGTGGGACCTTCCGTGCGTTCCGGGGTTCCGACCTACGCCTCGGCCGCTTCAAGCGCCTTCAGCGTCCGCCACACGGTCATCCGCGACACGCCCAGGCGCCTTGCGATCTCCACCGGTCCGACGCCGGCCCGCTGGAGGGCCAGGATCTCGGTCGTCGAGGTGGGCCGCCGCCGTCGTCCGGCCGGCGGCTCCAGCGTGGCCACCGCCTCCAGAGCCGCGCGCAGCGCCCGGCCGTCCGAACCGGCGCTCCGCAACTCGGGGTCCAGCACCCGCAGGCTGGCGCCGCGCGCTTCCAGCCGGTTCAGCACGTGCAGGAGTTCCCGCCCGCCGCGCGCCAGCTGCGACAGCCGGCAGGCCACCAACTCGTCGCCGGCGCCGATGAAATCCAGCACCGAATCCAGGGTCTGGCCATGCCCCTGAAGTTCTTCTGTTCGAACCACCTGGCAGCCGGCCGCCATCAGCGCGGCGGTGTCGAGATCCGCCGTCGCCTCGCCGCGACGTACATAACCGATACTGAGCATCCCCGACGCCACCCCACTCTCGAAGGCGTGACGTCAAGGTTCCAGATGTCGGACCCCGCGCCAAGATGGCGGCAGGTTAACTTTCAGCAATGCGAACCCGGCGGCTTGACCTAAATTGCGTCGACAATGTGTCTTTCAAAAGTCGAAGCGCCGAAGATCAGTGTCATCGTGGATCAGTATCCGGCCTCCTTGCCGTTCGGCCGACCATCAACAATCTGATCCAGGTATTCGCTGAGACCATACCCAACCAGATCCCCGCACCGATACTCGGTCATCCCCTCGGTGATCCGGGTGGTCAGTTCCACGCCGTCCGGCGTCGTCCGTCGATTGCGCAGCGGGATCAGCGACAGCACCTTGCCGGTCACCTCATAGGCGTGTCCCGCCTCGGTCTTCACCTTGGCGCGCAGGGCGGTCTGATAGCCCGCGTCATCCCAGTCGCTCTCGATCCGGCATTCCTTGATCAGGTCATAGACCCCGTCGCGGAACACCATGCCGCCCTGCCGGGCGCCGCCCTTCCCGTCGCCGATCACCGACAGCATCATCCCGAAGTCGCGGCCGAAGTTCATCGGGCACCAGCGGTACCAGTCGATGGCCTGCCAGTGGCGCGGACCCCACGATTTGTCCCGAAGACCAAAGCCGTCGATCTCGAACACTTCGCCGTCGATCGTGAACCGGCCGCGCGCGGCGCAGTGCTGCTCGTAGTGGGCCTTGGCGAACGACTTTTCGGGGTCGATCTCTATAGGCGTCCCGTCCTCGCGAACGGTCTCGCCGCCGTACATCGGCGAGACGCCCGTATAGTCCAGCTCCACCGTGCAGGGCACGCGGGGGTTCTCGCGGAACGCGGTCTTCGGATCGGCCATCTCGTGCGGCCGCGCCAGCAATAGCGCCTTGCCCTCAAAGGTCACCTTCAGGCGCTTGAAGGGCTCAACCACCTCCACCTTCAGCCCGCCCGCGTTCATCTCGCGGTTCCCCTCGATGGGCGGCCGCCCGAACATGAACGCCACCCGCCCGTCCGGCAGATAGAGGCAGACGCTCATCTCGGCGTAGTTCTCGTTCGGCCGGTTCCCCAGCCGGAACCATCCGCCCGCCTTCGACCTGGGGTCGAAGGCATTGAAGTACATGCTTTCGTTGTAGTTCTTGAACGTCCCCGGATCGTGCGGGAACTCGTCCTCAGGGGCGAGGCGTGTCTTGAACCCGGTCGGCGCGGCCATGGCTTGGCTCCCAGCTGGCGATCAGTCCCCTACCTCACCACCCTGACGCCGCGTCGCTCAAGCCCCCGCGTGGCGCTTGAGGATGAACTCATGGTCAACGGTCCGGCCGACCCGAAACCCGTACTCGCCCACCTTCTCAAAGCCTCGCCGCCCATAGAACCGCTGCGCCCCGAAATTCTCCGACCAGACCCCGATCCAGAGATCACGCGGTCCGTCGCGCTCCATCCAGGCCATCACCTCATCGAACAACCGACCGCCCAGACCGCCGCCTTGTCGCCCGGCCACGAAGTAGATCCGCTTCAGTTCAAGACAGCGGTCGGTCACCTCGGGATGCGGCAGGTCGCACGGTCCAGCCAGCGCATACCCAATGGCGACGCCCTCGTCCTCCACCAGCCAGAGCGCCTTGGCCGCATTGGCCAGGTCGGCCCGGGCCTGCGCCACACCGTGCGCCTCGGCCAGGTAGTCCGAGAGGTCGACCGGATCGTAGAGATGCGCGAAGGTCTCGCGGAAGGTGCGCGCGCCGATCTCGGCGATTGTCTCGGCGTCGTCGGGGCGGGCGCGGCGCAGGGTCGGGGCGCTCATCGGCGAACTGTTCGGCTCCGGCCGCCAAAGGGGTTAGGATCAGGCATGTCTGTCGCGCTCTACACCCATCCCGACATGTTCGACCACCATCCCGGCGGTCGTCACCCGGAACGTTCCGAGCGGCTGGGCGCCGTGCTGGGCGCGCTCGACGACGCGACGCTCTCACTGGAGCGCCGCGAGGCCCCGCTGGTCGATCCGGAGGATCTCGCCCGCGTGCATGAGGCCGCCTACCTGGCGGGCGTCGAGGCCGCCGCGCCCATCCAGGGCCTCCGCCGGCTCGATCCGGACACCGCCATGTCGCCCGGCAGCCTGACCGCCGCCCGCCGCGCCGCGGGCGGCGCCGTGCAAGCGGTCCGCGACGTGATTCGCGGTGACGCCGGCCGCGCCTTCGGCGCCGTGCGCCCGCCGGGCCACCACGCCGAGCCGCACCGGGCGATGGGCTTCTGCATCTACTCCAACATCGCCGCCGCCGCCCTCGCCGCCCGGGCGGAAGGCGTCGCCCGCGTCGCCGTGATCGACTTCGACATCCACCACGGCAACGGCACCCAGGCGGCGCTCGCCTGGCGACCCGGAACCTTCTTCGCCTCGATCCAGTCCTGGCCCATGTGGCCCGGCACCGGTCATCCCACCGAGCCTGCAGCCGACAACATCGTCAACGCCGTCTCACCCGGCGGAGCGCCTGTGGAGGTCTGGCGCAAGGCCTTCGAGAGCCTGATGGTCCGCGTGGACGCCTTCGCGCCGGAACTGATCCTGGTCTCCGCGGGTTTCGATGCGCACCAGGGTGACCCGGTCGGCGAGGGCGGCCAGAACCTGCAGGCTGAGGACTTTGCCTGGGCGACCCGCGCCATCGTCGACGTCGCAAACCGTCACGCTCAAGGCCGGGTTGTGTCCTCGCTTGAGGGCGGTTACGAACTCTCGGCCCTAGGGCGCTCGGCCCTGGCCCATGTGGCCGCGCTCTGCGACAGGTGAGAGACTCAACCGCCTTGCGCGCCACAAGCCGATGACCGCGAAACCCTCTCGACCCGGCGCCCCAAAAGCCGGCGCGATCGTGCTCGCCCGCCACGGCGAACCCCTCCTGTCGCGCAAGATCAAGCTCAACGCCGCCGGTTATCGTGACTTCTGGGCCCGCTATGAGATCGGCGGAATCCGCGCCGACCGGCCGCCGCCGGACGCCCTGCGCGCGGCCGTCGAGGGCGGCGGAGCGCTGGTCTGCTCCACCCGACTGCGGGCCATCGAGAGCGCCGCCATGCTGGCTGATGGCCGCGACGTTCCCCGCCACGAGGTGCTCATCGAAGCGCCCCTGCCCCCGCCGCCGCTACCGGGCTGGGTTCGCCTTTCGCCCTCGACCTGGGGTTTCCTGGCGCGGGTCTGCTGGTGGTATCTCGGCCACCACGAGGGCCAGGAAACCCGCGCTCAGGCCGAAGCGCGGGCCGAACAGGCCGCCGACCTCGTGGTGGAGGCCGCTGGCTCCGGCGACGTCGTGGTTCTGGCCCATGGCTTCTTCAACCACCTCATCGGCCGCGCCTTGAAGCGGCGAGGCTGGCGGCTCTCCATGAGCGAAGGTTACAAGTACTGGTCGATGCGCCGGTTTGAGCGGGTGTGAGGTCAGCGGCTGGCCGCCGCACGCTCCACCACATCGGCCAGTCTCTCCGCCGCGTCCGGGATCGCCACCGAACGCGCCGCCGCCGCCATCCGCGCCAGGCGTTCTGGATTGCCGAGGAGCGCCGCCAGCGCCGTCGCGAGGCTTTCGACAGTCAGCTGATGCTCCCGCGCCACCTCCGCCCCGCCGGCATCGGCCAGCACCCGCGCATTCTGTCCCTGGTCGTCATCAAGCGCGATCGCCAGCGGCACCAGGATCGCGGGCTTGCCGGCCACCGCGAACTCACAGACCGAGCCCGCGCCCGCCCGGCCGATCACCAGGTGCGCGTCCCGCAGACGGCCCGCCATGTCACGGAAGAAGGGGGCGATCTCGGCATCGACCAGGGCGTCCTGATAGACTCGGCGCGCATTGGCCATGGACTCCGCGCGGGTCTGCTGCTGCACGATCAGCCGCCGACGTAGTTCCTCCGGCAAGGCCTTCACCGCTTCGGGCACAAGCTCGGACAGCAAGCGCGCGCCCTGGCTGCCGCCGGTCACCAGCAGGCGCAAGGGTCCGCCCGCTGTCGGCGGCGTAAAGGGCAGGCCCGCGAGCGCCTGGATCGCCGGCCGTACGGGATTGCCCACCACCACCGCCCTGGCCGCCACCTTCGGCGGCGCCTTGAGCAGGGTCGGGAACGCGCAGGCCACCGTGCCCACATGGCTCGCCAGCAGCCGGTTCGCCCGGCCCATAACGGCGTTCTGTTCGTGGATCACGCTCGGCCGGCGATCCAGAATCGCCGCCACCAGAGCCGGGGCGGATGGGTAACCGCCAAAGCCGACCACCACCGAAGGCCTGATCTCTCGGAACGCCGCCCGCGCCTGCAGCACGCCCCGCGCGACCGCCAGGCCCGCACGCGCCATGCCGATGGGGTCGCCGCGCCGGAAGGTTGCGGCCGAGAGCCCGATCCGTCGCTCGGCCGGGAAGTCCTGCGCCAGCCCCGCCACGCGCTGATCTGAGGCCAACACCACGCCCCAGCCCCGTGCAATCAGCGTCTCCGCCAGCGCCTGGGCAGGAAACAGATGCCCGCCCGTCCCGCCGGCGGCGACCACCGCGATCCGGCGCGGCGCGAGGCTCATGTGTAGGTTCCCGCCTTGGCCAGGCCCTCGCCGTGGGTATAGGCGCCTGGCCGACGCCGGGTCAGCGCCAGCGCCAGGCCGAGCGTCAGCCCGATCGCCAGCATCGAGGAGCCGCCGTAGGAGATGAACGGCAAGGTCATGCCCTTGGTCGGCATCATGTTGAGATTGACCGCCAGGTTGATAATCGCCTGCTGGCCGACCAGCACGAAGAGACCCGCCGCCGCCACCTGCTCGAACGGGTCGTTCAGCTTCATGGCCCGGATCAAGCCGCGCACGACGATGAACGCGAACAGCGCGATCACCGCCAGCAGGAACACCAGCCCGAACTCCTCCGCACCGACCGACGCGGCGAAGTCGGTGTGCAGGTCCGGCACATGGCGCTTCATCACCCCTTCGCCGGGGCCCCGGCCGAACAATCCGCCTGCGGCCTGCGCCACGGCGGCGGCGTCGACTTGATGGGTGTCGGCCTTCTCCGGCGACAGGAACCGATCAATCCGGCTCTGCACGTGAGAGAACAGGAAGTAGGTCGAAGACAGGCCCGCCACCGCCACGGCGCCCAGCCCCATCACCCACGAGATCGGCACCCCGGCCATCCAGAAGGCGGCCCCGAACGCCACGGTGATCAGCACCGTTTGTCCAACGTCCGGCTGGATCAGCAGCAGGCCCACCGAAATCGCGTAGAGCACGAAGGCGATGGTCACGCCCGGCACGCCCTGGCCCTTCTGGCCCTCGGCGAACATCCAGGCCACCAGGATCACCAACGCTGGCTTCATGTATTCCGAGGGCTGGAAGGTGAAGCCCCCCATCTCGATCCACCGGGTGGCGCCCTTGGCGGTGTGGCCGATGAAAGGCAGCGCGATCATCACCGCGATCGCCGCCAACCAGGCGAAGAATGCCAGTCGTCTCACCCCGCGCACATCCAGCATAGAGACCAGGACGATTACGCCCAGCGACGCCACCGCCCAGACACACTGTCGGACTGCGAAGTGGAATGGATCACCGATGTTCATCCGGATGGCCGCCGCCGGGCTGGCCGCAAACGCGATGACCACGCCGATCGCCACCAGCAGCGCGATCACGCCCAGCATCCACCGATCCACGGTCCACCACCAGACGCCCACCGGTGAGCGGTCGGAGCGGGCGAAAGCGTGCGCGTTGCCGGCGGTTGTCATGCGGCGCCCTTGTGGGTCTGGCGGGTCGTGAGGTCGGCCACGGCGGCGCGGAATGCATCGCCCCGGGCCTCGAAATCCGGAAACTGGTCAAACGAGGCGCAGGCCGGCGAGAGCAGCACCACCGCCTCCTTGCCCGAGGCCCGGGCGTCGTGCGCGGCCGCCGCGGTCGCCACCTCAAGCGTGCCGCACCGCCGACATTCGGCCCTGCCGGCCAGGGTCGCTTCGAACGCCGCTTCGGCCTCGCCGATCAGATAGGCCCTGGTCACGCGCGGGAAGAGATCGGCCAGACCGCCGATCCCGTCCGTCTTCGCCCGCCCGCCGACGATCCAGTAGACGCTGGGATAGCTCGCCAGCGCCTGCCGGGCGGCGTCGGCGTTGGTCGCCTTGCTGTCATTGACGAAGCGTACCTTGCCGATCTGACCCACCGTCTCCATTCGGTGCGCCAGTCCTGGGAAGCTCAGCAATCCGCGGACCGCCTGTTCGCCCGGCATTCCCGCGGCGCGCGCGGCCGCATAAGCGGCGGCCGCATTCTGCCAGTTGTGCCGCCCGGGCAGCGAGCGCGCACGCTTTAGATCCGCCACCTGCGCCACCCGCTCGCCCAGTGCGTCATAGAGAATTCCGTCCAGCGTATAGACGCCCCGGCTCATGGCCTTGCTGGCCGAGATCGGCGTCACCGCCCGCCCGCCACCGCTGTCCAGCCCGGTCAGGATCTGCGCACTCCAGTTGTCATCCACTCCGACCACCGCGGTGTCGCCCGCGCCTTGGTTCGCAAGAATGCGCTGCTTGGCGGCCACATAGGCCTCCATGGTCCCATGCCGTTCCAGATGGTCGGGCGAGATATTGAGGATGGCCGCCACGTCGGCCTTCAGGCTCGATACCAGGTCGAGCTGATACGACGACAGTTCCAGCACATAGACCGCACCGCCGTGCATGTCCTCGAGGCCCAGAACCCCCAGGCCAATGTTGCCTCCGACCCGCACATCGCGCCCCGCCTCGGCGAAGACGTGGCCGATCAGCGCCGTGGTGGTGGACTTGCCGTTGGTGCCCGTGATCGCCACTACCTTGGGCCGACGATGCTTTGGCGCCGTGTTCACCGTGCGCGCGAACAACTCCACATCGCCCAGAATCTCGACGCCTTCGGCCTTGGCGCGCGCCACGGTCCAGTGCGGCTGGGGGAAGGTCAGGGGCACGCCGGGCGACAGCATCAGGGCCGCGAAGCCGGACCAGTCCGCCGTGGTCAGGTCTGTCACCGCCAGGCCCTCGGCGACCGCCGCTTCGCGGGCCGCCGGTCGATCGTCCCACAGCGCGACTTTCGCCCCGCCGGCCATCAGGGCGCGCGCCGCCGTCAGCCCGGTTCGCGCCAGGCCAAAGACGGCGACCGTCTGGTCCTCGAAGCCCCTGACCGGGATCATGGCGGTGTCGCGCCCTCCCCTATCGCAGCTTGAGTGTGGCGAGGCCGACCAGCGCCAGCATGATCGCGACGATCCAGAAGCGCACGACAATGGTCGATTCCGACCAGCCCAGTTTCTCGAAATGGTGGTGGATCGGCGCCATCAGGAAGATCCGCCGCCCGGTGCGTTTGAACCAGGCGACCTGGATCACCACCGACAGCAGCTCGGCGACGAACAGCCCGCCGATGATGGCCAGAACGATCTCATGCCGGGTGGCCACCGCGATGGTTCCGACCGCCCCGCCAA
>NZ_JBILUK010000321.1:0-2914 GCF_044371015.1 Phenylobacterium sp.
CATTGTACCAAAGAAAGCCCAACCCCGCGCCGATGATCGCCCCGCAGATCACCGCCAGCTCGCCCACACCGGGCACGAAGTGGAGCTGCAGATAGGTCGAAAACACGAAGTTTCCGACGAGATAGGCGATCAGCCCGTAGGCCGCCGCGGCGATCATCACCGGCACGGTGGCCAACCCATCCAGTCCGTCGGTGAAGTTCACCGCATTGGCCGCGCCGACGATGATAAAGGCGCCGAAAAGCAGATAGCCCCAAGAGAGATCGACGAAGATCTGCTTGAACACCGGAAAGGTCACCGAGGTCAGCAGTTCAGGGTTCTCCGGCGGTTTGGCGGCGAAGACGATAATCAGTGCGACCGCCGCCATGGCGATCGACGTCTCCAGGACCAGCCGCATCCGGCCCGACACGCCCGCCGTCGATTGCTTGGTGACCTTGGCGTAGTCGTCGAGAAAGCCGACGAAACCATATCCGCCCGTCACCAGCAGCACCGCCCAGACATAGACGTTGGAGAGGTCGGCCCACAGCAAGGTCCCGGCGAACAGACCCGCCAGGATCATCACGCCGCCCATGGTCGGCGTGCCGGTCTTCTCGATGATGTGCCGCTCAATGCCCTCGGCGCGCATGGGCTGGCCCTTGCCCTGCTTGGACTTCATCCATCGGATGAACCTCGAGCCCAGGGCCACCACCACCAGCTGCGCCGTAAAGATCGCCAGGCCCGTCCTCAGCGTCTGGTACTTCAGCAGGTTCAGGATCGGCACGTAGTCCGCCGACCCGAAGGTCAGATAAAGCCAGTAGAACATCAGCCGGTCTCCCCCGGGCGGCGTGGGGCCTTGTCGAGCCCGCGCAGCATCTGGGCGATCAGCCCTGCGCGCGACCCGTTTGACCCCTTCACCATGACGACATCGCCGGCGCGCACGGCGTCGGCGATCTGCGGCGCAAGCTCCGCCGCACTGTCGGCGTAGCCGCCGCGTCGAGTCGGCGGAAGCGCCTCCCAAAGCGATTTCATCAGCGGCCCGGCGCAGAACACGACCTCGATCCGTGCATCGGCCAGCGGCGCGGCCAGTCCCGCATGAAACGCCTCGGCCTCGGGACCGAGTTCCAGCATGTCGGTCAGCACCACGACGCGCCGCCCCTCGGTCCGCCGCGCGCCCAGCGTGGCGATGGCCGAAGCCATCGACACCGGATTGGCGTTGTAGCTCTCATCGATCAGTGTGAATTCGCCGGCCGGCCCGTCGACGCGGGCTTCCGCACCGCGACCGTCCAGCGGTGCGAACGCCGCCAACGCCGCCAGACCCGTCTCAAGGCTCACATCGAGCGCCTCAAGCATCAGCAGCACGGCCAGACTGTTGGGGCCCCAGTGGAGCCCGGTCTGCGCCAGTCGGATGTCCACCGCCCGACCGCGGATCTCGGCCTTCGCCACGGCGCCCCTATCGCCGGCCTCGAAGCCTAGCAGACGGGCGTCGCAGTCCGCCGTGGACCCGAAAATCCTCAACGAGGCGCCCGCTGCGAGCGCCGCGTCCTTGAGTGTCCCGAACCACCGGTTGTCGGCGTTCAGGATCGCAACGCCGCCAGGCTCTAGTCCGTCGAAGATTTCCGCCTTTGCGCGCGCCACCCCAGCCTCGCCGTCCGCGAAGTTCTCCGTGTGAACCGGACCGACGGTGGTCACCATGGCCACGTGCGGCCGCACCATCCTGGACAGCGGCCGGATTTCCTCGGCGTGGTTCATGCCGATCTCGAAGACCGCGCGTTCGGTCGCCGCCGGCATCCGCGCCAGCGTCAGCGGCACGCCGATATGATTGTTGTAGCTCTTGACCGAGGAATGCGCCCGGCCGGCAAGGCTCAGGCCGGCCATCACCGCCTGGGTGACGCTGGTTTTCCCGACGGAACCGGTGACGGCCCCGCGGCGCGCGCCCTTGGCCCGCTCACGCGCCGCGACGCCCAGGGCCTCCAGCGCCCTCAACGTGTCAGTCGCCGCCACGTGCGGCCCCAACACGGCATGGCCGGTGAGCGCGCCCGCCGCGCCCGACGCCATGGCCTGCGCCACGAACTCATGCCCGTCGCGCTCTCCGGCCAACGCCACAAACAGATCGCCGGGCGCCAGGCTGCGGGTGTCAATCGAGACTCCGTTCGCGGAGAACGCCCCACCGCCGGCCAATCCGCCTGTCGCCGCCGCGATGGCCTCCGAGGTCCACAGGGCGTCAGCCATGGACAGGTTCCAGCGCCGCTTGCGCCTCCGCGACGTCGTCGAAGGGATGGGTCACTCCGGCAACGATCTGCCCTTGTTCGTGGCCCTTGCCGGCCACAACCACGATGTCGCCGTCGGTCATCAGCGCGCAGGCCGCCCGGATCGCCTCGCGCCGGTCGCCGATCTCCCGTGCGCCGCGCGCTCCGGCCATCACCTCCGCCCGGATCGCTGCGGGGTCCTCGGTGCGCGGATTGTCGTCGGTGACGATGGTCAGGTCCGCCAGTCGGGCGGCGATCTCACCCATGATCGGCCGCTTGCCCTTGTCGCGGTCGCCGCCTGCGCCGAACACCACGATCAGCTTGCCCCGGGCATGGGGCCGAAGCGCCTTCAGCACGGTCTCCAGACCGTCCGGGGTATGGGCGTAATCCACATAGGCTTCGCCGCCTCGGGGACCTGCGCCCACTCTCTGCAGCCGCCCGGCCACGCCCTGAAGCTCCGCCAGTCCAGCGAAGGCGTCATCCCAGGAGAGCCCCGCCGCACGGCAGAGTCCGGCCGCAACCAGCGCGTTCGAGGCCTGGAAGGCGCCCGCCAGCGGCAGCTTCACGTCATAGACCCGACCCTCCGCCCGCAGGACCAGCCGCTGACCGTCGGCCTGCAGCTCCCGCCGCTCCAGTCGGATCGCCTGGCCGGACTCGCCTACGCTCATCACCCGCTGGCCCGAGACCACCGA
>NZ_JBILUK010000311.1:0-3086 GCF_044371015.1 Phenylobacterium sp.
CGGTCGAGCGTGCATAGCCTTCCGCGGCATGGGTCGCGCCCTGCTCGTGCCGGACCAGGACGTGCTTCAGCCGGGGCTCTGCGAACAACGCATCATAGATGGGCAGCACCGCCCCGCCCGGATACCCGAAGAGGGTGTCGACGCCCTGGTCGATGAGCGCGCGCACCACGATCTCCGCGCCGGAGAGGGTGTCCTGCTGGGCTTCGATGGTCTGATGGGCGGTCATGGCTTTCTGGACCTGAGCTGAGAGCAATAAAAAAGGCCCTCGGGGGGCCTGGGACATGCGACCTTGGCGGCCGGTTCACGGGAACCGGTCGGTCAGGGTCGCTCTGGAAGTACGAGAAGGGCGCGCACGCACTTTTCCTCAAAGACAGTTCGGTGGCGTGTGTCTCATGCCCGCTTCAGGGCGTCAAGTCGGGGTTCAGCGCAAGAAACTGCCCCCATTGATCCTCGGCTGTCTCGGAGGTGATGCGCGGCCAGTCGGCCATGCGGCCCCGCATCCAGGTCATCTGGCGCTTGGCGTAGCGACGGGTCTCCTGCTGGGCGGCGGCCAGCGCGGCCGCCCGCGAGGTCTTGCCCGACAGCCAGTCGGCGATTTCCCGCACGCCGACCGCCTTCATCACCGGCAGCGTGGCGTCCAGCCCGCGAGCCATCAGCGCCGCCACCTCCGTCTCCGCGCCCTCATCCAGCATCGACCCGAGGCGCGCATCGCAACGGGCATAGAGCCCAGATCTCGGCGGCTCCAGCGCGACGGCCCGCCAGCTTCCGACCGGCAGGGCGCCGGTCGCCCGGGACTGATGATCGCTGAGCGCCACACCGGTGGCGGCATAGACCTCCCAGGCCCGCGCCAGCCGTTGACGATCGCCCGCTCCGATCCGCTCCGCCGCCGCCGGATCGACCCCCGCCAGCCGCGCCCGAAACGCGGTCTCGCCGAGCCGATCAAAGTCAGCCCCGGCCTCGGCCCTGACCCCGGGGGCGACCTCGGGGACTTCCGCCAGGCCCTCGGTCAGCGCGGTGAAGTAGAGTCCGGTGCCGCCCACCACGATGGCGTCCCGTCCGCGCGCCGCGATCTCGCCGATCACCGCCAACGCCGCCCGCTGCCATCGTCCGACGGACCAGCCCTCGCCGCCGTCCGCTACGCCGAACAGGTGGTGCGGCGCGTGAGCTTCCTCCGCCGCAGACGGCCGCGCGGTCAGCACCCTCAGGTCGGCATAGAGCTGCAAAGCATCCGCATTGACGATCTCCCCGCCAACCACAGTCGCCAGCCGAAGCGCCAGCCCCGACTTGCCGCTCGCCGTAGGGCCGGAGATGAGCCAGATTCGGGGGGTCACTGCGCCCGCCCTTCCCAAGTCCGAGCATCCCGACGAATAACGGGCCCCAGGGGCCGATATCCTCCCGGTCGGGCTGAATCTGCATCCTGGCTTTCGCCGGGACGAGCGGGTGGGAGGTCGCGTCGCACAACGCCATTGTACCTCACGCCCCTTGCCCCATCGACCGTGATCCGCCAGATGCGGCGGCGCATGGAACTCGTCGCCACACTTGTCGGACCGGACGCCACCGAAGCGGCGGCCAGCCGCGTCCGCTCGGCGCTCTCAGGCGCCGGACTTGCGGTCAAGGGTCCCAATGCGCTGGGCCCTGAGGCCTTCGAGTTGCCCCTGCTGGGCGATCCGGAAACCGCCCGCGCCGTCGCCGCAACCGAACTCGACGGCCTGGCGATTGATGTCTGCGTGCAGCCCGCCGCCGGTCGCCGCAAGCGGCTGCTGGTTGCCGACATGGACTCCACGATCATCAACGTGGAATGCCTGGACGAACTGGCTGATTTTGCGGGTCTCAAGGCCGAGATCAGCGCCATCACTGAGCGCGCCATGCGCGGCGAACTGGCTTTCGAGGGCGCGCTTCGGGAACGGGTCGGCATGCTCAAGGGCCTCGCCGCCTCTGCGCTCCAGCAGGCTTATGACCAGAGGGTGCGGCTGAATCCCGGCGCGCGGACGATGGTGCGCACCATGGCCGCGCACGGCGCCCGCTGCGCGCTCGTGTCCGGCGGCTTCACGTTCTTCACGTCGCGCGTCGCAGCCGCCGCCGGCTTCCACCTCGACCGCGCCAACACGTTGATCGAGGCCGATGGCGCGCTCACTGGCGCGGTGGGCGAACCGATCCTGGGCAAGGAAGCCAAGCTCGCGGCCCTCGAGCAACTCGCGGCCGAGATCGAGGCGCCGCTTTCCGCCACCCTGGCGGTCGGCGACGGCGCCAATGACCTCGCGATGATCCAGGCCGCGGGGCTTGGCGTCGCCTACCGCGCCAAGCCCTTGGTGGCGGCGCAGGCCCACGCAAAGGTCGATCACGCCGACCTCACCGCGCTGCTCTACTTCCAGGGCTACCGGGCCGACGAATTCGTGGTCGACTGATGGCGCTGCCGCGTCCGCCCAGGGCCGTGATCTTCGATATGGACGGCCTGCTGGTTGACACCGAGACCGTGGTCTTCCGCGCCATGAACCGCGCCTCGGCGCCGCTCGGGCGTGACATGCCCATGCCGGTCTTTCAGCGGATGGTCGGCCTTACCCATGCGCACAGCGACGCGATCGTGCTTGAGCACTACGGTGCCGACTTCGACCTCGCCGCCTGGAACGCCGAGGTCAGCGCGCACTTCCGCGCCGAGCTCACCACCGTCGGGATCCCGCTCAAGGCCGGCGCGCCGGAGTTGCTCGACCACCTGGACGAACTGGACCTGCCGCGCGCCATCGCCACTTCGTCCAACCTGGCCAGCGTGCGCGCCAGCCTCGGACCTCACGGCCTGGTTGACCGCTTCCACGCTCTGATCACCCGCGACGTCCAGACCCAGGGCAAGCCGCATCCCGAGCCCTTCCTCAAGGCCGCCGCCGCGCTCGGCGTCGATCCGGCCGACTGCCTGGCGCTGGAAGACAGCCACAACGGCGTGCGCGCCGCCGCCGCCGCAGGGATGATGACGGTGATGGTGCCCGACATGCTGCACCCGACCGACGAGATGCACAGCCTCTGCGTCCGCATCGCCATCGACCTGCACGAGGTGCGTCAGTGGCTGCCGCGCTGAGCCGGCGCGCCGGTCCTCA
>NZ_JBILUK010000312.1:0-3076 GCF_044371015.1 Phenylobacterium sp.
CACCGAAGCCGACCTCCACGCCACGGTCTTCCCGCACCCGACCATGAGCGAGGCCATGCACGAGAGCGCCCTCGACGCCTACGGCAAGGTGCTGCACATCTGAGTGAGCGGCTACTCCGCGTCGACAATCCGCTGCAGCGCCACGTAGTCGGTCTTGCCGGTGCCCATGACGGGGATCTCGGGCACCTTCAGAATGCGGCGGGGCACGGCGATCTCGGGGGCTCCGACCGACTTGGCGTAGGCCACGATCTGGGCTGCATCGGCGTCCTGCCGGTCGGTGACCAGCACCAGACGCTCGCCCTTCTTCGAATCGGGCTGGGCGACCACGGCGTGCCGCGAGTCGGGCCACACCGCCGACGCCAGGTCTTCAGCGGCGGTCAGCGACACCATCTCGCCGCCGACCTTGGCGAAGCGCTTCACCCGACCGAGGATCTTGAGCCACTTGTCATCGCTGATCGACACCACGTCGCCGGTGTCGTGCCAGCCGCCCTCCGGCGGGGTGACGCTGCCGTCGGCGTTCAGATAGCCGGCCATGATGTTGACGCCGCGCACCAGCAGCTTGCCGCCGCCGGTGATGCCTTCCACCGGCTCCAGGCGGGTCTCGATGCCGGGCAGGAGACCGCCGACCGTGCCCACGCGATTGTCGTTCGGCTTGTTGACCGCGATCACGGGCGAGGCCTCGGTCGCGCCGTAGCCCTCCAGCAGCGGGATCGGGCCGAACTTCTCGGTGATCAGCTTGTGGGTCTCGTCCCGCACCTTCTCGGCCCCACAGACCACGAACTTCAGGCCCGCGAGCTCGTCGGGCTCAGCCGACCGGGCGTACTGGTTCACGAAGGTGTCGGTGGCGAACAGGATGTCGGCCTTGGTGTCCTTCACCATCGGCGGAATCTGTTTGATGTGCAGCGGCGAGGGGTACTGGACGGCCTTCATGCCCCCCAGGATCGGCAGCAGGAAGCCGCCGGTGAGCCCGAAGACGTGGAAGATCGGCAGCGGGTTGAAGAACACCCAGTTCCGGTCGAAATCGATGTGGGCGAGGATCTGGCGGACATGGCCCAGCAGGTTCTCCTGGCTCAGCACCACGCCCTTCGGGACGCCGAAACTGCCGGACGTGAACAGGATGACGCCGGGATCGGAGAGCGACGTCGCCGTGCGGAACCGGCTCGGCATGGCGCCCGCCGCCGCCGCATAGAGCCGGTCGGGCAGCCCGATCTTCTTACGAACGTCCTCCAGGTAGACGACGTTGGTGATGCTCTCCAGAGCGTCGATCAGGTCGTGCAGTTTGCCCTGTTCGACGAAGCGGTGCGAGGTGAGCACCGTCTTGATGCCCGCCAGCTCGCAGGCGCCGCGCAGGTTACGGATGCCGGAGGTGAAGTTGAGCATGGTCGGCACGCGACCGAAGGCGTGCAGCGCGAAGAAGGTGACGACGCCTCCATTGCTGGACGGCAGCATCACGCCCACCCGCTCACCTTTTGCGGTGAAGCCCGCGATCTTGCGGCCCAGCGCGAAGGCGGCGCGGATCACGTCGAGATAGGAGAGCGGATTGCGCTCCTGATCCTCCAGGATCGGCTTCTTGGAGCCGTGTTCCTTGGCCGCCGCCACCAGAGCGTCGAAGATCGAAGACTGCGCCGGGGCGCTGTCGAATGCGGCCAAGGGCCCGCCTCCCATATTCTGTCGTTGGGCTGGAACGTAGTGATCCGCAGCCGTGCTGAAAAGATCGGACACGATGCGTGAGCGGAGCCCGCCGCACTTGGCCCCCGCGCCGACGCGCTCTAGAGAACCCCGGTTCTCCCCCCGCAAGCGGCGCCCATGCACGATATCCGAGCCATTCGCGAGACCCCTGACGTCTACGAGCGCGCGTGGTCGGCGAAGGGGTCCGCAGGCCGGGTGGCCGAGATCCTGGCGCTGGATGCCCAGCTGCGCGCCGCCCAGACCGCCGGTCAGGCGGCGCAGGCCGAACGCAACGACGCCTCCAAGCAGATCGGCCAGGCCAAGGCCCGCAAGGACGAAGCGGCGGCCCAGGCGCTGATGGCGCGCGTCGACGCGCTGAAGGGCGTGCTGACCGAACAGGCCGAGGCCGAGCGGATGGCGGGCGAGGCGTTGAAGGACATCCTCTCGTCGCTGCCCAACATCCCGGCGCCGGACGTGCCGCCGGGCGCGGATGAGCACGACAATGTCGAGGTGCGCCGCTGGGGCGAACCGTTCGCGATCCAGAACCCCAAGGACCATGTCGATCTCGGCGAGGCCCTGGGGCTCATCGATTTCGAAGCCGCCGCGCGGATGAGCGGCGCGCGCTTCACGGTGCTGAAGGGCCAGATGGCGCGGCTGGAGCGGGCGCTCGGCCAGTTCATGCTCGACATGCAGACCCAGGAGCACGGCTATCTGGAGGTCTCGCCGCCGCTGTTGGTCAACGATGCGGCGGCTTATGGCACCGACAAGCTGCCCAAGTTCGGCGACGACCTGTTCCGGACGACGGATGGCCGTTGGCTGATTCCGACCGCCGAGGTGCCGCTCACCAGCCTGGTGATGGGCCAGCTGGTGGCCGAGGAAGAGCTGCCGATGCGCTTCACGGCCCTGACCCCGTGCTTCCGCTCGGAGGCCGGCGCGTCGGGACGGGATACGCGCGGGATGATCCGACAGCATCAGTTCATGAAGTGCGAGCTTGTGTCGGTGGTGACCCCCGAAGCGTCCGAGGCCGAGCATGAGCGGATGGTGGGGTGCGCCGAGGCGGTGCTGAAGCGGCTGGAGCTGCCGTTCCGCACCATGCTGCTCTGCGTCGGCGACATGGGGTTCGGCGCGCGCAAGACCTATGACCTTGAGGTCTGGCTGCCGAGCCAGGGCAAGTACCGCGAGATCAGCTCCTGCTCGAACTGCGGCGACTTCCAGGCCCGTCGCATGGACGCCCGCGCCAAGAAGGCTGGCGAGAAGGGATCGCGGTTCGTCCACACGCTGAACGGCTCGGGCCTCGCCGTGGGCCGCACCCTGGTGGCGATCCTCGAGAACTATCAGGACGAGAACGGCCGCATCGCCATCCCCCAGGCCCTGCACCCCTACATGCCGGGCGTGACGCACATCGGGG
>NZ_JBILUK010000098.1:0-11239 GCF_044371015.1 Phenylobacterium sp.
TCACCGGCACGACCAGTGACTATCTGCGCTTCTGCGAGATGCTCCGCCGTGGCGGCGAACTGGACGGCAAGCGCATCATTGGCCCCCGCACGTTGGAAGTCATGCACATGAACCACCTGCCGGCGGGCAAAGATCTCACTCAGTTGGCCATCGGGGGCTTCTCCGAGACCGCCAACGAAGGCGTCGGTTTCGGTCTTGGCTTCGCCTCCACAATGGATCAGGTGCGCACCGGCGGCCTGGGTGTTGGCGACTACTACTGGGGCGGCGCGGCTTCGACGATCTTCCTGGTCGATCCCAAGGAAGATCTATCGATGGTGTTCATGACCCAACTGATGCCGTCGGGCACCTTCAACTTCCGCGGCCAGCTCAAGAACCTTATCTACTCGGCCATCGTCGACTAGAGCGTGTTCCGAAATGGGGGAACCGGCTTAAGGATGAATAGACGCTCTAGATGCTTGATTTTCGGACTTTTCACCCCGCTCAGATCGTCCCATCTGAGCGGGAAAGGCTCTTGAGGACTCCACAATGCCCATGACCCCGGACGCGCTGGAGGCCGCTCTGCGCGAAGGCTTTCCCGACGCCGAAATCCAGATCACCGACCTCGCCGGCGACGGCGACCACTACCGCGCGCGTATTGTCTCCGCAGCCTTCCAGGGCCTGAACCGCGTCAAGCAGCACCAGCTGGTCTACGCTGCATTGAAGGGAAGGATGGGCGGCGAGCTTCACGCCCTGGCCTTGGAAACAGCCGCGCCTTTGCAATGAGTTCCGCAAGATCCGTTGTTCCAATCCTTGACCCCTCGTGTCACCGACCCTAGCTCTCCCGCAACAACACCCGCCGAAAGGGCGCGCCATGTCCGAGACCGCCGCCGCCAATCCCGTCCACGACTGGATCGCGAAGTCGCTTGCTGAGCACGACGTGGTGCTTTTCATGAAGGGCGAGCCTGAACAGCCGCGCTGCGGCTTCTCCGCCGTCACGGTCCAGGTTCTCGACCACCTCGGCGTGGAGTTTGTGGGCGTCGACGTCCTGCAGAGCGAGCCCCTGCGCGAGGGCATCAAGACCTACTCCGACTGGCCGACCATTCCCCAGCTCTACGTAAAGGGTGAGTTCGTCGGCGGCTGCGATATCGTCAAGGAGATGTTCCAGTCGGGCGAGCTCAAGGCCCTCCTCGA
The DNA here is from genome assembly GCF_044371015.1 of Phenylobacterium sp. GTDB lineage: Bacteria > Pseudomonadota > Alphaproteobacteria > Caulobacterales > Caulobacteraceae > Phenylobacterium. Next base: position 1,171 of record NZ_JBILUK010000098.1, read on the forward strand.
AGACCAGGGGCTGCTCCAGGCCTGATCAACGCTGTGAGCCGATTGTTGGAGCCGCCGCCGGGCCAGACGGTCTATCGGCTCGATTTTGCGCCTGAGCCCGGCGACATTGACGAGAATGGCCATGTCAACAACGTGGTCTACCTCCGCTGGGCCCAGGATCTTGGTGTTGCGCATTGGCGCAGTGGCGCGCCGCCGGAGGCCTTGGCCGCCTACGCCTGGGTCGCCCTGCGTCACGAGATCGACTACCGCCGCGAACTCAAGCTTGGTGAGACCGCCTACGGCCGCACCTGGGTGGCTGAAGCCGCCCAAGGGCCCCGCTTTGATCGCTTCATTCGCATCGACGCCGCGGACGGCTCCATGTGCGCCCAGATCATCACCACATGGGTCTTCATAGACCAGGCGACCCGTCGGCCCCGCAGGGTGCCAGACTGGATTTTACCCCTGTTCGCCGGATCCGCGCACACGCGTTCTTAAGGACGCCAAGGCTAGTCAGGCCTTGAGGAACTTCACCTGTGCCCACGCCCCACCGATTTCTCGGCTTCGGATTTGCAGCCGCTGACCTGTTGGTCGAACTCGCGACCGACGGCCGTGTCGCCTTTGCGCTCGGCGCGGGCGAAGCGGTGCTCGGCGTGCCCGACACGGAACTCAAGGGCCATGACTGGCGAGACCTGATCCACATTGAGGACCATCCCATGGTCCAGGCCCTGTTCTCGGGTCTCGAGGGTGCGAGTCGGGCCGGGCCGGTGGTTGTGGGCGTAAGGGGCGAAGGGCCACCTCAGCGCTTTGCCAGCCTGACCGCAATCCGCCTCCCGCAGAACAAGGGCGCCATTTCCTGCACGCTTGCCCGCGCCACGAGCCGCGGATCCGCCGCTGTGCAGAGCCGCGAAAGCTTCGAGAAGCGCGCCACCGAGCTTCTGGCCAGCGCCACCGACGGTCTGGAACTCGCCTTCGTTGATGTTCAAGGCTTTTCCGACGCTGCGGCGGACGCGGCCGATCCTGAAGGCGCCGCTGATCTGCTGACGGGAATTCTGCGCGCCCAGGCCTATCGCGGTGAAGCGCCGACCGCTCTCGGCCAGGATCGCTTCGCCCTGGTCCGAGAGGCCGCGGAATCGGCCGACGTCCTGATCCAGCGCCTGACGCGGGTCCTGAATGGCGCCGGTATCGAGGGTGTCGACCCGATGATGCGCGGCGTCGCAATGAGCGGCGTGTCCCAACCGAAGCAGACGGCTCGCGCCCTTCGCTATGCGCTCAACCTTGTCCTGGAAAACGGCCTGTCTCGCGTCTTGCCCGCGGACCTGTCGGAAGCGCTCGAACGCTCCATGCGTCAGGCCCTGACCAAGGCTGGCGCCCTGGGTGCGGCGATCCGCCACCGGCGTTTCAAGCTCAACTACCAGCCGGTTGTCAGTCTCCGGGACGGCGTTCTGCACCATCACGAGGTGCTGGTCCGCTTCGGCTCGGACAACAGTCCCTTCCCCGCAATCCGGCTCGCCGAGGAGATGGACCTGATTGAGCCGCTCGACGGTGCGGTCCTCGAAGAGACGCTCGATGTCCTGGACCGCGATCCGTCACTTGTCCTTGCGGTCAACGTGTCCGGCCGAAGCATCATGAGCGAGGCCTATATGGCCCGCGCGGTAAGCCTGATCCGCCAACATCCGGCGGCGCGCGGTCGGCTCTTGTTCGAACTCACCGAGAGCGCGGCCGTCCAGGATCTCGGCGTCGCCGATCGCCACTTGCAGGCGCTCCGGGAGGTCGGCTGCGAAATCTGTCTCGATGACTTCGGGGCGGGCGCCGCTTCGCTCGCCTATCTCCAGCAACTCCGCCTCGATGTCTTGAAGATCGATGGGCGCTACATCCGCGACCTGCAGCATGGCGGGCGCGAGGCGACTTTCGTGCGCCACTTGGTCAACATGTGCGCGGAACTCAAGATCCGCACCCTGGCCGAGATGGTGGAAACGCCTGAAGCCGAGGACGCCGTGCGCCGCGCCGGCGTGGACTACGCTCAGGGCTGGCTCTATGGGCGGGCGGATGAAACGCCGACGTCGGCGGCCGACGTCGCCCTTGGCGGCCAGGCCCGAATGCGCGCAGGCGCCCTTGCGATCCGCTCAGCCCTGGATCGCTGATTGCGCCCTGCGCCCTTGTGAGGTCGTCCGGTCGTAGGGTCTGCCCAGAAGGATTGCTATCAAGGCGCATGCAACGCATCGCCCTCATTGCCCTCCTGGTCCGGGACTATGACGAAGCCCTGGCGTTCTACATCGAACGCCTGGGATTCACCCTTGTCGAAGATACGCCGCAGGGTGCGGGCAAGCGTTGGGTGGTGGTCCGCCCGCCGGGATCGGACGCCGCGATCCTGCTCGCTCGGGCCGTCGGCGGGCAAGCCGACCGGATCGGCGATCAGTCCGGCGGACGCGTCTTCCTGTTCCTGGAGACCGACGATTTCGCCCGCGATCACGGGCGAATGACCGCCGCCGGCGTCCGTTTTCTCGAACCGGCCCGTCATGAACCCTATGGCGTCGTCGCCGTCTTCGAAGACCTGTACGGCAACCGCTGGGACCTTATCGAGCGGACCCACCCTTAGCCTTTGGCGGCGAACAGCATCCGCCCTACCTGACGCGTTCCCAGGGCTGGCCGGTAGAAAGAGACGAACGGCTCACGATCTAGAGCCGCGATCCCCCGATCACCGTATCCGCACGCACCCAGGCCTCACGGAACGCCGCCTCGCTGGCCGCCGCCTCTGCGGTCTTGCCCTGCGCCGTCTGGGCGGCGGCCAGGCCCTTTAGCGCCCAGCCGTCGCGGCGATAGTGGTGCAGGCTGTCGAGATAGACCGCTTCCGCCTCGGAGGGCTTTCCAGCCTCCAGCAACAGCGCGCCCAGCAAATGCGAAACTGGACGGTGCCAGTAGGCGGGCTCGGTATAGGGCAGCGCGCGTTCCAGTTTCTGGGCCCGGCGGAAATGCGCCTCTGCGGTCGCGAAGTCGCCGGCTGCCCGCGCGATCTCCCCGTCGGTCGCCGCCAACGCCACCTGCATCATCGCCGCCGCCGGAACCCCAAAAGCGTCGTAACGCGCCATGTCGGCCTTCGTCAGCGTCTCGATACGCCGCCGCTCGTCCTTGGCGGCGTTGAGCTTGCCGGTGTTGGCGTAGGCGAATGCGCGGGCATAGCGCCACATCGCCATGTCTAGCGTCAGCATCCGATCCGGCAGCGGCTCGGCCAGTACCTCTCGCCACTTCCCGAACCGCAGCAGCGTCACGATGGGCGTGAAATTGTAGAGCTCCGCGATTGACATGCGCTTGGCCTGGTTAGGCGCATCCACCGCCTTCACCAGCCGCCGCGCCGCATCGAGCGAGCCCTGAAACCGCCCCTCCATCTCCTGCGAGGTCCACAGGAAGTGGATGTTGTGGCCATAGTATCCGGCTGGATAGAAGCCTTGCGCCTTGCATGTGGCGATATAGGCCTCGTCCACCAGCGCCGCGGCCTCATTGGCCGCCGCCGCGTCGGCATAGCGCCCGACGCGGTAGTAAATGTGGCTCGGCATATGCACGATGTGCCCGGCCGAGGGCATCAGCTTCAGCAACCGATCCGCCGCCGCTTCCGCCCGTTCCGGCGTGGTCGAGGCCTCCACCGCGTGGATGTAGAGATGCAGTGCGCCCGGATGGTTCGGCGCCTTGGCCAGCACCGCCTCCAGCGTGCTCACGATCAGCGCTCCTTGGCCCTTTGGGGTCTTGCCGTCGGCTTCCCAGTAGTCCCAGGGCTGGGCGGTCATCATCGCCTCGGCCCAGAAGGTCTGGGCGTCGATGTCATCCGGATAGGACCTCGCAAGCCGTCCCATCGCCGCCGCAAAGTCGGCGTTCAGCTTGGCGCGATCCGCGTCCTTGGTCGGCGCATAGCGTACGGCCAGCGCAGCGATCCAGGCCTGCTCCCGCGGCGACGCCTTGGGAGCCAGCGCCTTGGCCCGCTCCAGCGCCGTCCAGGCCGGGGCGATGGCGTCGGGCTGCATGGCCAGATTGATGTTCGAACCCAGGGCGAAGGCCACGCCCCACCAGCACATGGCGCAGTCGGGATCGAGCCTGGCCGCCTCACGGAACGAGCGGATCGCCTCGGCGTGGTTGAAGCCGAACACGAGCCTGACGCCCTGGTCGAAGTAACGCTGCGCCTCCGAATTGGCAGTGATCGGCATGTGGTGGTCGCCCAGATTGGCGAAGACCGGCGCCCCCGGCTTGTCGGCCTGCCCGCCGTAGATCGCCGGCATCGGCGGCATGCCCATGCTCATGCCGGTCATCTTCGACATGTCGTGCTGGGCGGTCGCACTCCCGGCCCAGGCCAGCGCGATCGTCATAGCCGCCGCGCGGCCCATCAGCTTCGCCTTCATCACGAGAGCCCTCCCAGAAAGTCCATCACCGCAGCGTTGAACGCCTCGGGCCTGTCGATGTTGGCCGCATGCCCCGCGCCCTCGATCACCACCTTGCGCGCGCCGGGGATCTTGGCCGCCATATAGTCGCTGGCCGCCAGATAGGGCGTATCCTCGGAGCCGACGATCACCAGGCTGGGAACGGAGATGCCGGGCAGCGAGTTGATCACACCGGCGTCTCGCTGGGTCAGCATGCCCCGCGCCGCATAGGCCAGTCCCTTGGCGCTCCGGTGCCGCGCCGTCCGCCTCTCAGCCGAACCGCGCTCCAGCAGCGCCAGTCCCTCGGTCTCGTACCGATCCCCAGTCTTGCGCGCCGTCTGGTTCCAGCCTTCCCGTGCCTCGTCATTGCGATAGCCGGGACCGGTGTCGATGATGAGCAACGCCGCCACACGTTCCGGATGCGCCCGATGGAAGGCCAGCGACATGTAACCTCCCAGTGAGAGGCCGCCCACAATGGCGCGCTTGGCGCCCACCGCGTCCAGGATCGCCGCCATGTCGGCGACGGTCGCCGCTTCCGAATAGAGCGCCGGATCGTCCGGGCTGTCGGATTGCCCATGCCCGCGCATGTCCCAGACCACCACGGTGTGGTCCCTCGAAAGGGGCTCGATCTGGCCGCGCCACATGTCGCTGGTCGCCGAGTATCCATGGCTCAGCAGGATCACCGGCCCCTGGCCATGAACTTCATAGTGAAGGTCCACGCCCTCCCGCGTCAGCGTCGTCATCCTGCCCTCCCCGAACCCGTCGTTGCGCCATGGAACGACCTCGCGGTCCGGATGTCGAGCGGCCCTGGCGCGGAACCCACGGATCGGATGAAATGAAAGCGCCGCAATCGGAGTTCCGCATGATCTTTCGCCTGTGCGCCGTCGCCCTCGCCGCCGCCGTCCTGGGCGCCGCCGCGCCAGCGCCACCTGCACCCTCTCCCGCGGCTCAGGCCGACAAGGCGATCCAGGCCGTCCGCAGCAGCCCAGGCTTCAAGGCCGCCGCCGAAGCCCTGGCCCGTGACCATGACCGTATCGTCGCCGAGACGATCACCATCACCGAGATCCCCGCACCGCCCTTCAAAGAGGCCCGCCGCGCCGCCGCTTACCTGGAGATGCTCAAGGCCCACGGCCTCGCCGACGTGGAGATGGACGCCGAGGGCAATGTGATGGGTCTCCGCCGGGGCGCCGGCAAGGCGGGCGGTCCGATGTTGGTGGTCGCCGCCCACCTCGACACCGTCTTCCCGGAAAGCGTCGATGTCCGTGTCCGCCGCGAAGGCATGCGGCTGATGGCGCCCGGCGTCGGAGACGATAGCCACGCGCTGGCCCTGATCCTCGGCTACGTGCGCGCACTCGACGCCGCCAAGGTGAAGACCAAGCGCGACATCCTCTTCGTCGGCAATGTCGGCGAAGAAGGCCCTGGAGACCTGCGTGGCATCCGTCACCTGTTTCACGAGGGCCGCTACAAGGACCGCGTCGCCGCCTTCATCTCCATCGACGGCATCGAAGCGTCACTCATCACCTACGGTGCGGTCGGCTCCAAGCGCTACCGCGTCACTTTCAAGGGTCCCGGCGGCCACTCCTACAGCGCCTTCGGCCTCGTCAATCCGATGGCGGCGCTCGGGTCCACCGTCGTCGAGATGAACAGGACCCAGGTCCCGGCCGTCCCGCGCACCACCTACATGACCAGCGTCGTCGGTGGCGGCACCTCGGTGAACTCTATCCCCGACGCCGTCTGGCTCGAGGTCGACATGCGTTCGGAGAGCCGCGAGGAACTTGAAAAACTCGAGAGCCGCTTCAAGGCCATCGTCGAGGCCGCCGTCGCGAACGAAAACACCGCTCGCTCCACCCGTCAGGGGCCGGTCACCGCCGAGGTCAAGCTGATCGGTGACCGCCCTACCGGCGCCACCCGCCGGGATTCCGAGATTGTACAGTTGGCTGCCGCTTCGGCCCGCGCCGCCGGCATGGCCCCGTTGTTGGTCTCGGGCTCTACCGACTCCAACATCCCGATCAGCCTGGGCATTCCAGCCGTCACTCTGGGCTCCGGCGGCAAGGGCGGCCGATCCCACGCGCTCGACGAATGGATCGACGTATCCAACCCGGAGAGCCTGCGCGGCAAGGGCGTCACGTTGGCCACGATCCTGGCGTTGGCCGGGATGTGAGCGCTACCGCGCCGCCGCCGACGCCACGCGCCGCGACATGGCCGGCAGCGGGCGTCCGCCGTCGCCCACAAGCGTGAAGGGCGCCCAGAAGTATGGGTGCGCCTGTTTCGGGTCTGCGATCAGCGCCGCCTGCGAAACCTTCAGCGCCTCGGCCATGGTCGGCGCGCCGGAGGCGAAGACGCCGGTCATCAGGCGGACCGACGCTTCTGAGTCCACCGACCAGTGCGACACCACCAGCGCGCGGGAGCCCGCATAGACCATCGCCCGCGCCAGACCGCCCAGCGCTTCGCCGCCGCCCCGAAGGCCGGTCCGCGTCACGTCCGCGCCGCCGCCGCCGGTGTCGCACGCGGCCAGCACCACGAGATCGGCGTCGATCTTCAGGTTGAGGATCTCGCTGGTGTCGAGCAGCGCATCGCTGTCGTCGCCTCCGAGCGAGGTCACCAACGCCGGTTCCGGCAGACAGGCGTCAGGCTGGGGCAACAGGCCGTGGGTCGCGAAATAGAGCACCTGATAGTCATTGAGGTCGGCCCGCTCGCGCACCGCGACGTCATTGAACGCCTCTCCGACCACCACCGAACCCGGCGTGCCCAGGCTGGCGCCGATTTCCCGCACCTCCGCCGCTGTTTCGGGCAGCGCCTCGATGCGCATCAGCGCGTCGCGGGTCTCGCCGCACACCCGATCCACCTGGGCGCTGCGCCGCAGCAGCGAACGGGTCACCGAGGTGAAGGCCCTGTTGGCGTCACGCGGGAGCGCGGGGTCGCCAAAACCCAGATAGGGCTGCTTGGCCGCCGAGGGCGCAAACGCGCGGGACTGCAGGAAGCTCGCCCCCGACACCACTTGCGAGGACGCCACCTTCGCGCCCAGCCAGGCGGTGCGCACATAGTCCGTCTCGCCCGTGGCGTCCCTGCGGATGGAGGCTGCATCGGTGACCAGCAACGAAACCGGCAACGAGGCCAGCGGCCCTTCAGCCTCATAGATCAGGTGGGTCGCGGCCATCACCTCGGCCTTCACCGGCCCGAACAGTTTGTCGAACAGCGCCGCGGAGGCCGTCGCATCGAAGGGGATCAGCGCCTCGGTCGGCTCCAACGGTCGGCGGAGCTGCGCCACCGTGGCCCGCAGGTCGCCACGCCCGATATCCGCCGCAAAGGGGATCAGCTTGTCCGACGACAACAGCACGCCGTAGGTCCGACCCGCCAGCGGCAGCAGCTTTACATAGACCTCGCCGGGCTTCAGCGCCTTGCGCAGATCCGCCGCCGTCGCACCCGGCGCCACAAGCTGGTTGTAGCGCGGATTGGCGGCGAGCATGCGGGCCTCAAGCGCGTCGGCTTCGGCCTGCTCCGCCTCGAGCAACAGCGCCATCTGCGCCTGAACTTCCCCCTCATAGAGGCCATCCGCCTGCAGTGCGGCGATCTGGCTCTCAGTGACGCGCAACCGCCGCTTCGCATCTTCAAAGGCGCGAGAAAGGCCCGCGATCTGGTCATCTCCGGCCGCTACCCGCGCGGCCAACCGGTTCACGGTCTCGGCCGTGGCGCTGGAGACCACCGTCTGGGTTGCGCCCAGGTAACGGTCGCCCATCTCCGCCGCCCGCCCCGGGTCCCGCGCCGCGACGCGCAGCAGAAGATCGAGATAACCTGCTGCTGCGTCAGCAGAATCCCCCAGACCGCCGCGCTCAGCGCGGAAGATCGACATCGCCCGGGCATAGGTGTCGAGCGCCGCAGCCTCCTGACCGGCCGCCGTCTGGGCCGCGCCCAGGTCCATCAGCAGCGCCGCCTCAGCCGCACTGCCGGCATGCCGTGTCCGCAGCGCCCGCACTGCAGCGCCATAGCGGCTCACCGCATCGGCGGGTCGGCCGGCCGCGATGTCGAGCTGTGCGGTGTCCGCCTCGACCCGTGAGCTCAGCCAGGCCGAAAGCCGGCCCAGCGCAGCGCTCCGCGCCAGGATTTGCCGCGCCCGTTCCAGCGAGGCCCGTGCGTCCGCCGACCTGCCTAGCGCCGCCTGCGAAGACCCGATCACGTGCCAGGCCTGGGCGTCCTGAACCGCCAGTTGCTCGGCGGCGCTGACCCGTGGCGGATCCACCTGGGTCTGCGCCGCGTTCGGCGTATTCAGTCGGCGCGCCGTTCCTGGATCAATGACCACGCCAGAGCCGCCCGGCGCCGTTGACGTCGCCGCTGCACGCGCCGCCGGCGCCTCGGCGCGCAGTGTCAGCGCTCTGCGCGCCGAGACGATGGCCGCCTCGAAATTGCGCCGGTTCCGCTCATGCAGCGCCCGATAGTTGGCCGCCTGGGCGCCCAGCACCACATCACCGGCCGGGATCATTCCTTCAGCCTCGGCGAGATAGGCCTCGGCCTCTCCGAACCGTCCGGAATTGGAGATGTTCAGCGCCAGATTGAGCAGCGCCTCGGCCTGCTGGGCCGGCGCCGCGCCTGTGGCCTCGCCCTGGGTGACAAGACCGCGGAACACCGTCTCGGCATCATCGAACCGCCACTCGTTGTTCTGCACGTAACCCCGCGCCCGCAACCGGTCCGGGTCAATGGCCGCCGCCGTCTCCGCCGCCGCGAGGCCTTCCATGTTCGGGAAGTCCGCCGCGATCTCCGCTTGTGCGGCCGAGGCGCGAACCTCGGTGCTCTTGGGCGGCGGAACCTCGCCAAGCGCCACCTTCCACCCGGTCTCAATCACGTCCGAAAGCGGCGCCAGCCCTTCGGCCACCACCAGCGCGCCCCCGCGCGTCCGCGAGAACGCCACATAGGGCGTGCTTCCTGTCTTCAGCCGGCACGACGCCAGTTCGCCCGGTATCCCGCCCGGCGCCGCCTCTGGAGCCTGGCAGTCTGCGCGGGTCGCCAGTGCGGCCTGCCAGGCGGCGCGCTGGGTCGCCGGAAGCTGATAGATTCGCCCCAGCGCCGTGGTCGAATACCCACGGCAGCGGACCCGCCAGGCCTTGGCCCCGCCCTGCCCCAACGGGTCCTGATAGTCGCGCACCGCCTCGCAGATCGCACCGCTCCCGCCGCTCTGGCCAAGCGGAAAAACCTCGGGGGTCGCCGCCGTCGCGCCCAGGGGCGTCGCCGCCAGGATCGCGGCGCTCCAGAAGCCGATACGCAGGGAGTCGCTCATCGTGGCCGTCTCCAGATCTCTTCGTTGCCGGCGCCGGTGGTCACCGTCTCGGCTTCGCGTTCGTCGTCATCCACCGGCGGCGGCGGCGACAGCACCGGCGGATCCAACGCCGCTGCCGTCGCGGCCGGCCGGAACTGTTCCAGCCGGAACTGCTGGGCCGGCGTGAACGCCGCGCAACCCAGCCCGAGCAGGCATCCGTTGATGCGGATCTCGCCGGTGCTGGTGTCGCCCTCCAGCCGCGCGATCCGGCCCGACGAAGCCGCCTGCTGGCCCGAGAGCAGCACCTCGCCGACCCTCAGCGTTCCGAACAAATCGACCACCTGCGCCCCGCCGACGCTCAGGATCGGCGCGGTCGGCGAGACACCTTCACCAGTCAGGTAGAAGCCGCGTTCCTCGCCTAGCGCTCCTGTGTTCTGCT
>NZ_JBILUK010000237.1:0-4905 GCF_044371015.1 Phenylobacterium sp.
GCGGTCCATCTAGGCGTGTGAGGCTTCGCCCCGACAGTTTGAGGGCGTATGTCATGAAATCCACCCGTGCAGCGATTTTGGCCGCAGCGGTGGCCGCCACCGCCACGTTCGGACTTGAGATCACTACCGTCCAGGCGGCCACGCCGCTGGCGTGGAGCATGGCGGGCGGCAATCTCAACGCCTGCAGCTTCGCCGGGCAATGCGCCGGCGATAACCGCCGCAAGCTCGCCGAGCAGTTCAACTTCGGCCACTCACAGAACAACAGCCTGAGCCTCAGCGATCCCACCTTCGGCTCGCTCTCGGTCACGACGGCGCCGGGCGAGGGGCAGTTCGCCCTGCCGGTGCTCAAGGTCACAGCCAACGGCGCGGCCAACGCCATTGGCGGAAACAACATCAATGGCGAGTACGCCTCGACGCTCGCCTTCGCCGACGGTGTTCAGCGCTATCGCTGGAACGGCGCAGAAGCCATCGACCTGGCGGTCAGCACCTTCGTGGGCTCGCTGCACTTCGCCAACACCGGCTTGGGCTATGTGCAGGCCGAGCTCAACATCATCGACTCCACCCTCGACGACAGCGTCGCCAACGGCGACTACTGGTACTACAACAACGCCTTCCGCCTGGGCTCGCCCCGGCCCACCTGCAGCGGCCCCGGCGCCATCGCCCTGGCCACCACCGGCACGCTCACCGCCGCACAGGGCGAGACCAACCGCACCCTGACGCCCAACTGCGGCGCGGCGACCTTCCGGCTCGATCCGGGCGAGGAGTTCTTCGTCTGGGCGCGGCTCGACCTGCGCCACCTGGGCGCCGGGGCCACCGACGCCAGCCACACCTTCAGCGTGGGCCTGTCGCCGGACCTGGCTCCTGAGACCGTGCAGGCGCTGTCCGGCAACCTGCGCGTCATCCCGCGCTATGTGCCCGGCGGCGCGATCCCCGAGCCTTCGACCTGGGCCTTGTTGATCGGCGGGTTCGGGATGGCGGGCGCGGCATTGCGGCGGCGGCGGGGGTCGCGTTCGGCGCCTTAAGGTTCAGAGGGTGCGGTCGTGACTGACGACATCCATCGGCTGATCGGCGCGGTCTATGAATCGGCCCTGTCGACCGACGGCATGGGCGTGGCGGCGCAGCATGTGGCCCGCGAGTTCGAGGCGGTGGCGGCCTGGCACTATGTGATGCGGCCCGGCTCGGCCGAGGTCTATGTCAACAGCGGCGCCCACGGCTTTGATGAAACCACGGTCGCGCAGTACCAGGACGGCATCTGGAAGGAAGACTTTGCCGTCCCGGCGGCCCAGATCCCGGGCATCACCTTCGAGACCCATGAACTGCTCAGCGCCAAGGCGCGCGACGCCAACGAGTTCTCGCGCTGGCTCAAGCGCCAGGCGGGCTCGCACCGGCTGATCGGGCGCTCCGTGGCGGCCGCCGACGGCCTGGTGGCGGGGCTGGCGCTGCACTTTCCCAACGGCCTCCTGCGGCGGCCGGAGGAGCGGCTGAAGTTCGACCTGATCGCGCCGCACTTCGGGCGCGCCTTCCAGCTCGCCGGCCGGTTCACCGAGGCCATGGACCAGCGCGCCACCCTGGCCCTGGGTGTCGAACGGCTGCGCCAGGCGGTGCTGCTGCTCGACCGGGCGGGCCGCGTGGTCTGGGCCAATGCGGCGGGGCGCGACCTGCTGCGGCGCGACGACGGGATCAGCCTGTCCGGCCAGCGGCTGCGCTTTCGCGGCCTGGGCGAGGCGGCGGCGTTCGAGCGGGCGCGCCGGGTGGTCCGGCTGGGCGTCGGCCTGACCACGCCGGCCGGGTCGCTGACGCTGCCGGTGGCGCGGCCCAGCGGCCGGCCCAACTATGTGATCGAGGTGTTCGAGACCCCGCCCGCCGTGGTCGCCGCCTTCGGCAGCACCTCCAAGCTGCTGGTCATGATCCACGACCCCGACGTGGTCGCCGAGGGGCGCGCCGATGTCTGGCGGGCGATGTTCGGCCTCACCGAGGCCGAGACCCGGGTGGCCCGGGGCCTGCAGCGCGGCCTCGGCGACGAGGCCATCGCCCAGGCGCTGGGGGTCAAGGTCTCCACCGTCCGCAGCCACATCCGCGAGGTGCTGGAAAAGACCGGCGCCCGCAGCAAGCTGGAACTGGCCCACCTGCTGACCTCGGTGGGCTGAAAGCGCGGCGGTTTCTTCGCTGTGCTCCCCAGAAGTGAGGAGGCGCGGACGGCGCGGGTGGGGTCATGCTGACGGCTCAACATGGGGTGCGGGGCCTACTTAAGGGCGCCGCAAAGTTGGGGTGTTTCAACATGATGCGACAGTTGGGATTTGCGGCGGGCGTGTGCGCCCTGGCGCTGGCCGCCGCCGGGCCGGCTTCGGCGGTGACGCTGATCTACACCATCAAAGGAAAGGTTGTGTCTGCAGAGAATGAGGTCGGGACCGTACTGGGTCCGGGATTTGATGCAGGATCTGAATTCACAGCGGTCTTCACGGTAGATACTGCGAGATTTGGCCCATACATTCAATTAGGGCCGAATACATTTGACGCATACGAAGGATGGAGTACAGTATCGTCAGTAATGTCTAATCTCGTAATCGGAACAAACATAATTCAATTTGGAGATGCGCCTGATTTTGGCGAGCACACAGGACAACTTATTCAAAAAGACTATTCAATTCCGCACAATCCACCCAACGAAACAGAATTTGTATCCGTTCGTGCACTTGATAGAAATGACGTGAAATTGTCGGATTTTGCTTTTCGACGCGCAAGTAAGAATCTCATGTTCAACATGAGAAGCACAGACTCTATGAGCGACTACATATCGAGTCCAGATCCGAGAATTGGAAACCCAATAAGCATTAGCAATTTTTCAAAAATTAGCTCTCAACTAGAAGCGTTTTTCTGGTATCAACAATACAATTACGATTTGAATGGAAATGAATTAGGTCGCACGACGATTACACAGGCCCGCATCATGATGAATCCAACTTCCCTGGAAGTCTCGGTCGCCACAGCGCCCGTCCCCGAACCCGCCACCTGGGCGCTGATGATCGGGGGCTTCGGCATGGCCGGGACCATGCTGCGCCGCCGCCGGGCGCTGACCGCCTAGACGTCATCGACGGCCCCGCGCCCCGATCAGGGCCGGCCGACCGGCCGGCCCGCCACGGCGGCGAACGCCAACTGCGGGGCGTCGGCCCGTTCGTTCCGATGTCGGTTTCGCCTCCAGATTGAATGTCGTCGGATATCCTCCTAGGCATGACCATGGACCACTTCCGGCTCATCGAGCGGATCTATGACGGGGCCGCCGACCCGACGGGGTATCCGGCGATCGCCGCCGATATCAGCCGGGCCGTGGGGCTGGATGGCGCCACCCTGGTGCTGCACGAGACCCACAGCCGGCGGGTGCTGTCGGCCACCATGGTCCACTACGACCACCTGGCGGTCGACGAGGTGCTGACCGCCTATGGCCGCGACTGGCACGCGGAGAATCCGCAGGTGCTGTTCGAGGCCAACCGCGCCGGGGCCGACATCTATTTCGAGGGCTGCGACCCGATCTACAACACCGAGCGTTTTCCGGGGTTTGACCTGTGGCGGCGCTCGGAGCTGGGCATCCGCTCGCAGATCACCGGCTATTGCCGCCCGGACGACGACCTCACCTTCGCCTTCGCCTTCTCTTCGCATCACCATGACGGCCCGGAATCGGCGGCCCAGCTCGACCTGTTCCGTCGGATCATGGGCCATCTGCGGCAATCGGTGGGCCTGGCCTATCGGATCGGCACGCTGAACGGCGAGAGCGACGCCCTGCTGCGGCATCTGGAACAGCTCTCAGGCCCGCTGCTGATCCTCGACGCCCAGGGGGCGCCGACCTATGTCAACGCGCATATGGAGGCGGCCCTGGCCGGCCACCCCCTGCTGCGGCTGGGGCGCCAGGGGGCGGGGCGGACGGGCCTGACCTCGCCCGACCCGGCGCTGGACCGGCGGCTGCGTCAGCTGATCGCCCGCGCCGTGGGCCAGCCGCCGGGCGGGGGCGCGATGCTGATCCCGGGCGATCTGGCGCGCGGCCCGCTGGTGCTGCAGGTCGCGCCGCTGACCAACGCCTTCCGGGACCGGGGCCTGGAGACCGGCCAGGCGGTGGTGACGCTCGCCAACTGGCCGCGCCCGCAGGCCGAGCTGGCGGAGAAGTTCCGCGAGACCCTGGGCCTGACCCCGGCCGAGGCCCGGATCGCCACCTGGCTGATGCGCGGCGCGACCGACCTGGACATCGCCACGGAGCTCAAGGTCTCACCCACCACCATCCGCAGCCACATCAGCGGCGTGATGGAAAAGACCGGCCTGCGCAGCAAAGCCGAACTCGCCCACTTTTTGACGTTGCTGGGGCGGTAGGGGCGGGCGGTCAAAGCAACGGAGTGGACGATCTCTACGGAACGAGAATTTCTCTCAGGTATCCTCATTCCTGAGGAGGCGAGCGCCCGGGAATCCATCCTAACCTCGACACAATACGCGGTTCTCTGAAAAGCGCGTAGCGGGTGTGTTCTGGAGGGTATCGATGACTGATTTCGGCCTTGTTTCGCGGCCACGCCGCCAGTCGCGCGCGAGCACCATCTGTCAAGTCGGTCTCTGTGCGATTGCTGCCAGTATGACGTTTCCGGGCGAATCTTTAGCGGTATATATCGTCGCGTCGAATTTCTCCGACATATCCTCTACTGACAAATGGCAGAAGGAACAAATAGAAATAACAAGGTTTTTTCCAAGTACGCAAGCTGGAACTCAAGTTCACGCGCCTTTCGGCGATCTTGTTCCATCTGGTGAAACGGGAAATCTAATATTTCAGGATTGGGGTTACGATAGGGCGCCAGTAAATAACTATATATCTTGGAAAACAAATGAAGAAATATATCTTACTGGATTCAATATATTTCTCACAGACGATTC
>NZ_JBILUK010000187.1:0-6314 GCF_044371015.1 Phenylobacterium sp.
TACTGCTATGAGAGGTTTATATTGGTTTACATTATCTGCAAGTAAAGATAGTGTAAATTATGATACTCTCTTGTCGGTAGATTTTAGATTTCAACAATTTGACGGATGGAATCCAAATTATTCTCTCAACTACAAGAGTATGTACGGAAGTAACAACATAAAGGTGTCGCAAGATTTAGGATCTCGAAGTGGGTACTATAAGTATTTTCACTTCGAAGGTGCTCCATTAAATTATATTGAGACGACGTGCTGGTCGGGTAGCGGTCAATGTGTGAGGTCGTGGAAGACATGGGGGGCTCGCATAGTAGAGTTGGATGCGATCACGGGATCGCCGCCTCCTCCGCCTCCTCCGCCTCCTCCTCCTCCTCCCCCCCCGCCAACGGCCGTGCCGGAGCCCTCCAGTTGGGCATTGATGATCCTGGGCTTCGGCTCCGCCGGCGCCTTGTTGCGCCGCCGCCGGCGGGTGGCCAGGGCCTAAGAACCTTCGACCAATCTGCCCGCAGCGCGTGATCCGCGCCTATCCGTCGCTGCGCAAGGCGGGGATGGTTTAGGGGCGCTGTCAGCGTGCCGCTCGCGCGCCGCTCGCCAAGCCGAGGAACACCACCACCGCCCGGTTCAGGCGGGTCATGTCGTCGTCGGCCAGGCGGCCGATCCGCCGGCCGAGCTTGTTCCGGGCGACGGTGGTGACCGTGTCGACCATCAGTCGGCTTGGCGCGCGCAGCCCGTTGGCATCGTCGGGTTTGACCGCCGGGCGGAAAAGCGGCGCCTCGGTGGGGTCGGTGGTGAAAGCGCAGACGGTGATCGAGTCCGTGCCGTCGAAGGCGTCGTCCTGCAGGATCACCACCGGGCGCGGCTTGCCCGCATAGTCGCCGCCGCCGACGACCGTCCAGACTTCGCCGCGGCGCACGGCTAGAGGTCGAGCTCGGAGACGGCGTCGATAAAGGCCTGATCTTCCACCGCCATCGGCGAGGCGGCGACCGCACGTGACTGCCGCGCCGCCTCCGCCCGAAACGCGGCCGTTCGTGTATCCGGCGCCCAGAATTGCACCGGTCGCAGGCCCTGGGCCCGCAGTCGCGCCCGATGCGCCTGCACCTTCGCTTGCGATGACCCTGTGCTGGCGCTTGGCATGACGACCTCCCGGATGGGTTACATGTAACCTATTTGGCGCTTTGGTGTGTGGCAATGCCCGCGCCAAGATTGGCTATCCGCCACGGAAGGGCGCTAGACTTCCTCCACAACAACAAAAGGGCGGGAGAGACCGATGGCGCAGGTTGACGCGGTGGTCGTGGGGGCCGGGTTTTCGGGTCTCTATATGCTGCACCGGCTGCGCGCCCAGGGGCTGACGGCGCGGGTGATCGAGGCCGGGACCGGCGTCGGCGGCACCTGGTATTGGAACCGCTATCCGGGCGCGCGGGTGGATATCGAGAGCCAGGAGTATTCCTACTCGTTCTCGCCCGAACTCGACGCGGAGTGGGTTTGGAGCGAGCGCTATGCGACCCAGCCCGAACTGCTGCGCTATCTGAACCACGTGGCCGACCGGTTTGATCTGCGGCGCGACATCCAGCTGGAGACGCGGGTCACGGCGGCCAGGTTCGATGAGCAGGCCAACCGCTGGACGGTGGAGACCGACGCCGGCGAGGCGATTTCGGCGCGTTACGTCGTGATGGCGACGGGCTGCCTGTCTGTGGCCAATGCACCGGCGTTCGAGGGCGCCGGGAGCTTCAAGGGCAAGAGCTGGCACACCAGCGACTGGCCGCGCGACGGGGTGGATTTTTCGGGCCAGCGGGTGGCGGTGATCGGCACCGGCTCCTCGGCCATCCAGTCGATCCCGATCATCGCCGAGCAGGCGGCGCAGGTGACGGTCTTCCAGCGGACGCCCAACTTCAGCGTGCCGGCCTATAACGGCCCGGTTGATCCGGCGGTGGCGGCGGACTGGGCCGAGAACCGCGCCCAGCGGCGGGCCGAGGCGCGGGAGACCGGCTTCGGCATCCTGATGGTCGACACCCGCGAGGCGCTGGCGCTTGAGGATACGCCCGAGGCGCGGCAGGCCGAGTATGAGCGCCGCTGGAAGATCGGCGGCTTCGCGCTGCTGGGCGCCTATGCCGACCTGACCGCCGACGTCGCGGCCAACAAGACGGCGGCTGAGTTCGTGCACGGCAAGATCCGCGAGATCGTCAAGAACCCGGAGACGGCGGAAAAACTCTCTCCGAAGAGCTTCCCGATCGGCTCCAAGCGTCTCTGCGTCGACACCGGCTACTACGCGACCTTCAACCGCGACAACGTGCGGCTGGTGGATCTCAAGGAGGAGCCGCTGGAGGCGATCACGCCCAAGGGGGTGCGGACCGCGGCCGGCGAGTACGAGGCCGACGCCATTGTCTATGCGACCGGGTTCGACGCCATGACCGGCGCCCTCAGCCGCATCGATATCCGAGGGCGAGGCGGGGCTGCGCTCAGCGACGCCTGGGCCGAGGGGCCGCGCACCTATCTGGGCCTGACGGTGGCGGGCTTCCCCAACCTCTTCCTGGTGACGGGGCCGGGCAGCCCCAGCGTGCTCTGCAACATGGCCGTGGCCATCGAGCAGCACGTGGACTGGATTTCCGACTGCATCGCCTGGATGGGCGAGCGCCAGCTCTCCGCCATTGAAGCCACGGCCCAGGCGCAGGACGCGTGGGTCGAGCATGTCAACGAGGTGGCGGCGCCGACCGTCTTCCCGTTGGCCAACTCCTGGTACATGGGCGCGAATGTCGAGGGGAAACCCCGCGTGTTCATGCCCTATATCGGCGGCTTCCCGGCCTATCGCGACAAGTGCAACGAGGTGGCGGCCAGCGGCTATGCCGACTTCGCCCTGGCGTCGGACGCGCGATAACGGAATGGCGGACGCGGCGTTTCCGGAGCTGAAGGCGCGGATCGCCGCCAACCTCGCGGCGTTTCCCCGCCGGGCCTTGCCTGAAGCGGGGCTAAAGGCTGCGGCGGTGGCGATCGTGGTCGGGCCCTGGCGGGGCGAACCGGCGTTTCTGCTCACGCGGCGGGCGCTGACCCTGCGCCGCAACGCCGGCAACTATGCGCTGCCCGGCGGCCATCTCGATCCCGGCGAGGACGCCGCCCAGGCCGCACGGCGTGAGACGGCGGAGGAGCTGGGCGTGTCGCTGGGCCCGGACGCCGTGCTGGGCCTATTGGATGACTTCGTCACCCTGACCGGCCGGGTCGTGACGCCGGTGGCGCTGTGGTCGGACGCCGAACTTCACGTGACGCCCGATCCGGCCGAGGTGCACGAGGCCTGGCGTATCCCGCTGAGCCAGCTCGATCACCCGGACTCGCCCCGTCGCCGGGCGCACAAGGGCGCCGAGTTTCCGATCCTGCAGATGCGCCTGCGCAACAGCTGGGTGAACGCCCCGACCGCCGCCTGGATCTGGCAGTTCCGCGAGGCGGCGCTGTACGGCCGTGTCGTGCGGCTGGACGAGGTGGGTCAGCCGGCGTTCACCGCGAGGTAGGCGCGGCTCACAGGAACGCGCGGACCTCGGCCAGGAAACCCTCCAGCCGGTCGTGATGCACCCAGTGGCCGGCGCGTTCGAACTCGACGACGCGGACGTCCTTGAAGTGCGCTGCGCGGCCGTCCGCCTGCGGGTTGGAGGCCCAGCTTTCCTTGCCGTTCACCAGCAGCACGGGGCAGTTGATATTGGCCCACAGCGCCTGCTGGTCTTCGGGGCTGAAGTCGGCCGGCGAGAACGAGCGGACATAGTTGTCGAATTTCCAGCTGTAGGTGCCGTCCTCGTTCTGGCTGGCGCCATGGATGGTGAGATAGCGCGCCTGTTCCGGTGTGAGATGGCGGTTCTCGGCCTGCATGCGGGCGTAGGCCTCCTCGATGGAGGCGTAGCGGCGAGGCAGACGTCCGGCGAGGGTGCGGGTCTCCGACACCCAGTTGCGCAGGCGCTCCACCGGCGTGCGCTTGGCCCGGGCCGCCAGCATGGCGGGCGAGGGGCCCATGCCCTCGATGGCCACCAGCCGGGTCACCGTCTCCGGGAAGGCGCCGGCGTAGCGGAGCGCGATGGAGCCGCCCAGCGAGTGGGCGACGATCCGCACGGTCGGAAAGCCCTTCTGGTGGATCAGCTGGGCAAGGTCATAGACGAAGGCCGACATCGAATAGTCGCCGCTCGGCGAATAGGCGCTGTCGCCGTGGCCGCGCAGGTCGGGGGCGATGATGTGGTAGTCGCGTCGAAGCTCCTGGGCCACCCAGTCCCAATTGCGACAGTGGTCGCGTCCGCCGTGCACCAGGATCAGCGGCGGCGCGGTCGGGTTGCCCCAGTCCACATAGTGTAGCCGAAGTCGTTGGGAGACGAAGCTGTGCGAGGTCGGGCCGATGAACGGGTCAGTCATGGGCGACCCGATAACGCCGAGGCGACGAAGGCGCCAGACTCGCGGTTGGGGTGGACAGCGCGCGCCGGGCGTCGGACATGCTGACTCAAACGACGGCCATAGGGAGGCGCGACATGAAGGATCTGGCGGGGCGGGTGGCGTTCGTGACCGGCGCGGGCTCGGGGATCGGACTGGGGATCGCTACGGCGCTCGCCCAGGCGGGCGTCAAGGTGATGCTGTGCGATATCGAACAGAAGGCCCTGGATAGCGCTCTGGCCGGTCTGAAGACCACCAACGCTGATGTGTCGGGCGTGGTCGCCGATGTGTCGTTGAAGGACGAGCTGGCGCGCGCCGCCCAGGCGACGATGGACGCCTATGGCCGGGTGGATATCCTGGTCTCCAACGCCGGGGTCGGCGGCGGTGGCGGCTATGGCGCCTGGTCCGACGCCAGCTGGGAGTGGACCATCGGGGTCAATCTGATGGCGGTGATCTGGGGCGCGGAGATCTTCGGGCCGCTGATGGAGCGCGGCGGCCAGGGCGGCCACATCGTCAACACCGCCTCGATCGCCGGGATGATCTCCGGCTCGGGCAACGCCTACAATGTCACCAAGTATGGAGTCGTGGCCTTCTCGGAGGGCCTGCGCAACGAGCTCGCGCCGCGCGGCATCGGTGTGTCGGTGCTGTGCCCCGGATTCATCCGGACCAAGATCACGGACAGCCAGCGGAACCGTCCGGACCGTTTCGCCGAAGCCGACGCCCGCGCGCCGACCGCGCTGGAAGCCCAGTGGATCCAGGGTATCCGCGACCGGGTCGAGGGCGGCATCGATCCGCTCTACGTGGGCGAACTGGTGCGCGAGGCGATCGAGGACGACTGGCCCTACATCTTCACCGACCCCGAGTTCGAGCCCGTCATCGAGGCGCGGTTCGCCAACATCAAGGCCGGGTTCGACCGGATAAGGGATCGCACGCCCCGCAAGGCGTGAGATCTCCTAACCCCTGACAGTCGGGGCGGAACAGTAGGCTCTATCGTCCCGGCGTCAGGGTCATCACAACCGACGTGTCGGCCTCCACGGCGCTCCGGCTGAACCGCAACGGCACGTACTGGCCGGCCGCCCAGAGGGGAAACAGGTCGCGGTAGTTGGCGCTCATCGGATCGCCGGACTGGCCGGGCGTGTTGATGATCATCGAGTTGTCCCACTGGCCGACATCCAGAACCATCCGGACCGAGGCGCCCGCCGACTGGGCGAAGTCGTTGGGTCGCCAGGTGGCGGCGCGCGGCGTCGAGGCTGAGCCCGGGACCTGCAGGGGGCCGAGTGTCATCTGAGCGGCGAGTTCGCGGCCGGCGAGGCCTGCAATGGCGGGCTCAAATCGAGCATGATGCAGCCGGCCCCAGGTCCAGGTCGACATGTCTGGTCCCAGTCGCCCTTTCAGCTCAGCCACCGCGGCCGCCAGGCTCGCCAGGATCACCGGATTGCGCGTCTCGGGCGCCGTAGTCTCGAGCCAGCCCAGCGCCACGTCGGGCGGCGAGGCGCCGATGGCGGAGCGGGCGCCGACCGGCGCGGCCGCCTCGACCACGGCCTTGCCCAGATGCTTGACCGCCCAGGTCTCGTAGATCGCCGCCGCCGGGCTCTCCACGCTCAGATGAGCATCCCAGGCGGCCATTAGGTCCAGTGCGCGGGCCAGGTCCGGATCGGGCGAGGTCAGACCCTTCACCAGCGCCACGCCGCGTCGCGCCTGCGGGCTGACGCTGTCGGTCTGAAGCGCCATGGAGTCGGCCAGCGTCGAGCGCGGATTGGCCGCCAGCACCTCGTGGATGCGCACGGAGCGAGTCGGATCGGCCCACTCGAAGCCGAGCTTGCGCCGATCCATCGGATAGTCGGCCGGCACGTTCATCTCGTTGGCGGTGGCGAAGAAGCCCTTGGCCGGATTGCGTGAGACGGGCAGGCCGCCGTCCTCCACAT
>NZ_JBILUK010000313.1:0-3030 GCF_044371015.1 Phenylobacterium sp.
CTCCAGCGCCGGCTTGGAGCCCTGGGTGCTGCGCGGATGGGCCTTGGCCCCGCGCGGCGGCTGGGCCGGGACGTTGAGGTGGGTCCAGACGGCGAGCACGCCGGGACTGGCCTGCGCGGCGGCGATGTCGGCGCCGGTGATCCGGCCGCTGGCGATGCCGGCCCCGATCATCACGCCATAAGCGGGTGGAGAAGGGGCCGCGACCTCATAGGCATAAGGCGCAGCGCCGGTGACCTTGAGCGGCCCTTCGTAACGATCGACCGCCTTGCCGATGATGCCCGCGCGATTGGTCCGAACGGGATTGGGCGCTGCCCAGTCGTGCACCGAGCTCATTGGGCGGCATCCTTCGCTTCGGTGATGGCGGCGGCGCCGAGGCGGGCCACCAGCGGGACTTTGAAGTCGTTGCGGCCCAACGGGCTGGCGTTCGCCAGCTCGGCGGCCATGGCCTCGGCTGGCGAGCCGCCGGCGGCCAATGCGGCCTCTGCGGTCTGAGCGCGCCAGGGTTTCAGAGCCACCATGCCCAGCGCCACGTTGGCGCCGGCCACCGCCACGCTGGCCAGGCCGCCGGCGTAGGACGCCCGGTCGCGGACCTTGCGATAAATCTGCCCGCCGGTCGGCGGCGGGGGCACCATGATGGCGGTGATCAGTTCGCCGGGCGAAACCTGCGTCTCCAGCTGCGGCGTATCTCCGGGCAGGCGGTGAAGGTCGGCGACGGCGATGCGACGGCGCGCGCCGGCGGCGTCGAGCGTCTCGACCTCGGCGTCCAGCGCGGTCAGGGCCACGGCCAGATCGGAGGCGTGGGTGGCCACGCAGTGGGGACTGGCGCCGAAGATGGCGGCGTTGCGGTTGAGGCCCTCCAGCGCCGCGCAACCTGAGCCCGGGGCGCGTTTGTTGCAGGGTTTGGAGGTGTCGTAGAAATAGTTGCAGCGGGTGCGCTGTATCAGGTTGCCGGCCAGGCTGGCCTTGTTGCGCAGCTGCGGCGACCCGCCGGCGCTGAGCGCCTGGCTCAGCAGCGGATAGCGCGCGCGGACGGTCGCATCGGCCGCCACGGCGGTGTTGGAGGCGAGCGCGCCCAGGCGCAGGCCGCCGTCGGCGGTGGCTTCGATCGCCGCAAGCGGAAGGCGGCCGATGTCGACCACGTGCGTCGGCCGCTCGATGTCGAGCTTCATCAGGTCCAGCAGATTGGTGCCGCCGGCGAGGTAGCGGGCGCCCGGCGCGGCGCCGGCCCTGGCCGCGGCCTCGAGGCTGCCGGCGCGTTCGTAGGTGAAAGGTCTCACTTGCCCGCCTCCGCATAGTCGCGGATCGCGGCGACGATCTGGGGATAGGCCGAGCAGCGGCAGATGTTGCCGCTCATGCCCTCGCGAATCTCTTCGTCGGTGGGCGGAGGTGCGCCGGCCTCGCGTTCGGCCAGCAGGCCCAGCGCCGAGCAGATCTGGCCCGGCGTGCAATAGCCGCACTGGAAGGCGTCATGCGTCAGGAAGGCCTGCTGCAGCGGGTGGAGCCGCTCGGGCGTTCCAAGGCCCTCGATGGTGATCACCTGATCGCCGTCGTGCATCACGGCCAGCGACAGGCAGGCGTTGATGCGTTTTCCGTTCACCAGCACGGTGCAGGCGCCGCACTGACCATGGTCGCAGCCCTTTTTGGACCCGGGAAGGCCAAGCGTCTCGCGCAGCAGGTCGAGCAGGGTGACGCGCGGATCGATGTCCAGCGCGCGCGCCTCGCCATTGACGGTGATCGTCGTTTGCAAGCGGTGTCTCCCCCAGATTCCCGTACCGTTTCAGTTCTCGTCCGGCGCCAGCGCCTTAACCGAGAGCGCATGCAGCGGCCCCGCCAGTTCTTCGGCGAGCGCATGGTAGACCTTACGCTGGCGGGCCACCCGGTTCACCCCGGCAAAGGCCTGGGACTGGATCACCACGTTGAAGTGGCTCTCGCCGCCTTGGCGGGCCCCGGCATGGCCGGCATGACGGGCGGAGTCGTCCTCGATCTCCAGTCGCGTGGGCTGGAACGCCGCGATGAGCTTGGTGCGTATGGCTTGAGATATGGCGCCCATCGGCCCGATCTTCAATTCTTGTTCGGATGTTTTGAGGCCCCATACTCGGGCGATGCCGCGCGCGTTTCAATACAGGCCGAAGTTCGTGGATATCCGCGTCCGCCCGCCCGTCGAGGGCGAGACGCCGGAGCCGGAGGCCGACGTCTATACGTTGAAGCCCGGCGAGCGGCCATGCGACCATCCCGAGTGCCGCAAGGCGGCCACCGCGCGGGCGCCCAAGGCGCGGGATATGCTGCATGAACACTACTGGTTCTGTCAGCCGCACGCAGCGGAGTACAATCGCAACTGGAACTTCTTCGCCGGCCTGACCGAGGCCGAGATCCGGCGGCGGCAGACCGAGGAGCTGATGACCGGCGGCCGACCGACCTGGGAGATGCGGGCCGGGCGGATGAGCCGCGAAAGCGCCGCTTTCGCCGCGCGTTTCGGAACCGGCCAGGGCTATAAGGACCCGTTCGGCATGTTCGGCGGCGGCGGCCACAGCGCGCGCAAGCCCGAGCCCGAACGCCGCAAGCTGGGCAAGATCGAGCGCAATGCGCTGGCCGACCTCGACCTGGACGACGACGCCGACGGCCCGGCGATCCGAGCCCGCTATACCGAACTGGTCCGCCGCCTGCACCCGGACGCCAACGGCGGCGACCGGTCGGGCGAAAACCGCCTGCAGCGCGTGATCCGCGCCTATCAGTCGCTGCGCAAGGCGGGGATGGTTTAGGCGCGCTGTCAGCGTCCCGCCCGCGCCCCGCTCTGATCGACAACACTCATCACAAGGCCATCCCGGACGCGCGACAGCGCGATCTGGGTCCCAGCAGCCACGGCCCTGCGACTGGGTCCCGGCTCTCCAGCCCGCTGAGCGCGGGCTTCCGGCCGGGATGACCCGTGTGTTTCGGAACAAGTTGACCCGGGTTCCTCGCTCATCCTGGCGGCCTCCTCAGTTCTTAGGAGGCGCGGTCCATCTAGGCGTGTGAGGCTTAGCCCCGACAGTT
>NZ_JBILUK010000099.1:0-11054 GCF_044371015.1 Phenylobacterium sp.
ATCCTCGACATAGGTTTCACCCCGGATCGCGACGCCCGGCAGGCCCTCCACATAGCTGCGCATGGTGGTTTCCAGCGTCGTCCGCCGGCTGGTCAGGATTGCGAGATCAGCATCGATGGGCTTGGGCGTATAGTTGGCCTTGTGGGCTGGGGTGAGCCCGCCCTCGAAGCCGAGCTCCCGGCAGCCCCCGTCAAGCAGGGCTTTGAGGAGGCCCGGATGTTCGTCGCGGACCAGAGTCCGCAGCCGGGCCAGGAAGGCGTGGCTGTGTCTGAGGTGGCCTACGCCGCGCCGCCGCCAGCTTTCGAACGCCGCATCCGGACCGCCTTCCGGCGGTGGAGGATCGCGCTCCAGGAGGGTGATTTCCCGGCCGGGGCCTGACAAGGCCATGGCGGTCCAGAGCCCCGCCATTCCCGCGCCGATCACCAGCACGCGCTCACTCATCCCAGACTCCTCAACATCGCGGGCGCCCTCTTAGCAGAGCCTCCGATTGACGTCGGGGCCGCTCCTCAACAGATCAGGTCGGCGCGGAGGGCGGCTTCTTCAAGCCCCCGGCTCGAACCCGCGCCAATGCGGCCCGCACGGCGTTCATGTCGGCGCCAGGGATCAGATAGTCGCCGACGATGAAGGCCGGCGTTCCTTCCAGGCCCAGGGCCTGGGCCAGCAGGCGGGTCTCCTGGATCTGCGCCGCAATGCCGGGGCTGCTTGCGGCCCGTCGGACAGCGGCGGGATCAAGGCCCACACGTCGAAGGTGGGCGTCCAGGGCGGCCTCATCCAGTCCACGATCGGCCATCATGGCCTGATGGAGATCGACCCCCTTGGCTTTGACCTGGGGCGTAAGAGCGATCCGGGCGGCGCTATCGGATGCGGCGCCGAAGATCGGAAACTCCTTGAAGACAACCCGGACGTCTGGATTTTCACGCGCGAGCTTGAGAATCTCAGGCGCGACGACCTTGCAGTAGCCGCAACGGTAGTCGAAGAACTGCACCAGGGTGAACGCGCCGTTCGGGTTCACCACAAAGTCGCGCGGATCCCGCTCCAGCTGCTCGCGATAGCGCTCGATATCCGAGGCCCGAGCCCGAGCCTGCTCAAGCATCCGGGTCTGCTGCAGCTTGCCTACGGCCTCTTCGATAACCTCTGGGTGCTCCAGAAGATAGGCGCGCACCTTGGCGCCGAACGCGGCGTCGGGAGCCTGTTGCTGGCAGCCGGCCAAGACGACAGCGGCGGCGAGGAGAAGTGCGGCTTTCATGGGTCTCAAATAGGCGAGAACACGGTGGCGATCACCCCCTGGGTTCACACCTATTGCCGCGCCGGGCGGGTGGACCCTTCGCGGGCCAGTTCCCGCATCTCGTCGCGGGAAGGTTCGGCGACCAGAACGATGTCGGTGGCGCGTCGCCATTCCGGTGTTCCGCGGTCCAGTTTCTCGCGGGCGCGCATGGCAAACACCAAAGCCTGCCGCTTGTCGCCAATGTGGAAATAGAACTCCGCAGTCGCCAGCCGCGCCAACCCATCCTGTCCCAGCTTGTCGTGGGCCTCGGCCAGCATCCGCCAAGCCACCGGGTTGTCACTCTCCTGGGTCAGCGCCTTGTTCAGTTCGGCGACACCCTCCGCGATCTTGGCCTTGTCATCGAGTGCGATCAGCGTCTGACCCAGGTTGATCCTCAGCAACGGCGCATCGGGCATCAGCGCCACGGAACGTCGTTGCGGCGCCTCGGCTTCCGCCGTGCGCGCGAACTCGAACAGGATCTGGCCCTTAAGCTCCCACAGATAAGGGTTTTCCGGCTGCTCGCCCAGCAACGCGTCGATCAGCTTCAGCGCCCGATCAGGCTCCTTCAACTGAT
Organism: Phenylobacterium sp.; assembly: GCF_044371015.1. GTDB lineage: Bacteria > Pseudomonadota > Alphaproteobacteria > Caulobacterales > Caulobacteraceae > Phenylobacterium. Next base: position 1,839 of record NZ_JBILUK010000099.1, read on the forward strand.
AGTAGGCGATGGCTCGCGCGTAACGGGAGGGATAGTCCGTCGCCTTCTCACTATACTTGGTGATGGCCACCTGCGGGTTCAGGAACCCATCCAGCTTGGCCTTCATGACAGCGTGCTCGGCCAGTGCTTCGGGACTGTCCTTCGCCAGGTAGTGAGGCTGTTGTTGCACCTTTCGCCGCAGAGATTCGATCCGGTCCGACGAAATCGGATGGCTCCGGAAATAGGCGAAGCGGCGCGCCTGATCGAACACCTCCTGGTATCGGAAGTTGTCGAAGAACTCGGCCAGGCCGCGTCCAGAGAGGCCGGCGCGGTCGAGCAGCATGGCCCCGGCCTGGTCGGCTCGCGCTTCCTGCTCGCGGCTGTAGCCTAAAGCGCCCAGGGTGCCGAAGTAGCTGGCGCTCCCGGCCAGCCCTGCCGCAGCATCCGGAGCACCGGCCAGGGCGGCGAGCACACCGAGGCCCATGGTCAACAAGAACGGTCGCATCCCGGCCTGGTTCATGTCACCAGATCGAACGCTATGGCCGGCCGCAAGGTGACCGACTTCGTGAGCGATCACGCCTTGCAGTTCGTTCGGGTCATCGGCTTCAAGGATCAGGCCCGTATTGAACCCCATCACACGAGGGCCCGCGAAGGCGTTCAGGTCCTTTGATCCCACGATCAAGATCTCGATCGACTTTGGATCCATGCCGGCGGCCCGAAGGATCGGCTCCGCGTTCTTCGCCAGGATCGCTTCGATTTCGGTATCGCGGATCAGCGACTGAGCCCGCGCCTCGCCGGCCCCGGCAAAGAGCCCAACCGCCATCACCGTGGCGGCCGCCAGTCGGGTCGCACGCCGCAGGGGGGACGCCATCGCTCGTGCTCTCGTCAATACCGACGCCCCCGTCGAACAGAAGCTAACGCGCGAACCGTCAAAGGAAAAGCCGGTTCGCGCACGCTTCCCCCGCTAGCCCCGACGCCACCAGCCTCTTTTGGGCGCCGGCGGCGGGCCCGAGATTTCGGCCGGATCGGGCTCGACCGGCGCCGGCGGCGGCTCGATCGAAACCGGCTCAGGCTCCGCTACGGACGCGATAGGTTCGACCGTCTCAGTCACCGTTGAGGCCGGCGCCTTGCGCGCGCGGCTGCGACGGGCGGGAGCCGGCGGGGTCTCTGGCTCAGCCGCGGCCTCTGGAGCCGCATCCACAACAGGCTCCGTTGCGGCTACGACTTCGACCGGCGACGCCTCCGACGTCGCGACGTCAGGCTCCTCGGCCTGGCGAACCCGGCCGCGGGCGCGGCGGTTGCGGCGCGGCGTCTCTTCCACCGCAGGCAATTCAACCCAGATGTCGGTTTCGACCTGCGAGCCCTTGGCAATCGGCGCGTTCTCTGGCGCACGCGTCGGCGTCGCCTCGGACAGCTTCATGTCCTCGGACGGGTCAAACCAGACGAAGGGATCGTCGCCATAGGGCACCCAGGGGCGCACCCAGGAGAAAGCGTCCTGGGGACGGACGTCATCCCGCGACCGCCGCCCGCCGCGTCGACCGCGACGGCGGCGTCGACTGTCGCGATCTTCGTCATCCGCGCGAGCCGGACGCTCTGCGACGGGTCGATCCGCTTCCGCGCGTTCGGCGCGGGGTTCGTCGTCTCGACGACCACCCCGGCGACGACGCCGGCGACCGCGTCGGCCGCCATCCTCGTCGTCGCGCGCGCCCTCCGAGCGCGGGCCACGGGCGCGCGGCGCGTCATCTTCATCGTCATCCGACTCAGAGACAAAGGCGTCAGGCTCGTCGTCGCCCGGGTCTTCTTCCTCGTCCTCGAACGCTTCGTCTTCCACGTCCTCGAGCTCGTCATCGGAGTGCGGCGCATAGGGCTGAAGAGCCGTGACGGGCGGCGCAGCATGATCCGGGCGCACCTCCATCGAGGTGCGCTCGATGACGTGTTCCGCATGAGACATTTCGTCTTCGATGATCACCGTCACGAACAGGCTGAACGCCTGATTCAGTCGCGCCAGATGAGCCCGCTTCTCATTCAGGATGTAGAGGCCTACAGCGCGCGGCACGCGCAGGGTCACCTCGCCACCACCCTTCAGGGCTTCGATCTCCACGGCGCGCAGCGTGGCGAGCGCGCTAGACTCCACCGAACGCACACGTCCGGTTCCGCCGCAGTGCTCACAGACGTGGGTCGTGCCCTCCAGGACGCCGCTGCGACGACGCTGGCGGCTGATCTCCATCAGGCCGAAGGGGCTGATCCGACCCATCTGCACCCGGGCGCGGTCATCCTTCAGGGCGTCCTTGAGCTTCTTCTCGACCGCCCTGTTGTTCTTCGACTCATCCATGTCGATGAAGTCGATGACGATCAGTCCCGCAAGGTCGCGGAGCCGCAGTTGGCGCGCAGCTTCCTCGGCGGCCTCAAGGTTGGTCTTGAGCGCGGTGGCCTCGATGTTCCGCTCACGCGTGGCGCGGCCGGAGTTCACGTCCACCGCCACAAGGGCCTCGGTCTGGTTGATCACCAGATAGCCGCCCGACCTCAAGGGCACGACCGGCGAATAGATCTGCGCCAGATGATCCTCGACCCGATGCTTCACGAACAGCGGCGTCGGCTCCCGATAGGCCATGACCTTCTTGGCCTGGCTCGGCATCAGCATCCGCATGAATTCGCGGGCTTCCCTGAAGCCGGCCTCGCCCTCCACCCAGACCTCGTCGATGTCCTTGTCGTAGAGGTCGCGAATGGTGCGCTTAACGAGATCCTCTTCCTCGTAGATCAGCGCTGGCGCGATCGAATGCAGCGTGGTGTCGCGAATGTTCTCCCAAAGTCGGAGCAGATAGTCGTAGTCGCGCTTGATCTCGGCCTTGGTGCGCTTGGCGCCGGCGGTGCGCACGATCAGACCCATGCCCTTGGGCACATCGAGACTGGCCACCACGGTCTTCAGGCGTTTGCGATCCGTGATGGTGGTGATCTTGCGACTGATGCCGCCGCCCCGGGCCGTGTTGGGCATCAGGACACCGTAGCGGCCGGCCAACGACAGATAGGTCGTGAGCGCCGCGCCCTTGTTGCCGCGCTCCTCCTTGACGACCTGAACCAGCATGATCTGCCGGCGACGGATCACCTCCTGGATCTTGTAGCGCCGCATCAGGCGGCGGCGACGGCGCTCGACCTCCTCGTCCATGACGTCGTCATCGTCATCGGACCCGGCGCTATCGACATCGTCCTCATCGTCGCCCGTCGACTCCGTGTCCTGGGCGGCGCCACGACGCCCGCGCACCGGGCGCTCGTCTTCGTCATGCTCCTCAGCCTCCTCCGCAAGCAGAGCTTCACGGTCGGCGTGAGGGATCTGGTAGTAGTCGGGGTGGATTTCGTTGAAGGCGAGGAAGCCGTGCCGGTTTCCACCATACTCAATAAAGGCCGCCTGGAGCGAAGGCTCCACGCGCGTCACCTTGGCGAGATAGATGTTTCCTCTTAGCTGCTTGCGGTTCTGGCTCTCGAAATCGAACTCTTCAACGCGGGTTCCGTCGATCACCACCACACGCGTCTCTTCGGCGTGAGCGGCATCGATCAACATGGTCTTGGTCATAGGTCTCTCCGCGGCGCGCGAGGGGCTCTGGGCCCGGGCGCTGCCGGCTTGGGGGACAAGCGCGCGCCAAACCCCGCCGATCGCCGCAAACGGCGATCTGTCCGGCCCTGGGGCCCGCGGTTGTTCGAGCTGCACAGCTCATCGGATGTGTCCTCGACGCGTCCGGATCGGGCGCGGATCGGATGACGCGTCGGAGCCGGAGGTCCGGACAGTCTCGACGCGCGGTGGCTTGTCGCGCAGCCGTCGCGCCCCGGTCCGGAGTCCGCGTCGTCGCACTTGGCGACATTGCAACACCCCGGCGCAAAAGGAAAGCGAAGGCTGAGCAGGTTCCGGCAAGACCCCGTTAAGCCTTTGTCCACGCGCTACGTCTCTATATGGGACAAGGGTTCACGTCGGCTGCGTCGGCGTGGAGCGGCGTGATTTCAGGACGGCTGGATGTTCGGGCGACGGGACCGCGCGGAACGACCGACTCGCTGGACGGCGATCTTCGCTGCAGGCGCGGCCGCGCTCGGCATTGCCGGTGCGCTGGTCACCACCGCCGCTGCTGACGCGGTCGGGCTTCTGAAGGTCCGCCTGGGCGGCGACGCCGTTGAGACCCGCATGGTCGTCGAACTCGACGGCGCGACCACCGCCAAAGTCATCTCGGACGGCGCAGGCCGCGAGGTTGCAATCCTTCTTTCGAGCGTTCGTTCGATTCAGCCCCAGCAGGGCGCAGGTCGAGGCGTGGTTCGCGCCTGGACCGTGGAGAAAGCGTCCGGCGGCGCGCTGCTCCGCATGGACCTGGTCGGTGACGCCAAACTGAAGCGACGCTTTCTGCTGCCACCCGCCGACGGGGTCTCGCACTATCGCTATGTGATTGATGTGGCCGCGGCGCCGGGCGCCGTGATGACCTCCGCACCGGCCACCGTGGCGCCCCGTCTTCGTGGCGCGATTCCGGTCGCGGCCAAGGCGCCGTTGCGTCTCAAACGAGTCGTGGTGATCGATCCGGGACATGGCGGCAAGGATCCGGGCGCCAAGGGCCTCGTGGCCTACGAAAAGGACTTGAACCTGGCGGCGGCGCTCAACCTGGCTGACCAGCTCAATCGCACCGGTCGCTACAAGGTGGTGCTGACCCGCTCGACCGATGTGTTCATTCCCCTGGAGACACGTGTGCGCATAGCGCAGCGCGCCGACGCCGACCTGTTCATATCGATTCACTCGGACTCAGCTCCGGAGACCACGCTCAAGGGCGCCAGCGTCTACACGTTGTCGGATCAAGCCTCGCGCCGCGCCACCCGGTTCGTGAGCCCCAACGACTGGTTCATGAAGGCCAGTCTCACGGGCGACCAGGGCGTTCGGGATATCCTGTTTGACCTGACCCAACGCGCCACGCGCAATCGCTCCGCGATTTTCGCTCAGACCCTTGTCAGCCAGATCGAGGGCAAGGCCCCCCTCCTCCGTGGGAGCCACCGCGACGCCGGCTTCATGGTGCTCCTGGCCCCCGACGTCCCAGCCGTTCTCCTGGAGATGGGCTTCGTGAACAATCCCGAGGACGAAGCGCGCCTGCGTGACCCGAAGGCCCGCGCGACCTTGATGCGCGCCGTGGCCAGGTCGATCGATCTGCACTTCGACGAGCCGGTGCGCGTCGCGGCTCGCTAGGCGGCGCTGTCAGATCCGACCCGCCATGGGCGATGACGGATCGCCAAACATCCGTCGCGCCATCCGTCCCGCCAGGAACGCCTCGCGCCCGGCGATCACCGCATGCCTCATGGCCCGGGCCATGCGGATCGGATCATCCGCCTCCGCGATGGCCGTGTTCATCAGCACGGCGTCGCAGCCCAACTCCATGGCGACTGTGGCGTCCGAAGCGGTGCCGACGCCCGCATCCACCAACACAGGCACCCGGGATTGCTCAATGATCAGGCCCAGGTTCAGCGCGTTCTGGATGCCACGTCCGGACCCGATCGGCGCCGCCGCCGGCATGATCGCCGCCGCACCGGCCTCCTCCAGCTTTTTTGCGTAAACCGGGTCATCCGAGCAGTAGACCATCACCTGGAAGCCGTCGGCGATCAGCAGCTTCAAGGCCCGCAGTGTCTCTTCCATGTCGGGGAGCAGGTGCGGCGTGTTCGACAGCACCTCAAGCTTCACCAGATCCCAACCGCCGGCCTCGCGCGCCAAGCGCAGCGTACGGACCGCGTCCTCGCCGGTGAAACACCCCGCTGTGTTCGGCAGAAAGGTGAACCGATCCGGTTTCACATAATCGACCAGCATCGGCTGGCTCGGGTCTGACAGATTCACCCGCCGAAGCGCCACGGTCACAATTTCCGCGCCTGCGGCCTCGGCCGCCGCAGCGTTCTGGGCGTAGTCCTTGTACTTCCCGGTGCCGACGATCAGGCGCGACCGGAACGTGCGGCCCGCCACTGTCCACACGTCTTCGGGAACCTGCGCGCCGTCCACGTCAGCCGCCTCCAATGAAATGCACGATCTCGATCCGGTCGCCATCGACCAGGGTTGTCCGGGCATAGGCCGAGCGGGGCACGATTTCCAGATTACGTTCCACCGCAACTTTGCGGGCATCCAGCGCCAAGGCGGCCACCAGCCCAGCGACATCGGTCACGCCCTCGAAGGTGCGCAGCTCTCCGTTGAGGATCAATTGCAAAGGACGGCTCCGGTCCCCTTGCTTGTGGCCTCGGCTTTCGAAGGATACAAGGCCTCGGAATCGCGTGGCGGAGCCGAATGCCGAAGCCGATCTATGTGCTGAGCGGCCCGAACCTCAATCTTCTCGGGTCCCGCGAGCCGGACATCTACGGACATCAGACCCTGGACGACGTGAGGGCCTTGTGTGAGGCCCGCGCGGCGGCGCTGGGGCATGCCATCGTTTTCCGTCAGTCCAACCACGAGGGCGAACTGGTCGACTGGATCCAGGAGGCCCGTGAAGCCGCCTGCGCCCTGGTGTTGAACCCCGCCGCCTATGGTCACACCTCCATCGCCATCCTGGATGCGCTGAAGATGCTCAACGTTCCAGTGGTGGAGTGCCACCTGTCCAATCCCGCCGCGCGCGAGAGTTTTCGACGCAAGACCTATGTGTCGCTGGCCGCGACCGGGGTGGTCTCCGGGTTCGGCGCCAATAGCTATGTGCTGGCCGTGGAGGCCGCCGCGGGCCTCGCCCATTCGTCCTGAAGCAACCAAGGACCAAACTCGAAATGCCCCACACCCCCAAGGCGCCCGCCGATCCCTTCGACGCACGCCTGGTCCGTAAGCTGGCCGATATCCTGACCGATACTGGCCTGACCGAGATCGAGGTCGAGCAGGGTGGCCTGAAGATCCGCGTCGCCCGGGCCGCCGCCGCCGTTGTGACCCATTCCGTCGCTGCGGCGCCCGCGCCCGTGGCCGCCGCGCCCGCCCCTGCGCCCGTCGCGGCCATGCCAGCGGCGGCTCCAGGCCCCGCCACGCCCGCCGGCGAGCCCGTCAAGTCGCCCATGGTCGGCACGGTCTATCTGCAACCCAATCCCGGCTCGCCGGCCTTCGCCAAGGTCGGCGACACGGTCGAGGCGGGCCAGACGCTGTTCATCATCGAAGCGATGAAGACCATGAACCCAGTGCCCGCGCCCCGCGCCGGCCGTCTCGTCGATATCGTGGTCGGCGACGGCCAGCCGGTGGAGTTCGGCGAGCCGCTGGCCTTCATCGAGTAGTCTGATGTTCGAGAAAATCCTGATCGCCAACCGGGGCGAGATCGCGCTCCGGGTTCACCGCGCCTGCAAGGAAATGGGCATCTCCACCGTCGCGGTGCACTCCGAGGCCGACGCCAGCGCCATGTGGGTGCGCCTCGCGGACGAGAGCGTCTGCATAGGTCCCGCGCCGGCGGCCAAGAGTTATCTGCACATTCCCGCCATCATCGCGGCCTGTGAGATCACCGGCGCCCAGGCGGTTCACCCCGGCTATGGCTTCCTGTCGGAAAACGCCCGCTTCGCCGAGATCGTGGGCGCGCATGGGTTCACCTTCATCGGGCCCAAGCCGGAGCATATCCGGATTATGGGCGACAAGATCGCCGCCAAGCAGGCGGTGAAGGCGGCTGGGATCCCCGTTGTGCCCGGCTCCGACGGCGCCGTGACCACCGAGGAAGAGGCCATCGCGGCCGCCCACGAGATCGGTTTCCCCGTGTTGATCAAGGCGGCTGCCGGTGGTGGCGGACGTGGCATGAAGGTGGCCAAGTCCGAAGCGGACCTGATCGAGGCCGTCCAGACCGCCCGCTCCGAGGCCAAGGCCGCGTTCGGCGACGACGCGGTCTACATGGAGCGCTATCTCCAGACCCCGCGGCACATCGAACTGCAGGTGATCGCCGACAGCTTTGGCAATGTCTGCCACCTGGGGGAGCGGGACTGCTCGCTGCAGCGCCGCCACCAGAAGGTGCTGGAGGAGGCCCCCTCCCCGGCCATCGACGCCGCCGCCCGCGCCAGGATCGGCAAGGTGGTGGTCGATGCGGTCAAGGCCATCGGCTATCTCGGCGTCGGAACCATCGAGTTCCTCTACGAAAACGGCGAGTTCTTCTTCATCGAGATGAACACCCGTCTGCAGGTGGAGCACCCGGTCACCGAAGCCATCACCGGCATCGATCTGGTGCGCGAACAGATTCGCATCGCCGCCGGCCTGCCGCTCAGCTTCACGCAGGAACAGGTGATCTTCGAGGGCCACGCCATCGAGTGCCGGGTGAACGCCGAGAACCCCAAGACCTTTGTCCCCTCGCCAGGCCTGGTGACCGACTACCACGCTCCCGGCGGCCTCGGCGTCCGCATGGATAGCGCGCTCTACGCCGGGTACTCGATCCCGCCCTACTACGACAGCCTGGTCGGCAAGTTGATCGTACATGGTCGCGACCGGGCCGAGTGTCTGGCTCGCCTCAATCGGTGCCTGGGTGAAATCGTGGTCGGCGGGATAGAGACCAACATTCCGCTGTTCCAGGACCTGATCCAGCAGCCTGACATCCAGTCCGGCGCCTACGATATCCACTGGCTGGAACGCTGGATGGCGGCCGAGGCCGGATAGACCGGGGTCGCATGCCGGGCTTCGGCGTCCAGGACCTGCTCGATTGCTATCGCCGCGGGGTGTTCCCGATGGGCGACGCGCGGGACGACCCATCCACCTTCCTGGTCGACCCCCAGCGGCGGGGCGTCATTCCTCTGGGCGGACTGCGCATCTCCCGCCGGCTCGGGCGGACAGTGCGCGCCGATGTCTTCGACGTGCGGGTCGACACCGCGTTCGATAGGGTGGTCGCGACATGTGCGGAGGCGGCTCCGGACCGGCCGCAGACCTGGATCAACCGCCCGATCGAATGGCTCTATGGTGAACTCTACGCCAGCGGCCATGCCCACAGCGTCGAGTGCTGGAAGGACGAGCAGCTTGTAGGCGGCCTCTATGGCGTCTCTATCGGCGGCGCCTTCTTCGGCGAGAGCATGTTCTCCCGGGCGCGCGACGCCTCGAAGGTGGCGCTCGTGCACTTGGTCGCGCGGCTTGTCGCGGGTGGCTATCGCTTGCTCGACACGCAGTTCCTCACACCGCACCTCGCCAGCCTCGGGGCTGAGGAGATTTCACGGGCCGAGTATCGCCGCCGCTTGCGTCTGGCGTTGGCGGTCGAGGCGGACTTCTATGGGGTCTCAGCCGGAGGCGGCGTGGATTCTGTCGCCTTGGGAGCG
>NZ_JBILUK010000004.1:0-38959 GCF_044371015.1 Phenylobacterium sp.
CGCGTGGGCGGGTTGCGCGGCGGCCGTCGTGGTCGCCGGGGGCGGATTGCGGGCCCGCCAGAGAATCAGCGCCCGCAGGTTCTCGGTCTCGGTCTCGCCGAAGAAGCGGCGGAAGCCGGCCATGCCGTTGGCCTTCAAAGCGCCGTCGAGCACGATGGCCTGGAAACCGTCGGGATCCAGGATCGACGGCGAGCGGGTCAGGTCCGGGAAGAACGGACCGGCGCCGTGGCAACTGGCGCAATAGGCCGCATAGGTCTTGGCGCCGGCGTCTGCGTCTCCGGATGAGGGCGTGGCCTGCGTCAGATCCAGCGGCCCGGGGATGACCGGCTCGGGATAGGGCTTGGCCTGCGCCTTGCCGCCAAGCTTGAACACCAGAAGCCGGCCCCGCCGGCGGGGCTGATCGCCGACCCCGGCTCCGCCGACGCCGACCATCAGCGCCACGTGCTGCACGCCGTCCAGCTCATAGGTCATGGCCGGCGCGATGGCGCGCGCCGTGGTGGGGTGGGTCCAGATCGCCTTGCCCGATGCGGCCTCGTACGCCGTGAAGCGGCCTTCGGCGCTGTGGAAGACGAGGTCGCCGGCCGTCGCCAGCACGCCGCTGGTCACCATGTGCGGGAAGGCCACGCTCCACCGGCGCGTCTGGGTGACCGGGTCCCAGGCGATGAGTTCGCCCTTGGCCGGGCCCCGGCCGCCGGGCCGCAGGTCGCCCTTGGGATTGGAGGGGCTGGCGACCGCGCGTCGCATGCCCTGGTTGGTGGCGCCCGGCGTGTAGGCGAAGGTCTCCGGGTCGGCATAAAGGCCGCGACCATACTGGGCCGGAATGTAGACGAGGCCCGTCTTCGGGTGAAACGCCATGGGGTGCCAGTTGTGCCCACCGAGCGGGCCGACCAGCTGGTCCGAGACCGTCCCGGCCGGATAGCGCGCCGCCGGACGTTCCACGGGACGGCCCGTAGCCGGGTCGATCCGGTCGGCCCAGTCCACCGGCACGAACTTCTCCGCCGAGATGAACGCCCCGGTGGCGCGATCCAGGACATAGAAGAATCCGTTCTTCGGAGCCTGCATCAGCACCTTGCGGTCACGGCCGCCAATCTTCAGATCGGCCAGCATGATGTGCTGGGTGGCGGTGTAGTCCCAGGTTTCGCCGGGTGTCGTCTGATAGTGCCAGACGTATTCGCCGGTGTCGGGCCTGAGCGCCAGGATCGACGCCAGGAACAGGTTGTCACCCTTCCCGCCCGACCGGAGCTTGTGGTTCCAGGGATTCCCGTTGCCGACGCCGAAGTACATGAGGTCGAGCTCGGGATCGTAGGCCATGGCGTCCCAGACGGTGCCGCCGCCGCCGGTCTGCTTCCAGACCCCGTCGCTCCATGTGGCCGCCGCCTTCTCGGCCATCACCTTGTCCGACGCCGCGCCGTCCGGCTTGCCCTCGGCGTTAGGCGTCGTGAAGAACCGCCAGACCTGCTTGCCGGTGGCCGCGTCATAGGCGGTGATATAGCCGCGCACGCCATACTCGGCGCCGCCGTTGCCGATCAGCACCTTGTCCTTCACCACCCGGGGCGCGCCGGTGATCGTGTAGGGCTTGGAATTGTCGGTGGTCTGCACAGACCAGGCGACCGAGCCGTCCTTGGCGTTGAGCGCGATCAGACGTCCATCGAGCGTGCCGACGTAGACCTTGCCTTTCCAGATCGCCACGCCCCGGTTGACCACGTCGCAGCAGGCGTCGAAGCCCTTGGCCTGATCGACCTTCGGGTCGAACGACCACTTCTTCTCACCAGTCGCTGCATCGAAGGCGAAAACCTTGGACCAGGCGGTGGTGGTGTAGAGCACGCCGTCGACCACCAGCGGCGTCGCTTCCTGGCCCCGGTCGGTGTCGAACTCCGCCCACCAGGCCAGCCCCAGGTCCTTCACCGTCTCGGTGTTGATCTGGTCCAGGGGTGAGAACCGCTGTTCGTCATAGGTGCGGCCGTAGCTCAGCCATTCGCCGGGCGCCGGCGCGGCGATCCGGGCCCCGTCCACGCCCCGGCCACAGCCCGCCAAAGCCAGGGTTGCGCCGACGACGGCGACCCAGCCCCAAACACCTCTCATGCCTTCCCCCATATCGTTGAGGCCAGCATCGCAGGCTGAGCGGTCCGATCAACCTCTAGCTCAGGCTTCAAAGTCGCCGGGATCATGAATTGCGGCTTTGCGCTCCGGGCGCCCGGCGCAATCATCACGCCGACAACGAGGGAGGTCGCCGCCATGACTGCACATCACATTCGCTACGAGCTCGACGCCGACGGGATCGGGGTGATCACCATCGACCGGCCGGAAAAGCGCAACGCCATGACCTACGCCATGCTGGGCAGGTTCATCGGCCTGGTGGGCGAGGCCGGGGCGGATGATCGGGTGCGCGTGCTGATCATCACCGGCAGCGGCGGCGCGTTCTGCGCGGGCACCGATCTCGCCGACCTGGCCACCATACCAGGGGAAACGCGCGGCGTGCGCGGGCGCGCCGACGAGGGCGAGAAGTGGTGGCCGATCGTCCAGTGCCCCAAGCCGGTGATCGGCGCCATCGACGGCGCCGCCTTCGGCATGGGCGCCGAGTTCACCAGCCAGTGCGACGTCCGCATCATCTCCGACCGCAGCCGCTTCGCCTGGAACTTCGCCCACCGCGGCCTGGTGCCAGACACCGGGGCCGGCAGCTGGCTCTTGCCGCGCCTGATCGGTCCGCACCGGGCGCTGCGCCTGCTCTACTCGGGCGCCGTGCTGGAAGCGGCCGAGGCCCAGGCCATCGGTTATGCGGCCGAGGTGGTGGCGCCCGAGGCGGTGATGGAGACGGCGATGGCCGAGGCCCGGCGCTACCTGGCCTCCTCGCCGTTCTCGCTCAAGCGGATGAAGGATCTGGTCTGGCGCGGCCTGGAGCGCGACGTCTCCGAACACATGGCCGCCCATGTCGAGGCGCTCAGCGCCTGCTTCAAGTCCGCCGACCACAAGGAAGGCGTCGCGGCCTTTCTCGAACGCCGCCCGGCGGTGTTCACGGGGAGGTAGGGGGCGGGCCGCCACACTCGCCTCTACGACTTCACGATCATCACCCATGTGCTAGAGCCTTTCCCGTTCAGATGGAGTCATCTGAACGGGGTGAAAAAGGCTCGAAATCAAAAAGTTAGAGCGTCTTTTCATCCGAAAACCGGTTCCCACTTTTCGGAAGACGCTCTACTGCGGCGGCGAAGAGGTCACATGCCCCGCACCATCGACGACGCACGCTTCTGGGATCGCACCGCGCGCAAATACGCCGCCGATGTGATCGCCGACCCGGCTGGTTATGAACGCACGCTCGAACGTACGCAGCACTACCTGAGGGCCGCCGACGCCGTGCTGGAGGTCGGCTGCGGCACGGGCACGACGGCGCTCAGGCTCGCGCCTTGCGTCGCCAGCCTCGTCGCGACGGATGTTTCGGGCGAGATGATCGCCATCGCGCGGGAAAAGGCGGCCGCCCAGGGCTGCGTCAACGCCGTGTTCGAGACGGCGCGCGCCGATGCTCCGGACCGGCCGGACGGCAGCTTCGACGTCGTTCTGGCCTTCAACGTCCTCCACCTGGTCGCGGCGCGCGACGCCGTGCTGCGCAACATCCACCGGCTCCTGAAGCCGGGCGGCCTGTTCATCTCGAAGACGCCGTGCCTAACGCAGATGGGCCTGCCGGTGCGTCTCCTCGTCCCGGTGATGCAGGCGATCGGCAAGGCGCCCCATGTGGCGTTCTTTACCGACGCGGAGCTGGAGCGCGAGATCACGGCGGCCGGCTTCAAGATCGTCGAACGCGCGCGGCACGGGACGCGCGGCAAGGATACCCGGCCGTTCCTGGTGGCGCGAAAGCGGGCGGGCTAGGCGGCGCCAGTCCCGGCGCGATCGAGGTTGGCGCGATCAGCCGTGTTCACGGGGAAACAGGAGCCAAGGGTCCCCTCCCCCTGCGACGCAGCGGGAGGGGATCGGGAAAGTCATGTCGCGTGGGCCTGAGCCCTTACCCGCGCTTGTATTCGGAGATCTTCTTGCCCTCGGCGACCAGCTTCTCGAGGGCGGCGGCGGGCTTGAAGTCGTCGCCCATCGCCCCGTGGAACTCCTTCATCTTGGCCAGCACCTTGTCGGCGCCGATCAGGTCGCCGAAGTGCATCGGGCCGCCGCGATAGACCGGCCAGCCATAGCCGTTGACCCACACCACATCGATGTCCGACGGGCGGATCGCCTTGCCCTCGTCGAGGATCTTCATCCCCTCGTTGACCATCGGATAGATGCAGCGCTCCAGGATCTCCTCGTCCGAGATCTTGCGCGGGTTTCGGCCCGACTTGACGATGAAGTCGTTGATGATCTTCTCGGTTACGGGGCTGGGCTTGGCGTTGCGGTTCTCGTCGTAGTCGTAGTAGCCCGCGCCGGTCTTCTGGCCCCGGCGGTCCATCTCGCAGAGCACGTCGCGGATGGTCTCGCCGTTGGACTTCTCCTTCACCCAGCCGATGTCGAGGCCGGCCAGGTCGCTCATGGCGAACGGGCCCATGGGGAAGCCGAAGTCGTAGAGCACGCGGTCCACGTCCCAGGGCATGGCGCCTTCCAGCACCAGCTTCTGCGCCTCGCGCTGGCGCTGGGCCAGGATGCGGTTGCCGACGAAGCCCGGGCACACGCCGACCAGGGCGGCGATCTTGCCGATCTGCTTGGCCAGCTTCATCGAGGTCATGATCACGTCGTCGGCCGTGTGGTCGGCGCGGACGATCTCCAGCAGCTTCATCACATTGGCCGGCGAGAAGAAGTGCAGGCCGATCACGTCCTGCGGCCGCTTCGTCACCGAGGCGATCTCGTCGATGTTGAGGCCCGAGGTGTTGGTGGCCAGGATCGCGCCCGGTTTGCAGATGGCGTCGAGCTTGGTGAAGATGTCCTTCTTGATGTCCATGCGCTCGAACACCGCCTCGATCACGAGGTCGACGTCGGCGAAGGCTTCCTCCATCGACAGCGAGCCGGTGATCAGGCTGATCCGCTTGGCGGTCTCTTCCGGCTTGGCGGTGCGCGAGCGCTCATAGTTGCCCTTGATCACCGCTAGGCCCTTGTCCAGCGGCGCCTGCTCGCGCTCCACGATCACCACCGGGATGCCGACGTTGGCGAAGTTCATGGCGATGCCGCCGCCCATGGTGCCGGCGCCGATGACGCCCACCTTCTTGATCGGGCGCACCGGGGTGTCGTCGGCGATGCCGGGGATCTTGTTGGCCTGCCGCTCGGCGAAGAAATAATACCGCTGGGCCGCCGACTGGCTGCCGCTCATCAGTCCCATGAACAGCTGGCGTTCGACCGCCAGGCCCTCATCGAAGGTGGCGGAGTTCACCGCCGCCTCGATGCACTTGATGTTGGCTTCCGGGGCGTCGAAGCCGCGGAACTTGCGCGCGTTCTTCTTGCGGAAATCGGCGAAGATCTCCGGCTTGCCGCGCGCCGCTTCCAGCTTGGTGTTGTTCTCGCTGATTTTCACCAGCGGCTTGTTCTCGGCCACGCACTTGTTGGCGAAAGCGATGGCGCCTTCCTTGAGCTTGCCCTCCTCGACCAGCTCATCGACAAGGCCAAGGCCCGCGGCTTCCTTGGCCGGCACGTGCCGACCCGAGGTCATCATCTCCAGCGCGTTCTCGACGCCGACCACGCGGGGCAGGCGCTGGGTGCCGCCGGCGCCCGGCAGCAGGCCCAGAGCCACTTCCGGCAGGCCCAGACGGGCCGAGGGCACGGCGACGCGGTAGTGCGCGCAGAGCGCCACTTCCAGGCCGCCGCCCAGAGCCGTGCCATGGATCGCGGCGACCACGGGCTTGGACGAGCTTTCCATCATGCCCTGCACGTCGAACAGTGAAGCCGAGGGTTTGCCCGGCGCGCCGAACTCGGTGATGTCGGCGCCGGCGATGAAGGTCCGGCCGTCACAGATCAGCACGATCGCCTTGGCGTCCGAGGCGATGGCCTGCTTGAAGCCTTCGTGCAGCCCGTCGCGCACATTGGCCGACAGGGCGTTCACCGGCGGCGAATTGAGCGTGACGATGGCCACATCGCCCTCACGGGTGAGCGTCGTCACGGAGTTGATCTCGGTCATCGGGGCGTCCTCGGCTGCGGGCGCCGGCGGCGTTCTCAAACGGCCCGCCGGTCATGGATTTGTGGCGCGAGCATAGGCCTCGCCAGGGCGCCTCAAGTCAATCTTGCCGCAAGGGGAGAGGCGGGGGCGGGGCCGGGATCAATGGCGGATGAGGCCCAGGTCGCCATCTCGGCCAACAGCCTGCGCGTCCGGCATGACGGCGGAAGCGGTGATCTGGGCTATGAGGTGCGAAGATCCTCCCGGACCCGCCGCCTGATCGTGCCTGAAACGCCGCCCCCGAAACGCCGAACCCGACGCCGCGCCGCCGCGATGGTCGCGCTCGGGCTGGTCGCTGTGCTGGTCCTCGCCGTGGCGCTGGCCTGGGCGGCGCGGCGGACCCTGGCCCGCGAGGCGCTGGTCAACTGGTTCGAGGCGCGGGGCTTGCCGGCGCGGGCCGAGGTGGAGGCTGTCGGGCCCGGGCGACTGGCGGCGCGGATCAGCCTGGGCGATCCCAACCGCCCCGACTTCGCCGCCGAGCGGGTCGAGGTGCGCTACCGGCTGCGCGACGGCCAGGTGGAAGTGATGTCCGCGACGTTGACCGCGCCCACGCTGCGCGCCCGTCTAGGAGCCGACGGCCGCCCGTCCTTCGGCGCTCTCGACGCCATCATCCGCGACGTGTTGAGCCGACCCCGCCCGCCCGACGCGCCGCTTCCAGACGTGAGGCTGGAACGCGGGCGGCTTCTGCTCGCCACCCCCTGGGGAAGCGGCGACCTCGGCGGCGAACTGCGGTTCGCGGGCGGCCGCATCCAGTCTCTTGCGGTGGCCTCGCAACCGACCCGGCTGAAGGGCGCAACCTTCGACCTGGCGCTCGGCCCGGCGCGCCTTGAAGCCCGCGAACGCCCGGACCGACGCCTAGACCTCAGCCTGGTCGCGCCGGTGGCGGGGCGGCTCGGTGAGGGTCGGGTGGAGGGGGCGACGCTCAGGGCTGTGATCGCTGCGCCGCACCCGGACATCCTGGGCGGCCGGATCGACGGCGCGGTCGCCGGACAGGCGAGTCTCGCCGGGGCTTCGGGGGCCTGGGGTCCCGCCCGTCTCGCCGCCCCGATCGGGCGGCTGTCGGTCGAGGGGCGGATGCGCCTGGGCGCCAAGGGCCTCAGCGCTGACGGGACTGCGCGCGCGGCGATCACGGCTTCAGACGCCGTCGCCGGCGAGACCAGGCTCAAGGGCCTGGACATCGCCGCCACGGCGACCGGGCTCGCCTGGACCGGCGCGGCGGGCGAAGCCCGGCTGCAGGTCCGCGGTCGCGCCGCCGACGCCCGTGCCGGAGACCTGACTCTGACCGAGGTTGACCTGGGGGCCGAGGGCCCGCTGCGGTTCGGCGCGAAAGGACCAGAGGCGCGGCTGATCGCGTCCGCTCAGGCGCGCGGACGCTATTCCGGGCTTGGCGTCGCGCCGATGGGTCCCGACCCGTTGGCCGCGATCCGGCGCGCGGCCCGGGATGTGCGGATCGAGGCGCCGCAGATCGACCTGACACTGACCGGAGACGGTGGGGCGGTGCGGTTGCCTCGGCCGATCACGGCGACGGCGGCCGGCGGCGGCCGCGCGGTCCTCAAGGCGCTGGGCGGCCGGCCGCTGATCGGGCCGGAAGGCGGCTCCCTGGCCTTCGTGCTGGCGGGCGGCGGCCTGCCCGAGATCGAGGCCGCCGTGAATCGTCTGGTCCTGACCGAGGACGGCTTCGAGGCGACGGGCCGACTGGCCGGGTCGGGCTCCTTGGGTCTTGCCCGGGACCCACGGGTCGAGGCGGCGGGCCGCGTCAGCCTGGCCAGGGGCGCGCTCAGCTTCGCCGCCACGGATTGCGTGGTGCTCGGCGCCGCGCGGCTGGAGTTCGGCGAAAGCGACGTCACCGACCTCGCCGGCCGTCTCTGCCCGACCGGCCGGCCGATGCTCTCCGCCAGCAACGGCGCCTGGCGTCTGCTCGCCCAGGCTCGGGATGTCGGGGCCCGGGCCCCATTCGCCCAGGTGCGCGTCAGCGGCGGCGGAGGCCAGGTCGCCGCCCAGGGCCAGGGCGGACGGATGGCTGCGCAGATCGAGGCTCAGGCCGGACGACTCATCGATACGGCGCCGGATGCGCGGTTCGAGGCGTTGGCGCTGTCCGGCGCGGTCACGCTCCAGGACTTCATCTGGCGCGCCGATCTCGCCGCCCGGCTGCCGCGCGGGCCCAGGGTCGGTTTCGCCCGGGTGACCCATGACGGCCGGCTGGGCCTGGGCGTGGCGGTGTTCGAGACCGAGCCTCTGCGGTTTGCCGAAGGCGCTCTACAGCCGGCTGACCTGTCGCCCCTGGCCGGGACGCTGGGACCGCCAGTGTCCGGCGAGTCGCGTTTCGTCGGGCGCTTTGACTGGTCGCCGGAGGGCGCTTCAAGCTCTGGGCGCCTGAGTATTGCGCGCCTGAACTTCCAAAGTCCCGCGGGGGCCGTGGAGGGGCTTCGCGGCGAGGTAGCCTTCTCCAGCCTGGCGCCGCTCGCCGCCGCGCCGGGCCAGGTGCTGATCGCCGACACGCTTCGCTCGACCGTACTGATCACGAGCCTGCGCGCCCGCTTCGAGATTGCCGACACCCTGCTGAAGGTCGAGGGCGGCGAAGCGGAGGTCGGCGGCGGCAAGGTGCGCATCGAAGGGCTCGAGATGTCGCTCACGCCCGGGGTCCCCACGCGCGGCGTGCTGGTGCTGGAGGGTGTGCAACTCCACGATTTGGTGGAAGCCTCGCCCTTCGGCGACAGGGTCGAACTCGACGCCAAGGTCAGCGGTCGCGTGCCCTTCGAGGCGCTGGGGCAAAAGCTGCGGATCACCGGCGGCGAGTTGAAGGCCGACCAGCCCGGACGTTTGGCCATCCAGCGGACGGCGCTGACCGGCGTCACCGCCTCGGGGGAGGCCCCGCCGCCCGGCGCGGCGGACCCCAACGCCGCCTTCACCGACTTCGCCTACCAGGCCATGGAGCATCTGGCGTTCGATGCGCTGTCGGCGACCATCGCCAGCCGGCCTGACGGGCGCCTCGGCGTTCTGTTCGTCATCAAGGGTCGCCACGACCCGCCGACCCGGCAGGAGATCCGGCTCACGCCCGCCGACATCATCCTGCGCCGCTTCATGGGCAAGCCCCTGCCTCTGCCGTCGGGCACAGGCGTCAACCTGACCCTCGACACCTCGCTGAACCTGGATGATCTGATCGGCGACTGGTCCGACTGGCGCCGCACACGAGGTTCAGGTCCCGTTCAGCCGGAACCATGATACATCCCCCCATGATCCGGGAGCCCGCCCCATGAAAATCTTCGTCCTTGCTGTCAGCGCCCTGGCGCTGACCGGGCTTGCGGCCTGCACGCCCACCGTGCGGGTCGAGGTCGCGCCGATCACCATCTACGCCAAGCTGGACGCCGATGTCCGGCTGCGTCTGGACGAGGACGTCAAAGCCTTGATCCAGAAGAACCCGAACCTCTTCTAAGGAGGAAGAGGACCATGAGCATGATGAGCACCCGCCTTTCGATCGCTGCCGCCGTGTTGGCGACGCTCGCCGCCCCGGTGGCCGTGGCCCAGGCCATGGACGCAAAATCCGCGGTCGACGCCGCCAAGGCGCAGGGCGTCGTCGGCGAGCAGGCCGACGGTTTCCTGGGCTATGTTCGGCCGACGACCGATCCGGCCCTGCGAGCGGCGGTCGAAGAGATCAATGAAGGCCGCGCGGCGCTCTATCGTCAGGCGGCCGCCCGCAATGGCGTCACGCCCGAAGCCGCGGGCGCCTCGGCCTACAACACCGTCGTACAGACCCTTCTGAAGCCCGGCGAATTCTATCGCCCGGCCGGCGGCGGCTGGATGCGGAAGTAAGCCCTAGCGGCGCCACCCGGCCACAAGCGCTTCGATCGCCTCGAGATCGGGGACCGTCCTGACGCCCGCGATCGGCTGGCCCCGGAGACCGGGACAGGCGCCGCCGGCCCAGATTTCGACTTCAGGCGGCAACACATCTCGGAGAGTCTTCAGGTCTCGACGGGCGGCGGCGGGGCCGTACATGGCCGAGAACGACAGTGCGACGACGTCGATTCTGTGGGCCGCGCTCGCCTGGGCCACGTCATGGGGCGGCGTCTCGACACCCAGGCTAAAGCAAGCGCCGCCGGAAAGCGTCATCAGGCACTCCGCCATCAGAAGGCCCAGGGCGTGCGGTTCGCCGGGGAGGGTGGTGAGCAGAATCCGGGGCCGGGCATCGCCGCCGCGTCCCACGCCGGCCAGAGCGCCCCGCAAGACGCGCGCGATCAGCTCGGTAAACAGGTGTTCCTCAAAGACGGCGAGTTCGCCGGCGATCCACGCTTCACCGACAGCCGCCGAAAGCGCCGCGACATTGTCTATGACAAATGGGCGCAGCCCGCGCTCGTGAAGGGTTGCTACGAGGCGGGCGCGCAGGCCTTCGACATCGTGCGCACGTAGCAGGTCAAGCGCCTCGATCACCCAAGCTTCCGGTGCGCTGCGCTCCGCCGCGCCGACCTGGAACTCGGCTTGAAGGGCCGCCAGGGACCGGGTGACGAGCTTGGAGGGTCGCCGACCCTGATCTATCAAGATACGGATAAGGCGAAGCTTTTCTACCTGATCGGATGGATAGGCGCGGTCGCCGGCGGCATCTCGTAGAGGTGCCGGAAACCCGTAGCGCCGCTCCCAGATCCGAAGCGTGTCTTTGGGCACGCCGCTGCGCCGAGCGGCTTCGCCGATGGAGGCGAGGCCCTCAGACACGTCCAGATTTTCGTCAGCGGCGCTCATTTGTCCTGGACAAGATGTCTTGGGATATCGATGTTGTACAGGGCGAAATGGGGTCGGTAATGAATTTTGATGAATCCGTCTGGCTCACAGCCTTGACGCTTTCGGCGCAGTACGGCGACGACGCGGAGATTATCGCGACGCTTCGCGCGGCCGAGTACGCCGCCGCCGGCGACACCGAGGCCCTGGCTCAGTGGGACGAGATCATCGCCTGTCTGGCGCGGCTGTCGGAGGACGGTCGCCCCCCCGGACCGCTGAACTGAGGCGTCGTCAGCCCGCGGCCAGCTCAGCCTTCCGCTCGCGGCGGCGGCGGGTCAGCACATGTTCGGTATAGCCATTCGGCTGTTCGCGACCCTTGAACACCAGGTCGAGCGCCGCCTGGAAGGCGATGCTGCGATCGAGGTTCCCAGCCATGGGCGTATAGGCCGGGTCGCTGGCGTTCTGGCCGTCGACCACACTGGCCATCCGCGCCAGGGTCTCGCGAACCTGCGCCTCGGTGCAGACGCCGTGGTGCAGCCAGTTGGCGATATGCTGACTGGAGATGCGCAGCGTCGCGCGGTCTTCCATCAAACCCACGTCGTGAATGTCGGGCACCTTGGAGCATCCGACGCCCTGGTCGATCCAGCGGACCACATAGCCGAGGATGCCCTGGGCGTTGTTGTCCAACTCCTCCTGCACGTCGGCGGGGCTCCAGTTCGAGCGGGCCAGAGGCGGAGTCAGCAGATCGTCGAGCCCGGTCGGCTCGCCCGCCTTGGCCATGGCGGTTTGAAGCGCCGTGACCTCGACCTCGTGATAGTGCAGCGCGTGCAATGCGGCGGCGGTCGGCGAGGGCACCCAGGCGGTGCTCGCGCCGGCCTTCGGCTGACTCGCCTTGGCGGCGAGCATATCCTTCATCATGTCGGGCTTGTCCCACATGCCCTTGCCGATCTGAGCGCGGCCGAGGAATCCAGTGGCCAGGCCGATCTCGACGTTCCGACGCTCATAGGCCGGCTGCCAGAGCTCGGCCCGGATGGCGTGTTTGCGCACGACCGGACCGGCTTCCATGGCCGTGTGGATCTCATCGCCGGTGCGGTCGAGGAAGCCGGTGTTGATGAACACGATGCGGTCGCGGGCGGCGTGAATGCAGGCTTTGAGGTTCGCGCTGGTGCGGCGCTCCTCGTCCATGATCCCGATCTTGACGGTGTTGCGGGCCAGTCCCAGGGCGTCTTCGACCTGATCGAACATCCGCACCGCCAGCGCCACCTCGTCCGGGCCGTGAAGCTTCGGCTTGACGACATAGACTGAGCCGGCGGCGCTGTTGGCGCGGGCGCCGTTCAGGTCGTGCATCGCAGCCGCGACGGTGATCAGGGCGTCGATCGCCGTTTCGTGCACCGGCCCGCCGTTCCAGCGCACCATGTCGGTGATCAGGTGGCAGCCGACATTGCGCACCAGCAGGACGGAGCGGCCTTTGAGCGTGAGGCGACCGCCGTCGGGCGCGGCGAAGGTTCGGTCTGGGTCAAGCGTGCGGGTTTCGGTGCGCCCGCCT
Organism: Phenylobacterium sp.; assembly: GCF_044371015.1. Taxonomy (GTDB): domain Bacteria; phylum Pseudomonadota; class Alphaproteobacteria; order Caulobacterales; family Caulobacteraceae; genus Phenylobacterium. The sequence continues at coordinate 12,366 of NZ_JBILUK010000004.1, forward strand.
TTCTCGAACGTGGCGGCGAGATCACCCCGCATCAGCCCCAGCCAATTGCGGTAGACACCGACCTTGTCCTCGGCGTCGACGGCGGCCACCGAGTCCTCGCAATCCTGAATAGCGGTGAGCGCGGCCTCGATGGCGACATCCGCGACGCCGGCGGGATCATCTCGGCCGATGTTGTGACGACGGTCGATCTGGATCTCCAGATGCAGGCCGTTGTGGCGGAGCAGGACGCCGGTCGGGTCGGCGGCCTCGCCACGCCAGCCGGCGAGTTGGTCGGGTCGCTTGAGGCCCGCGTCCTGGCCATTGGCGAACCGAACGGTGAGGTCGTCGTTGGCGATCTCATAGCTCACAACGTCGGCGTGGCTTCCGCGGGTCAGCGGCGCGACCTGATCGAGCAGCCTCCGGGCGTAGGCGATCACCCCGGCGCCGCGCGCCGGGTCATACCCCTTGCCGCCGGTCGGGGGCTCCAACGCATCGGTGCCGTAGAGCGCGTCGTAGAGACTGCCCCAACGCGCGTTGGCGGCGTTCAGCGCAAAGCGGCCGTTAGAGACAGGCACGACCAGTTGCGGGCCGGCGATGCGTGCGATCTCAGGATCGACATTTGTGGTGCCGATCGTGAAGGGGGCCGGCTCCGGCAGCAGATAGCCGATTTCCCGCAGGAAGGCGGCCTGCTCGGCGATCGGGACATTCTGGCCGCGCCGATCTCGCCACCAGGCGTCGATCCGGGCCTGAAGGTCGTCACGTCGGGCCAGCAGAGCGGCGTTCTTGGGCGTGAAGTCCGCCAGGATCGCCTCGAGCGACGACCAGAAGGCCGCCGGCGCGACCCCTGTCCCTGGAAGCAGCTCCTGCTCCACGAACCCGTGCAACAGGTCGTCGACATAGAGATTGGGGGAGAGATCCATGGCGTTGACTCTATCGCGACACGTAAGCCCCTCCCCGAAACGGGGAGGGGTTTGGAGTGGGGGAGCTCCCCCGGCAACCTCTGAGCTGAGGTCCCCACTCCCGACCCCCTCCGCGAGGGAGCGGGGAGAGCGGGTTCATGCTCAGGCGAACTGGTTCATCGTGTTGTGCGCGCCGCCGGCCTTCAGGGCGGCTTCGCCGGCGAAGTATTCCTTGTGATCGTCGCCGATGTCCGAGCCCGACATGTTCTGGTGCTTCACGCAGGCGATGCCCTGACGGATCTCCTGGCGCTGCACCCCCTTGACGTAGCCCAGCATGCCCATCTCGCCGAAGTACTCCTTGGCCAGGTTGTCGGTCGAGAGCGCTGCGGTGTGGTAGGTCGGCAGGGTGATCAGGTGGTGGAAGATCCCTGACCGCTTGGCGGAGTCACGCTGGAACGTGCGGATGCGTTCGTCCGCCTCGGCCGCCAGCTCGGTGGCGTCATACTCGACGCTCATCAGGCCGTCGCGGACATAGGCCGAGAGGTCCTTTCCGGCCGCCTTCCAGGCGTCATAGACCTGCTGGCGGAAGTTGAGCGTCCAGTTGAACGAGGGGCTGTTGTTGTAGGCCAGCTTGGCGTTCGGGAAGACCTCGCGGATGCGATCGACCATCGACGCGATCTGTTCGATGTGCGGCTTCTCGGTCTCGATCCACAGCAGGTCGGCTCCGTGCTGCAGCGAAGTGATGCAGTCCAGCACGCAGCGGTCGGCGCCGGTGCCTTCGCGGAACTGGAACAGGTTGGAAGGCAGGCGCTTGGGCCGCAGCAGCTTGCCGCCGCGGTTGATGACCACATCGCCGTTCTTCATGTCGGCCGGCGCGATCTCCTCGCAATCCAGGAAGCTGTTGTACTTGTCGCCGATGTCGCCCGGCTCGTGGCTGACGGCGATCTGCTTGGTGAGACCGGCGCCCAGAGAATCGGTGCGGGTGACGATGATGCCGTTGTCGACGCCCAGTTCCAGGAAGGCGTAGCGCACGGCCCGCACCTTCGCCAGGAAGTCGTCATGCGGCACGGTGACCTTGCCGTCCTGGTGGCCGCACTGCTTTTCGTCTGAGACCTGGTTCTCGATCTGCAGCGCGCAGGCGCCGGCTTCGATCATCTTCTTGGCCAGCAGATAGGTCGCCTCGGCGTTGCCGAAGCCGGCGTCGATGTCGGCGATGATCGGCACCACGTGGGTTTCGTAGCCATCGATGGCGTCGATCAGCTTCTGTTCCTTGGCCTTGTCGCCGGCCTCGCGGGCGGCGTCGAGGTCGCGGTAGAGGCCGCCGAGCTCACGGGCGTCGGCCTGCTTCAGGAAGGTGTAGATCTCTTCGATCAGCGCCGGCACCGAGGTCTTTTCATGCATCGACTGGTCCGGCAGCGGGCCGAAGTCCGAGCGCAGCGCAGCGACCATCCAGCCCGAGAGGTAGATGTAGCGCTGCTTGGTGGAGCCGAAGTGCTTCTTGATCGAAATCAGCTTCTGCTGGGCCACAAAGCCGTGCCAGCAGCCCAGGCTCTGGGTGTAGTTGGCGGGGTCGGCGTCATAAGCGGCCATGTCGGCGCGCATGATGTCGGCGGTGTAGCGGGCGATGTCGAGGCCGGTCTTGAAGCGGTTCTGCAGGCGCATGCGGGCCACGGCCTCAGGGTTGATCCCGTCCCAGGTTCCGCCCTTGCTCTTCACGAGCTGGCTCATCTCGATGATGTGGTCCTGATAGGCCATGTCCGGTCCTCCAACGCAGGGGATGTGTCGAATGTGGCCGGGCGCTTAGGCCGCCGTGGCGCGCGGCGCGAGGGCGCACGAGGTGTTGCTGTAAGACTTTACAGACTTTCTTTGTAATGCTGTAAGGAACTGCACGGGGGCCGGTCATGACTGCCGATCGCAGAGTCTATGTGGGACCCAGCCTGCGGCGGCTGCGGCGCGACCTTGGACTGACCCAGGCCGACATGGCCTCCGACCTTGAGGTCTCAGCCTCCTACATCGCGCTCCTGGAGCGCAATCACCGGCCGCTGAGCGCCGAGCTGCTTCTTCGGTTGGCGCGGACCTATAAGGTCGACATGGCCTCTCTGGCGGCCGACGGCTCAGGCGAGGAGGCGGCGCGGCTTCAGGCGGCGCTGAGGGACCCGATGTTCGCCGACATCGAGCTTCCAGCCATGGAGATCGCCGATCTGGCCACCAACTTTCCAGGGGTCGCCGAGGCGATCCTGAGGCTTCACACCGCATACCGCGAAGAGCAGCTGGCGCTGGCGGACCAGGGCGCCGCTCCCACGGGCGAAGCGGGCGCCGACAGCTCAGACCCGGTGGCGGAGTCGCGGCGGTTCCTGGAGGCGCGGCGCAACAGCTTCCCGGGTCTGGACGATGCGGCCGAACGGCTCGCCCAGACTGTGGCGAACCATGATGGCCTCGCCGCCTATTTTCGCACCCGTCACGGGTTGCGTGTTCGACGCCTGCCGCCCGAGGTCATGGTGGGCTCCACGCGCCGCCTCGACCGCCACCGCCGCGAAGTGCTGCTGAGCGACGAGCTCGACGCCGCCAGCCAGGCGTTTCAGTTGGCCCTGCAGCTCGCCTATCTTGAACTGAACGAGGATATCGACGCGGTGATGCACGACGGGGTCTTCGCCAGCGAGAGCGGTGCGCGGCTGACGCGCCGGGCGCTGGCCAGCTATGCGGCGGCTGCGATCCTGATGCCCTATGGCGCCTTCGCTCGAGCGGTGGAGACGCGCCGCTACGACATCGAGGCGCTGTCACGACAGTTCGGCGCCAGTTTCGAGCAGGTGGCGCACCGGCTGACCACGCTGCAGAAGCCCGGCCAGGCGCGGGTGCCGTTCTTCTTCTTGCGGGTGGATGAGGCGGGCAACGTCTCAAAGCGGCTCGACGGCGCCGGCTTTCCCTTCGCGCGCCATGGCGGCGGCTGTCCGTTGTGGAACGTACACCAGGCGTTTCGCACGCCGCGCCGGATCGTCACCCAGTGGCTAGAGTTGCCGGACGGCCAGCGCTTCTTCTCCATTGCCCGCACCGTCACGGCCGGCGGCGGCGGCTACGGCAAGCAGCGGGTGGAGCGCGCCATTGCGCTCGGCTGCGCCGCCGAACACGCGGGGCGGCTGATCTACGCCGAGGGCCGGGACGAGGGCGCCGCCACGCCGATCGGGGTCACCTGCCGCATCTGCCACCGTACCGAATGCACCGCCCGCTCCGCCCCGCCGATCGGGCGCCAAATCCTGGCCGACGACCTGCGCCGCACCAGCGCGCCCTTCGGCTTCTCCGACGGGTGACCGTCCGGAAAACTTGACGTTGCGGAATGACTTGGCGGATGCGCCGGTTCCGGCTCAATAGGCGTTTCATCGGGGAAACATTCGTCCATGCCAGCTGTCCGCGCTCAGGCCCGCGCGACCGACCGGTTTGAACGCAAGCGCGACGCCGTGCTGGACGCCGCCACGCACATACTCAATCGACGCGGCATCAAAGGATTGACCCTCGGCGCCGCCGCGGCGGCGGTCGACCTCTCGACCACCAGCGTAACCTACTATTTTCGCCGCAAAGACGATCTCGCCGCCGCCTGCATCCTGCGCGGCATCGACGGGTTGCTGCAGATCGCCGAGGCGGCGGTTCGTGCGCCTGATCCGGAGGCGAGGGTGCATGTGTTCCTTGACCGCTATCTCGATCGGTTGAAGGCGGTCGCAATTGGACAGGCCCCGCCGCTGCCGATCATCTCGGAGCTTCGAGCGCTCACCGAGCCGCGCCGGACCGAGGTCGCCCAGGCCTATGGCCGTCTGTTTCGCAAGGCGCGTCAGATCTTCGATCACCCGGATCTCGACTGGATGTCCCGCGGTCGACGGACGGCCCGGACGCGAATGCTGCTGGAGCACCTGTTCTGGGGCGGCGCCTGGATCGCGCGGTTCGAGCCTGAGGACTATGCCCGGGTGCGGGACCGGATGGCGGACATTCTGCTGCACGGTCTGGCGGTGGAAGGTCGCGGCTGGACGCCGCCGCCGCTGCTCGCCGAGCGTCTCGCGCCCCACGACGCCGCAGGCCGGGCGCGGGAAACGTTCCTGCTGGCCGCCACCCGCCTGATCAACCGGCGCGGCTATCGCGGCGCCTCGGTCGACAAGATCTCGGCTGAGCTCAATGTCACCAAGGGCAGCTTCTACCACCACATCCAGGCGAAGGACGACCTGGTGGTCGCCTGCTTCGAGCGCAGCTTCGCGGTGATGACCCATGCACAACGGCTCGCCCTGGAATTGCCGGGCGATCAGTGGGATCGTCTCGTCGCGAGCGCCTCGGCGCTGGCGGAGTTCCAGCTCTCAGATCACGGCCCGTTGCTCAGAACCTCGGCGCTCACCGCTCTGCCGGAACAGATCCGCGGCGAGATGGTGGAGCACGCCAACCGGGTCTCCGACCGCTTCGCCGGGATGATCGCCGACGGCATCGCTGAGGGCTCGCTGCGTCCCGTGGACCCCTACATCGCCGCCCAGATGCTGACCGCGACGCTGAACGCCTGCGCCGACCTGGGATGGCTGGTGCCCGATGTCCGGCCCTCCGCGGCCGCTTCGGTGTTTGTCCGGCCGCTGCTGATGGGCGTCTTCTCGCGGTAGCTTTGGCGCGCATCCCATACGGCTTGAATCAAGCCGACCGGGTTGAGACTTGCCCGCCCCTTGATGTCGAGGCCGTCTCCATCCGGTGACGATGATCCGTCGTGTGGACGGCCCTTAGGTTTCGGTGGCGATCTTGCGGTCGCGCAGCGTGGCCAGATTGGCGTCGTGCTTCGACCGGTCGATATTGTAGGCGAACAGCAGCGCCACCGCGACGCCGTAGAGTCCGACGATCAGCGGGATGTAGGCCATCCCCAGGGTGCGGAGCACCTCGTCGGGAACCTGGCCGGGCTTGGCGCCCTCCGCGAAGCCGGCGAACGCCAGAACGCTGGTGGCCATGAAGATGCCCAGACTGGAGATCATCTTCCGGAACATTGCGTTGGCGGATAGCAGCAGGCCCTCCGACCGCCGGCCGGTCTTGACCTCGGCGTCCTCCACCACATCGGCGATGATCGCCGCCAGCAGCACGGCGGTGGCCGAGGCCAGGGTCGCATTGATGATCTCTTCGCCATAGATCAGCCAGAGCAGGGCGGTGGAGCCATTGGGCGGGGCAAGATCCAGCAGCCGCAGAGACACAGGGGTGATGTGCACCAGGACAGCCGTCGCGAACACCGCGATGCAGCCGTGCTTCTTGCCGAGGATACGGCTGACGACCGGCGCGAGCGCCACGCCCAGGAAACCGCCAACCGTGCTGATGGTCGCCAGAACGCCAAGCTGCCACTGCTTCAGCTCCCAGAAGTAGAGCCCGAAATAGAGTTCCAGCCCGTTTCGCGCCCCGACCGCGACGGCGATGAAGATCATCGTCAGGACGCCGACAATGAAGGCTCGATTGTTGAGCGTCTGGGCCATCTCCCGGACCATGGCGCCCAGGGTGATCCTCCGGGTCGGCGCCGGCTCCAGATAGGGAATCCGGCTGGCGGTCCCTAGCGTCGAAATCACGACGGTGGCGAAGATCACCAGTCCGCCGGTCAGGGCGTAGCCGAAGTAACCGGACCGATCCAGCATGCCGCCGGTCCCGTCAGGCCGCTCTGCGAGCAGGACGTTGAGCGCCAGGAGCTGCATGCCAAGACCGCCGGCCACGGCGAAGAACTGGCGCAGGGCCAGCAGGTTGGTGCGTTCGTCGTAGCCCTTGGCCAGTTCCGGCGCGAGCGCTTGGTGAGGCACCTCGAAGAGCGTGTCGAACACCCGGATCGAGAGCAGGCAGACCGCCAGATAGATCACCAGCGCCTGATCGCTCCATCCCTGGGGTGGATTGAACAGCAGGAAAAACCCCAGCGCATAAGGCACGGCGGCGGCCAGCATGAAGGGGTGGCGCCGCCCCCAGCGGGAACGGAGATTGTCGGAAACCTGGCCCATGATCGGGTCGAGAACGGCGTCGAGCACGAGCGCGATGGTGAGCACCAGCCCGACCATCTGAGGCGGCAGGCCGACGACCTGATTGTAGAACAGCACCAGCAGAGTGGATAGGGCGCGGGCTTTCAGGTTCGTCGCGGTCGAGCCGACCGCATAGAGCACCTTTGTCCCCAGGCCGAGGCGCGGCGGCTCCCCGACGTCAGTCACGGCTTTGGTCACCCCAGAGATCTCCCGATACCACGGTCAGGCATTCTGGCGCGCCCTGTTCCGCCGGGCCGAACGGTGGGGCCAGGGCTGACCCGTCGTCAACGGATATGTTCTTTCCGTTCCGACACATGGCCGGTGAAGCGACTACTCGACCGTCAGGATGACCTTGCCGACGTGGGCCCCGGACTCCAGGTGCGCGTGGGCGGCGGCGGCCTGATCCAGCGGGAACGTGCGATCGACCGGCGGGGCCACTTTCCCGGTTGCGATCCACGGCCACGCGGTGGCCTCCACCGCCGCGGCCAGCCGCGCCTTCTCGTCCGCGTCGCGCGGCCGAAGCGTCGAGCCGGTGATGGTCGCGCGCTTCTGCATGATGCGGAACACCGGCACGGTGATTTCGGCGCCCCCCTGGCTGGCGATGTAGACGATGCGACCGCCGGTCTTCAGAACATCCAGGGTGCGGGCGAAATAGTCGCCGCCCACCATGTCCAACGCGACATCAACGCCGCCCTCGGCCTTGGCGATGTCGGCGAAGTCCTGGGTGGTGACGTCGACCGCAACGTCGGCGCCGAGCCTGAGCGCGGCCTGAGCTTTGGCTGCGCCGCGCGCGGTGGCGATCACCTTGGCGCCGGCCGCCTTGGCCATCTGGATGGCGGTGACCCCGATGCCGGAGGTCGCGCCGTGGACCAGCAGGGTTTCTCCCGCCTTCAGGCTTCCGTGCTCGAACACATTCGCGAACACGGTGAACACGGTCTCCGGCAGGCCGGCCGCCTGGACAAAGTCGAGGTCCGCTGGAATCGGCAGAGCATGGCGGGCGTCGCAAACGGCGTACTCGGCATAACCCCCGCCGCCCAGCAGCGCGCACACCCGGTCGCCGGTCTTCCAGCGCCCGGCGCCCACCGCCACCTCGCCCGCGACCTCCAGGCCCAGGGTGTCGGGCGCCCCAGGCGGCGGCGGATACATGCCCAGCCGCTGGATGATGTCGGGCCGATTCACGCCCGCCGCGCGCACGCGGATCAAAATCTGTCCCGGGCCCGGCGATGGGCGGGGGATGGGCTGAGCGCTCAGCGCCGAGGCCGGACCGCGCCCGCCCTCCACCACCACGGCCATCATGGTCTCGGCTTCGACGGGGCTGGTCATGTTTGGGTCCTGCAGCTTGCGCGGGCGGCGTGAGAGGGGTCAGATAGCGGCCGCACGGGGGAACGCAAAGGAGGCATCGTCATGGAAGAACCGGCGACCGCCCGGGTGGGGCGCGGCCAGCGACTGGCCGAGGCCATGCGAGAGGACCTGGAACTCTTCGGCGTCTCCGAGCTTGAGGAACGGATCGAGGTGCTCCGCGAGGAGATCGTGCGGGTCGAGGCGCAGATCGCGCGCAAGCGATCGGGCCGCGCCGCCGCCGATGCGCTGTTCGGCCCCAGAAGCTGACGCTGGCACGGCCGTTGCAGCGCTGATCGAACCTCGCGCCTGATCGTTCAGGACGCAGCAATACACAAACGAGTAGGGTGGACCCGATGCACCACGCCGATCACCAGGGCCGCCGCGACGAGATCATCCGCGACTTCGCCCGCTCCGAACTCTTCGAGCGCACCTTCCAGGACGGCATGGATCTGGTGGAACAGGCCGCCGGCTATCTGGACGGTGAGGGTCGCCAGGAATCCAAGCTGCTCTCCCGCAATGCGGCGCTGGCCTATGCCGCCGAGAGCATGCGCCTCACGACACGGCTGATGCAGGTGGCGTCGTGGTTGTTGGTCCAGCGCGCGGTTCGGGAAGGCGACATGGCGCCGGCCGCCGCTTGTGAGGACCGCTATCGCCTCAATGTCGATCCGCCGGGCGAGGAGTCCATGGCCCGCGCCGTCCGGGCCGAGCTGCCGCGCGGCCTGACCGCCCTGGCCGATCGCGCGGAACGCATCCATGAGCGTGCGCGCCATCTGGATCGGCGAATGTACGTGGACTCGGCCCACGAGGCGCCCAATCTGGTGCTCTCTCAAATGGACCGGCTCAAGACCGCGTTCGGCGGCTAGCCTCCAAAGCAAACGCCGCGAAGGTTGCCCTTCGCGGCGTCTGGAACGCGTAGGCCTTGGCCGCGCCCGTCTACTTCCGGGTGAAGGCGCCGAACTTGGCGTTGAAGCGCGACACGCGACCGCCACGGTCGAGCATCTGGTGACCGCCGCCCGTCCACGCCGGATGCGTCTTGGGGTCGATGTCGAGGTTCAGCGTGTCGCCTTCCTTGCCGTAGGTCGAGCGCGTCTTGTAGGTGGTGCCGTCCGTCATCACCACGGTGATGAAGTGATAGTCGGGGTGGATGTCTTGTTTCATCGAACGGGCGCCTGAAGTAGAGAAGCGGCCGGGTGCGGCCGACCGCCGGTTAAGGCGGTGAAAAACGAAGCCGCGCGTATAGAGAACCGCGCGGACAAACGCAAGATGCGAGACCGATGAGCGAGCCGGGCGAGGCGGCGGAGGGCCGCCCAAGCACCGGCCAGGCGCTGGCCCAATCCTTGAGTGAAGCGGGCGCCAAGCGTAGCCGCAGCCGCAACGTGGGGGCGCTCCGCAGGCTCGGGCCGTTCCTGGCGGCTCACTGGGGCCGGGCGGCGGCGGCGGGCGTCTTTCTGCTCACCTCGACGGGCGCGACGCTTGGAATGACCGGCGCGATCCGGCTGGTGGTCGACCATCTGACCGACGCGGGCCTGACCGCCGCTGACGTGGACGGGCGATTTCTGGTGGTCGCCGCGGTGGCCGGGGTTCTGGCGCTCTCGACCGCGTTCCGGTTCTATTTCGTCACCAGCCTTGGCGAGCGCGTGGTGGCCGACCTGCGCAAGGCTGCCTACGGCCACATCGTTACGCTGGACCAGGCCTACTTCCTCAAGACCCGCACCGGCGAGGTCCTTTCGAGGCTGACCACCGACATCGCCATCGTCGAGAACCTGCTGTCCACCTCGATCTCGATCGCACTGCGTAACCTGTTGACCCTCATCGGCGCCTTGATCCTGCTGGTGTTCGTCAGCCCAAAACTGACCGGCCTGGTGCTGCTGACGTTTCCATTTGTGCTGGCGCCGCTGTTCCTGTTCGGACGCCGGGTCCGGAAACTGACCACCTCGGCTCAGGACCGGTTCGCCGACGCCATCGGCTCGGCTGGCGAGAGCCTCGATGCGCTGGAGACCGTTCAGGCCTTCGGCCGCGAGCGCGCCGCCGCCACCCGCTTCGGCGCGGCTGTGGAGACCGCCTTCGCCGCTCAGCTCAGCCGCATCACGACCCGCGCCCTGATGACGGCGGCGGTCATCGTGCTGGTTTTCGGGGGCGTGGTCGGGGTGTTCTGGCTCGGCGTCCACGCGGGACTGCGCGGCGAAATTTCATGGGGCGCGCTCTTCCAGTTCGCGTTCCTGTCGGTGATCGCTGCCGGATCGGTCGGCGCTCTGGGCGAAACCTGGGGCGATGTGCAGAAGGCGGCGGGCGCCATGGAGCGGGTCGGCGAGTTGCTGGACGCGAGGCCCGGCGTCGCCCCGCCGGCCCATCCGACCGGTCTGCCGACGCCGGCGCGCGGCGAACTGGCCTTCGAGAACGTGACCTTCGCTTACCCCGGCCGGCCCGACCTGCCGGCCCTGTCGGATTTCACGCTCCGGGTCCGGCCCGGTGAACGCGTCGCGCTGGTGGGCCCCTCCGGTGCGGGCAAGAGCACGGTCTTCCGGCTGTTGTTGCGCTTCTATGATCCGGATGCGGGCCGGGTGACCCTGGACGGCGTCGACCTTACGGCCGCCGATCCGGCCGAGGTACGGGCGCGCATGGCGCTGGTGGCCCAGGAGAGTCCGCTGTTCTCCGGCTCGGCCGCCGAGAACATCCGCTTCGGCCGCGAGAGCGCCAGCGACCTGGAGGTCGCCGAGGCCATCCGCGCCGCTCAGGCCGAAAGCTTCCTCGCCGCCCTGCCTCAGGGCCTCGACACCCCGGTGGGCGACCGGGCCAAGACGCTTTCCGGCGGTCAACGCCAACGGCTGGCCATCGCCCGGGCGTTGGTGCGCAAGGCGCCGATCCTGTTGCTCGACGAGGCGACCAGCGCGCTCGACGCCGAGAACGAACACCTGGTGCAGCGGGCGCTGGATGAGGCCATGAAGGGCCAGACCACGCTGGTCATCGCCCACCGCCTGGCCACCGTGCTCAAGGCTGACCGTATCGTTGTGATGGACGCCGGCCGGGTGGTTGACGAGGGAACCCACACCGACCTTGTGGCGCGAGGCGGACTTTACGCCAGGCTGGCGGCGCTGCAGTTCGAGGCGGCCTAGAGCCTTTCCCGTTCAGATGGATTCATTTGAACGCAGTGAGGAAGGCGCGAAGTCTAGAATTCCGAGCGTCGTCCGTCCGAGAGCCCGTTCCCACAATCTGCAAGGGGCTCTAGGCCGGGCGGCGCGCCCGTAGAGCCTGGGTGAGCGTGCCGTCATCAAGCCAGTCGAGTTCGCCGCCCACCGGCACGCCGCGCGCCAGCGAGGTGACCGAAACCCCCGCGTTGGCCAGCCGATCGGCGACATAGTGGGCCGTGGTCTGGCCATCGACGGTGGCCGGCAGAGCCAGGATCACTTCCCGCACGGCGGCGTCTGAAGCGCGCGCGACAAGCTCGCCCACCCGCAGCGCCTCGGGGCCCCGTCCATCGAGCGCTGAAAGCAATCCCCCCAGCACATGATAGCGACCCCGGAACGCCGCCGCCCGTTCCAGCGCCCACAGGCCGCCCACCTCTTCCACGACGCAGATCAATGCGGGGTCGCGGGCCGGATCGGCGCAGATCGCGCAGGGGTCGCGCGTGTCCAGAGCTCCGCAGGTCGAGCAGACCCGCACCGTCCGCGCAGCCTCGGCGAGGGCGTCAGCCAGGGGAACCAGCATCTGGTCCCGCCGCTTCAGCAGCGCCAGCGCCGCGCGTCTGGCCGACCGCGGTCCCAGCCCCGGCAGCTTGCTCAGGAGCGCGATCATCCGCTCGATCTCAGGTCCGGCGGCGGCGGCCATCAGAGTGACGCGCCCCCTCCACCGCTTCGCGGTCCCCCTCCCCCGATAGGGGAAGACTGGAACGTTTCCGTTGCTCCCCCTCTGGGGGAGCTGTCGGCGAAGGCGACTGAGGGGGCAGCGGCCATCAGAACTTCGGCATGCCGGGGATGTTCAGGCCGGCCAGGGGCCCGGCGGCTTCCCGCATCACCTCCGCCTGCTTCTCGTCGAGGCGGCGCTTGGCGTCGGCATAGGCGGCGATGATCAGGTCGGCCACCACCTCGCCTTCACCGGGCGCCATGAGGCTTTCGTCGATCACCACGCCCGACATCTCGCCGCCGCCGCTCAGCGTCAGCTTGACCATCCCGCCGCCGGAGGTTCCCTCCACGCGGATCTCGGCGATCTTCGCCTGAGCCTCGGCCATGCGCTGCTGCATGGCCTGGGCCTGCTTCATGATCGCGCCCAAGTCCTTCATCGGCTCTCAGTCCTCATCGTCATCTTCCGTCGCTAGCGGCGTCACGGGTTCGGGCGCCAGGGTCTGGCGCACGCTCAGGATTTCCGCGCCCGGGAAGGCGGCCATCACTTCGCGCACGAAGGGATCGGCCTCGACCTCGGCGCGCACCTCGGCGGCCTCGCGCTTCTGGCGTTCCCACAGGCTCTCCGCGCCGCCGCCGCCCTGGGTCGAGAGCAACCACCGCTCGCCGGTCCACTCCTTGAGGCGGCCGACAAGCCGCTGGGCGAGATCGGTCGGAGCGCCGGGCGCGGGCTCATACTCCAGCGCGCCGGGCCGGATGCTGATCGGCCGGATGAAGCGCTCGACGTCGAGCTTCAAGGTGATGTCGCGCCGCCGCTCGATCAGCGCCAGCAGATCCTCGAAGGTATTGAGGGCCGTGGCGGGCTCTGTCGCCGGCCTTGCGATCGCCTGCGTGGCCGGGGCCGACCGCGCCACCGCGGAGACCGCGCCGCCGCCGCTCGCCGCCATGCCTCCCCCGCCGCCTAAAGGGCCGCCGCCCGGAAGGGCCTCGCCGGCCCTGAGCGCCTTCAGCGCCTCCTCGGGTCCCGGCAGGTCGGCGGCGTGGGCGAGCCGGATCAGCGCCATGTCGACCGCCGCCGCCGCATCCGGGGCGCGCCGTGACTCCTCGTGCGCCCGCAGCGCCAGTTGCCAGATGCGCGCCAGCCCCGGCGCCGAGACCGCCGCGCCGACCGCAGCGAGCCGCTGGGCCTGATCTTTGGGCAGCACCAGCGCCTGGGGGCCCACCGCCTTGGCGACCGAGGCGCCATGAATGTGATCAAGCAGGTCCAGCATGACCTGATCAGGGCTTGCGCCGAGCGCGTACAGCCCCCGGAAGGTCTCGATGGCCGGTCCCGCCTCGCCGCGCATCACCTGTTCGAAGAGGCCGATGGTCTGGGCGCGGTCGGCCAGGCCCAGCATGTCTCGGATGGCCGCGGCGCTGACCGTCTGGCCCGGGTCGGCCTGGACGATGGCCTGATCCAGCATCGACTGACCGTCGCGCACGCTGCCCTCGGCGGCCCGGGCGATCAGCATCAGTCCCTCGGCCTCGACCCGCGCGCCCTCGGCCTCGCAGATCCTCTCCAGGTTCTTGACCAGCAGGTCGGGCTCCACCCGACGCAGATCAAACCGCTGGGTGCGCGAGAGGATCGTCACCGGCACCTTGCGGATCTCGGTGGTGGCGAAGATGAACTTGGCGTGCGGCGGCGGCTCTTCCAGCGTCTTCAGGAGCGCGTTGAACGCACCTGTCGACAGCATGTGCACTTCGTCGATGATGTAGACCTTGTAGCGGGCCTCCACCGGCGCATAGCGGACCGAGTCCGTCAGTTCGCGGATGTCATTGACGCCGGTGCGGCTGGCGGCGTCGAGCTCCAGCACATCCATGTGCCGGCCCTCGATGATCGCCCGGCAGTGGCGCCCTTCCTCGGCAAGGTCGAGCGAGGGGGCATGGATCGTGTCGGTCTCGTAGTTCAGCGCCCGCGCCAGCAGCCGCGCGGTGGTGGTCTTGCCCACCCCGCGCACGCCGGTGAGCATGAAGCCGTGGGCGATCCGTCCTGAAGCGAAGGCGTTGCGCAGCGTGCGCACCATCGCTTCCTGGCCATAGAGGTCGTCAAACGTGCGCGGCCGGTACTTTCGCGCAATGACCGTATAGGCGGCCGAGCCCTCGCCGGGCCCTGCGGCGCCGGGCGGCGGCGCGTCGCCGAACATGTCGCCGGTCGCGGGATCGCGCTCCGGCGGCTCGGCCTCGTGTGTGTCTTCGTCCGCCATCGGCGCATGTAACGGGAAAGGTGGAGACCGGACAACGACCCGGAGCGAAACTCGTTGTGGCTGCTGCCTTCCGGCCCTGACCAAGTTGGCGAGGACTCTGTCCGCCGCCGATCTCCGGTGGCGCATATGGCGGATGGCGGACGCTGGGGCAAGGGCGTTAGCGTTGGGCATGACCGCCCCGCCCGCGCCGCATCCCCTGCTGACCGCTCCCGTGGCGGCGACCCTGGCGAGGCTGGCCGCGCCCAACCTGATCGGCATGCTGGCGACCACCGCGGTGGCGATCGCCGAGACGGCCTATATCGGCGCGCTGGGCGCCGAGCCGCTGGCGGCGGCGGCGCTGGTCCTGCCGTTGATCATGCTGATGGGGATGATGAGCGGCGGGGCGATGGGCGGCGGGGTTTCCTCCGCCATCAGCCGGGCGATCGGTGCGGGAGACATCGCCTATGCCGAGACGCTGGCGCGGCACGGCGCCGTGATCGCGGTCTGTGGCGGGCTCGTCTTCACCCTGGCGCTGACCCTGTTCGGCGGGCCGATCTTCCATCTCCTGGGCGGGCGCGGCGAGACACTGTCGCTGGCCATCACCTATGCAGGCGTCGTGTTTGCGGTCGCCGTGGCGTTCTGGCTGGTCAACATCATGGCCTCGGTGATGCGGGCGGCCGGCGATATGGGCCGGCCCTCGGTGGTGATGATCGCCGGCGCCGCGCTGCAGGTCGTGGTCGGCGGCTCGCTCTGCTTCGGCTGGGGGCCGGCTCCTCAGTTGGGTCTCATGGGGGTCGCCCTGGGCCAGGCGCTGACCTCGCTTTTGTCCATGGTGGCCTTCTACCTGCTGCTGAGTTCGCCCCGTGCAAAGGTGCGGCTGAAGGTGATCGGACCGCTGCGACGCGAAGCCTTCGCCGACATCCTCAGGGTCGGCGCGCCGGCCATGCTGTCGCCGCTGCAGACGGTGGGCGCGATCCTGATCCTCACCGCCATCGCCGCGCGGTTCGGCACCGAGGTGCTGGCCGGTTACGGGATCGGCTCGCGGCTGGAGTTCCTGCTGGTGCCCATCGCCTTTTCCGTCGGCGTGGCGGCGCTTCCCATGGTGGGCATGGCCATCGGCGCCGGCGACGTCGCCAGGGCGAGGCGCGTGGCCTGGACGGCGGGCGCCATGGGCGGCGCGGGGCTGGGCGCGCTGGGCCTCCTGCTGGCGCTTTTCCCAGGTCTCTGGGTCAGCGTCTTCACGCGCGATCCGGGCGTCGCGGCGTCGGCGGAGACCTATCTCCGTTTCGCCGGGCCCGCCTTCGTGTTCTTCGGCCTGAACCTCTCGCTCTACTTCGCCTCGCAGGGCGCGGGGAAGATCGGCGGACCGCTGCTGGCCGGCACGCTGCGACTGATCGTCATCGCGCTGGGCGGCTGGTTCCTGGTCTCCACCGGCGCGCCGGACTGGACCCTGTTCGCCCTGGTCGCCGCGGGGATGGTGACGGCCGGAGCCGCCACCGTCGCCTTCGTCGCCATGACGCCTTGGGGGCCAAAGGCGCCCGCCTCTACCCCGCGAAGCGCCGGTTGAGCTTGCGCATGCCGCCGATCCAGCGGCCGTAGTCGTTGGTCTTGTTGCGCATGTAGGTCAGCACCTCGGGGTGGGGCAGGATCAGGAACTCCTCCCGCTCCAGGCAGCCGACCACGCACTCGGCCAGCACCTCGGGCTCCATCATGCCGTCGATGGAGGCGACGCCGTCAGGATTGCCGGCCGTCATGGCGGTCTTCACCGCCTGGGGACACAGCACCGAGACCTTGATGCCCTGGTCGCCGTGGGTGATCGCCAACCATTCGGCGAGGCCCACCGCCGCGTGCTTGGTCACCGCATAGGGCGCCGAGCCGATCTGCGACAGGAGGCCCGCCGCAGACGCGGTGTTCATCAGATAACCGCCGCCGCGCGCGGCCATCAGCGGCACGAGATAACGGGCGGCCCAGACGTGGGCCATGACGTTGATGTCCCAGATCCGCTGCCAGGCGTCGTTGGGCGTCTCGGCGCCGCCGCCGGTCCCGATGCCGGCGTTGGAGCAGAAGAGGTCGATGGGTCCGACCTCGGCTTCGACCGTTTCGATCAGGTCGCGGATGTCCGCCTCGCGCGACACGTCGGTCTTGAAGGCGCGGCCGCCGACCATCTCGGCCGTGGCCTTGGCCCCCGGTTCATCCCGGTCGGCGCAGACGATGGCCTTGGCGCCCTCGGCCGCGAACCGCACGGCCAGAGCGCGTCCGATGCCGCTCGCCGCCCCGGTGATGACGATGATCTTGTCTTTGAGTTCCATTCGATCCCCCTGTGGATTTGGACCACGGAACTCACAGAACTCACGGAATTGAAACGACGACGCGCTCGGAAATCCAGAACAACACCGACGACCCGAGAGGGTCGGTGATTTTCGTGGTCGATTTCTTCCGTGAGTTCCGTGGTTCCTAGCCGTTGAGCACTTTGTCGATGTCGGCCGCGTCGTGGCGTTCGAGCAGCGCCTTGTCGCCCTGGGCGCGGTTGACGATGCGGCCGCGCTTCACCGCCTCGCGGGCGCCGATCTGTTCCGTCCAGCGCTGCAGGTGCTTGTAGTCCTGAACCTGCAGGAACTCGCCGCTCTCATAGGCCCCGCCCTTGGCCAGCAGGCCGTACCAGGGCCAGACCGCCATATCGGCGATGGTGTAGTCCTTACCACCCAGGTACTCGCTCTCGGCCAGACGGCGATCCAGCACGTCGAGCTGTCGCTTGGCCTCCATGGCGAAGCGATCGATGGCGTATTCGATCTTGGTCGGCGCATAGGCGTAGAAGTGGCCGAAGCCGCCGCCGATATAGGGGGCCGACCCCATCTGCCACATCACCCAGGAGAGGCACTCCGCCCGCCGCGCCCGGTCGGTCGGCAGGAATTCGCCGAATTTCTCCGCCAGGTACATCAGGATCGAGCCGGACTCGAACACCCGCACCGGCTCCGGCTCGCTGCGATCGAGCAGCGCCGGAATCTTGGAGTTCGGGTTGATCGCGACAAAGCCGGAGCCGAACTGGTCTCCCTGGCCGATATTGATCAGCCAGGCGTCGTACTCCGCGCCCTTGTGGCCGAGCGCCAGCAGCTCTTCCAGCATGATGGTCACCTTGACGCCGTTGGGCGTGCCCAGGGAGTGCAGCTGCAGGGGATGCTTGCCGACCGGCAGCTCCTTGTCGTGGGTCGGGCCCGCGATCGGCCGGTTGATGTTGGCGAAGCGACCGCCGCTTCCCTTGTTCCAGGTCCAGACCTTGGGTGGAACGTAGGCGTCTTCGGACATGCAGGTCTCCCTATGGCGTGACGGCTTTGCCTGACGATGTGGCCTATCCGGGGCTCCGACGCCAGAGGATCTGATCTTGGGGGCCGGCTTGCGTTTACCGGCTCGGCGCGCCACATCGAGCCCATGTTTATCCAGACCGAAGCCACCCCCAACCCGGAAGTGCTGAAGTTCATCCCCGGCCAATCGGTTCTGGGCGAGGGCGCGCGCGACTTCCGCGATCCTGACGACGCGCGGGCCTCGCCGCTCGCAGCCGAGCTGTTCGCCATCACCGGCGTCACCCGCGTCTTCTACGGCCCTGACTTCATCACCGTGGGCAAGCACGCCTCGGTCGACTGGCCCTATCTGAAAGCGCCGATCCTGGCGGCGATCATGGATCACTTCACCTCGGGCGGCCCCCTGCTGACCGAGGGCGGCGTGGATGATGATGGCCACGCCAACGACGTCTACGAGGGCGACACCGCCCAGATCGTCGCCGAAATCAAAGATCTGCTCGACACCCGAATCCGCCCGGCCGTGGCCCAGGACGGCGGCGACATCCTGTTCAACCGCTTCGATGTCCAGACCGGCGTGGTGTGGCTCAATATGCGCGGCGCCTGTTCGGGCTGTCCCTCGTCGTCGGCGACGCTGAAGGCCGGGGTCGAGAACATGCTCAAGCACTATGTGCCCGAGGTGACCGCCGTGGAGCAGGCGCTCTAGCGTTCCGATGATCATCCTGGCGCTCGACACCTGCCTGGGCGCCTGCTCGGTCGCGCTGGACTCGGACGACCGTCTCCTCGCACACGCTTCCGAAACCATGGCGCGCGGGCACCAGGAACGACTGGCCCCGATGGTCGAACGCGTACTGGCCGAAGCGGGTTTGTCGCCGGGCGTGGTCACCCGTGTAGCGGTCACGGTCGGTCCCGGCTCGTTCACGGGATTGCGGGTCGGCATCGCCTTCGCCAAGGGCTTCGCCCAGGCGCTTGGGGCCGGGACGGTGGGCGTCGGGGTGCTGGAGGCTCTGGCGGCTGAGGCCGACGGGCTGGTCTGCGCGGCCATCGATGCGCGCCGGGACCAGGTCTATCTGCAGGTGTTTGAAGAGGGCGTCCCGCTTATGGCGCCGGACGTTCTGCCCATCGGAACCGCCGCCGCGCGGCTGGCCGAAATCACCCGCGGACGAACCTTGGCGTTGGTGGGCTCCGGCGCGGCGCTGTTGGCCGACGCCGCGCCGGGCGCTCGGATCATTCCCGCCGAGGGCTGTAACGCTCGGCGCGTGGCGCGCATCGCCGCCGCCCGCGACACCGGTCCGTTGATCCCGCTCTATCTGCGGCCCCCGGACGCCAAGCTCCCGGCGGCGCGGGCGTGAGGATCGACCCGGCAGGACCGGAGGCGGCCGGGACCATGGCCGCGATCCATGCCCTGGCCTTCGACCGCCCCTGGAGCGCGCCCGAGATCGCCCAGATGCTGGCCAGCCCCGGCGTGCTCGGCTTTCTGTGTCATCAGGAGGGCCCGGCCGGTCTCCTGATCCTGCGCCTGGCGGCCGGCGAGGCCGAGATCCTCACCATCGGGGTTGCGCCCAGGGCCCGACGGCGCGGGATCGGGCGCGAACTGATGATCACCGCCGTGGGTGCGGCGCGCGGACTGGGTGCGGAGGCGGTCTTTCTCGAAGTCGATGACGGCAACGCCGCCGCCATAGGGCTCTACGGCGCCCTGGGATTCGGCGCCGTCGGCCTTCGGCGCGGCTACTATGATCGGGGCGCTGCGGGCCGTTCGGATGCGCGGGTGATGCGTCTCGACCTGACGCCGCTCTGCGACTAGACCTAACCTCAGCCGAAGGGAGGCGCGCGGTGTCGGATCGGATCGAGAAGCTCTGTCTCGCGAAGAACATGCGGATGACCGACCAGCGTCGGGTCATCGCGCGCGTGCTCTCCACCTCCAGCGATCATCCCGACGTCGAGGAACTGCACCGCCGCGCCCATGCGGTCGACCGCAACATCTCCATCGCCACGGTCTATCGCACCGTGCGCCTGTTCGAAGAGGCGGGGATCATCGACCGGCTCGACTTCCGCGACGGGCGCTCGCGCTATGAGGAGCATACAGGCGACCATCACGACCACCTGATCGACATGAAGACCGGCCACGTGATCGAGTTCGTCGACCCCGAGATCGAGGCCCTGCAGGAAGCCATCGCCCGCAAGCTCGGCTACCGGCTGGTGGATCACCGCTTGGAACTCTACGGCGTGCCGATCGAGGAGTAGAAGCCCGTCGGTCCTTCCCGCAGTCTTCGTTTCGGGAAGCCCCCTGCCTACTCCGTTTCCTCCGGCGGGACCGCGACAATCCGGCGCTCGGCCAGTCGCACCTCCGGAACAGCCTCCCGGGTAAACGGCAGCCACCAGCTGGCTCCGGCGGCAGGTTGCACTTCAAGCAGGTCGCCGGCCCCGAAATCGCGCACGGTCCTGACGACGCCGAGGTGCGCCCCGTCGGGCGCCTCGACCGCGAGCCCGATCAGGTCGGTGACATAGAACTCGTCTTCGTCTGGCTCTGGGAGGGCCGCCCGGGAGACATAGAGCTCCAGGCCGCGCAGCTTCTCAGCCGCCTCGCGCGTCGGAACCTCCGCGCAGCGCGCCACCACCCCGCCCTTGACCGGCCGGCCGGACAGCAGGGTCAGCCCCACCGAGCCGTCGGCGCGCTTCAGATCGCGATACCCGATCAGCGCCTCGGGCGCGGCGGTGAAGCTGGTCAGGCGGACTTCGCCGCGCACCCCGAAGGCGCCGGCCACCCGCCCGACCAGAACAAGAGGGGCCAGGATCAGTTCTGTCATGGCCCGGATCAGGCCTTGGCTTCGTCCTCGGCGGGCGCTTCAGCGGTCGCGGCCTCAGCGGGCGCTTCTTCAGCGGCGGCTTCCACCGGCGCGGCCTCTTCGGCGACGGCCTCGGCAACCGGCTCTTCAATCACCGGCTCTTCAGGCGGCGGCGGCGGATTGGCGGCGGCTTCCGCAGCGGCGGCGGCGCGGTCGGCCTCACGCTGGGCGCGCTCCTCGGCGCGTTCCTTGGCCTTCTGGCCGGGCTGACCCTTCTTGGGGTTGGATCCGGCTTCCCACTTCACCACGCCCACCTTGCCCAGTTCACGGGCGACGCGGTCGGTGGGCTGGGCGCCCTTGGCCATCCACTCCTGGATGCGCTCAACCTTGAGCACGACGCGATTGGGGTCGTCCTTCTTCAGGAGCGGGTTGTAGCTGCCCACCTTCTCGATGAACCGGCCGTCGCGGGGCGAGTGGCTGTCGGCGACGACGATCGAGTAGTAGGGGCGCTTCTTGGCGCCGCCACGGGCGAGACGGATCTTCAGCATTGGTCTTGGTCCTTGGTCTGAAAGCTATTTCTTGAAAGGGTTGAAGCCGGGCGGCCGGCCGCCGCCCAGGCCGGGCAGGCCTGGAAGCTTGGGCATGCCGCCGGGCATGGACTTGAGTTTCGCGGCCATTTCCTCGAGCTGCTGCGGCGTCGGTTGCGCGCCGCCGCCGGCCATCTGGCCGAGCTGACCCACATCGAGGCCGCCCGCGCCGAGCATCTTGGCCATCTGGCCGAAACCCTTGCCGCCGTTCTTGCTCATGGCCTTGAAAGCGTCGGCCATCTGCCGGTGTTGCTTCAACAGCCGGTTCACCTCGGCCACGTCGACGCCGGAGCCCGCCGCGATCCGGCGCTTGCGCGAAGCCTGGAGGATGTCGGGCTTGCGTCGCTCGGCCTTGGTCATGGACGAGATGATCGCGACCTGGCGGTCGAACATCTTGTCGTTGAGACCGCTGTCGGCGATCTGGCGCTTCATCTTCTGCACGCCGGGCAAGAGGCCCATCATGCCTTCCATGCCGCCCATGCGCTTCATCTGCTGAAGCTGCTCGGCCATCATGTCGAGGTCGAACTGGCCCTTGGCCAGCTTGCGGGCGGTGGCCTCGGCCTTGGCCATGTCGAGGTCGGCGGCGGCCTTCTCGACCAGCGCCACCACGTCGCCGCGGCCCAGGATTCGCCCGGCCACCCGCTGGGCGTCGAACACGTCGAGGCCGTCGATCTTTTCCGAGACGCCGAGGAACTTGATCGGCAGGCCGGTGACCGCCCGCATCGACAGCGCCGCGCCGCCGCGCCCGTCGCCGTCGGCGCGGGTCAGCACCAGGCCGGTCAGCGGCAGGCGCTCGTGGAAGGCCTTGGCGGTGCGCACCGCGTCCTGGCCGGTCAGGCTGTCGGCCACCAGCAGGGTTTCCGACGGCGTCGAGATCTTCGCGATCTCGCTCGCCTCGGCCATCATCGCCTCGTCGATGGTGGTGCGACCGGCGGTGTCGAGGATCAGGATGTCGAAGCCCTGCAGCTTTGACGCCTGCATGGCGCGACGCGCGATGTCGGGAGCCGACTGGCCGGCGACGATCGGCAGGAAGCTGGCGCCGGCCTGCTCGGCCAGCATGCCCAACTGCTCCATGGCCGCCGGACGGCGGGTGTCGAGCGAAGCCAGCAGCACCTTCTTGCGGTCCTTGACCAGCTTGAGCGCCAGCTTGCCCGCCGTGGTGGTCTTGCCCGAGCCCTGGAGGCCGGCCATCAGGATCACGGTCGGCGGGTTGAGCGAGATGTTCAGGCTCTCGGGCTCGCCCGTCCCGCCCAGCATGTCGACCAGGCCGTCATAGGTGATCTTGACCACCTGGTCGGCGGGTCGCACCGAGCGGATCACCGCCTCGCCGGTCGCGGCCTCCTTGGCCTTGGCGATGAAGTCGCGGACCACCGGCAGCGCCACGTCGGCCTCGAGCAGCGCGACGCGGATCTCCCGCATCACCTCCTCGACATCCTTTTCCGACAGCACGCCGCGCCCGGAGAGCCGGTCGAAAACCCCTGTCAGCCGATCTGTCAGCGCGTCGAACAAAGTGCTCTCCGATGGCCCAAACGCAGTCAGCCCCCGTGCACGATTGCGTGGACGGGGGTCCTCGCCGCCCTCGTCCCGAGCTAATCGGGGGTCGTGGCGGTGGAGGGCGCTGACCGAGGTTGCGCCGGAAGCGCGGGCTTATGCGGGAAAGGCGTGCGGAGGTCAAGGAAACGGAGGCCGCGCGCTCGCCAACCGGCGCCGACCGCCCGTCCCTTACATCAGACGGTCCTGCAGCCAGAGTATCGCGGGATAGACCGCCAACCATGTCCAGAAGAACCGGTTGAGGCCGAAGAGGGCGGCGTTGGCGAGATGGAAGACGGCGGCGATCACGAGGCCGGCGATCAGGGCCTCTTGGGACAGCAGGGTCAGCGGGAAGGCCAGTTCGAACAGGATCACCGCCCAAGACATGACCAGGAGCGTCCTGGGCCGGCCGGCCCATCCACGCAGGTCCTCGCTGACCGGATAGGCGGAGAATGCGAATACGTCGGCCAACGCCCGGCCGGAGCGCCAATCGGGGTTGATCAGCTTCACCCAGCCGGAGATGGCGTAGGACAGCACCAGCTGGAGGCCGAGATAGCCGAAGATGACTTCGCGCCAGGCCGGCGTCGGCGCGAGCTGCGACAAGGTCAGACAGAACAGCGCCAGCAGGCCCATGCGGTCGCTGCCGCCGTTGTAGGGGCCCTGAAACCGCCAAAGGATGGCCAGGGACAAGCCGCACAGAGCCACAAGCGGCCACGGCTGCGCGAGGTCCGCGATCAAGGCCAGGCAAAGCACCGTGCGTGCGCCGAACAGCACGCGCTCGCTCCGCGTTCCGCGCAGGTGTTCCAGCCCCTGCTGGATGAGGGCCAGGGCCAGCAGCAATTCGGTGAGGCGGGCCGCCGACTCGAGGCTCATCGGACCGCGATGTCCGCCCACCGGCGCGGCGCCGCGCGGAACTGCTCCTGGCCGACGATCTCAACGCCCTGGCGCTCCAGAAAGACGAGGCGAAAGGTGAGCCAGGGCGCGGCCTCGGGATCGCCCCCGAGGCTGCCCCGAAGATCGGAGGCGATGCGCCGGAAGATCTCATCCTGGCTGTGCTGGGTCGGCTGATCCACCAGGCGCTCGGCGCAGCTGACCAGGAAGAGGGACTCGTTCCAGCGTGGGTTCCAGAACAGCCGACCGAGCATCGCCAACAGTGCGACGCGGGCGGGCCGCGGTCTGAACGCCTGCCAGGCCGCGACCGAGTCGGGCGAGGCCAGCATCGCGAACTCGATGCGCGGCGATGGCGCGATCACATCGAAGAACCGCCAGGATGGAATTAGCGCCGGCAACAGGAGTGCGAGCGGCCTCAGCATGACCCGCCGCCCAAAATCCCCGGCGCCCCGATCTACGCCAACCGCTACAAGTGCGCCTTGTAGAGCTTCAGCAGCTCCGCCCAGGCCTTCTCCGCGGCGGCCTGGTTGTAGACCGGGCTGCCCGGCACGCACCAACCGTGATTGGCCCCGGTATAGACCTCGACGGTCGCCGTGCGGCCGGCGGCGGCGAAGGCGGCCTTGAGCTGGTCCTTCTCGGCCGGGCGCTGTTTGTCGTCATTGTCGGCGGTGGCCACCAGATAGGCGGCGCGCGAGGACGCGATGCCCAGGTGCGGGCTGCTCGGCTCGGTCGTCACCAGCGCCCCGGAGTGGAACGAGGCCGCCGCGCCCACCCGGCTCGGCGACAGCGCCGCCGTGCGGAAGGTCAGCGGGCCGCCCATGCAATAGCCCTGAACGCCGATCTTTTTCTTGCGATCGGTCTGGGGCTGGGCGTCGAGGAAGGCGATATAGGCGGGCGCGTCGCGATCCACGGCGGCGGCGTCGAGCTGGGCGCGCATGGGGGCGATCTTGGCCCGGTCCTCGGGGCTCGCGAAGTTGAACGCGCCCTCGAACACGGGGGCCTTGCGGGTCCGGTAGTAGAAGTTGGGCACGAGCACGACGTAGCCCTCGGCCGCCAGTCGCCGACCCATTTCGCGGAACACGGGCCTCAACGACAGGAAGTCGCACCAGATCAGCACGGCGGGCCACTTGCCCTTGCCTTCCGGGTGGAACAGCGCCGCGTCGGCCAGACCGTCGGGCGTCTTCACCTGCACGTCCGTCTCGACCACGGCGGCGGCGTGGGCCGAGGTCGCGACGCCGGCCGCAGCTGCGACCGCCAGAAGTCCGAAGCCGCGCCGCGACAGGGTAGGGTCTTCCACCAGGCCGACATGGATGTCGTCGTCACACATGGGAGGTTCTCCTTGGATCGGTCCGACCAGTCTTGGCCGGCATGTTTCGGGCGGATTTCAGAGCTAGCGAATGGCCACCGGATTGATCACCACCTGCACCGTGCCCTGGAACCGGGGCTGGCCCAGGACGAACAGGAACTCCTTCACCCCGTCGGCCGCCAAGGGCGCGGTGTTCAGCGATTCCAGAATATGGACCCCGTGCTTGGCCAGCAGCGCCTGATGCACGACGAACGGGCGGTTGGGGTTCTCGAACGGGATCGCCTCCAGCGCGATGGTGTCGGCGCCGATCGCCACCACGCCCTGGCTTGCGAGCCATTCGGCGCCCTCAAGGCCAAGGCCCGGCTCCGTGGCCTGATACGCCGCCCGGTCCGTCGACGCCTTGGCCATCCAGCCGGTGTGGAAGATCAACACGTCGCCCTTGCCGATCGTGATCCCCTGCGCCGTCATCGCCGCCTGGATGTCGGCCCGGTTGAACGCCTTTCCGGCCTCCGGCGGCTTGCCGTAGTGGCGCACCATGTCGATCAGCACGCCCCGCGTGACGATGGGCGGCACGCCGGCCAGATCGAGTCCGAAGCCCTTCTCCGTATTGAGCTCCGCCGCCGTACGCCCGTTGTAGTAGCGGTGGTTGATGCCGAGATGGCCCAGGCCGTCCATCTGGCTGCCGATGCCCATGCTGGTGGTCACCTTCTCGTCATAGGCGGTGACCAGGCTCTCGCCGACCGGCGCGGGCAGGGGCTGACCGGGCGCGGGGATGCGCTCGATGCTGTACTTGCGGTCGCCATAGACCGGGGTTTCAGGCCCCGTCGGCACGCCCAGGGCATAGACCTTGCCGGTCTTCACCAAGGCCGCTGCGCGCTTCACGCCTTCAGGCGAGAGGTTGTTGACCGCGCCGGCCATGTCGGCCGCGCCGTACTTGGAAGGATACCAGCTGTCCTGTGCGAGACCTGGCGAGGCCATCGCCAAGGCGCCAAAAAGTCCGATCAAGCCTGCCCGCATCGCCATCCTCCCAGGATCATTTTCCGCACCGTGTCACGGCTCCGCGCTGGGAGCTAGCGGTTGGCGATCCGCCGTACGCCGCCGAGCGCAATCAGGGTCTGGCCGGCGAAGTAGAGACCCCAGACCGCGAGGCCCATCGGCAGGATGTCGAGGGCGGGGCGACCCGCCCGGGCGAAGACCAGCAGATCGGAGACCACGAACATCAAGGCGCCGGCAGCAGTCAGCGCGCGGGGAAAGCGGCTCAGCCACGCGATCGCCGCCATGGCGCCAAGGCCGGCCGAGTAGAGCGCCACGCCCGGCGCCAGCGCCCGGTCCGCCGCGAGCGCGAACGAGAAGCCCGCCACGGCGATCACAAAGATCAGGCCGCCGACGAGGTCCGCGCGCGACAGATCAGCTCGGCGGTGGCGCGCATAGAGAGCGATCGCCACCCCATGCCCAGCCAGGAACGCCAGAGCTCCTATGACCAACCCATGGGTCTCCAGCAACACGTCGCCCATGGCGCCGAAGGCCAGCAGCAACGCCAGCCAGCGCCCATCCCGGCCGGGCGCGGCGAGCAGCGCCCAGAGCGCCAGCAGCGTGACGCCGGCGCCCTTCCAGACCACGAAGGCCCAGTCCGGCAGAGGCGGCGGCGCGCCCACCGCCAGAGCGACAGGCGGGGCGAGACCGTAGCTTACCCCGGCCAGCAACGCGGCGAAGAGAACCCAGCGGCTCAATCGAAGCCCTTAAGTTCGGCCCAGGTCTCCAGCGGATCGCGTGTGGATCGCCAGCCGTTGATGGGATGCTCCGCATCGCGGTAGCCCAGCGCCATTCCGGAAAACACCATGTGATCGTCCGGAAACCCGCAGGCGCGCGCCACGGTCTTGGGATAGCGCGCCCAATACTCCTGGGCGCAGGTGTCCAGCCCTCGCTCG
>NZ_JBILUK010000100.1:0-11007 GCF_044371015.1 Phenylobacterium sp.
GGCGGAGGATCGGGCCGGCCTGAGCGACCTGATCAACGACTTCTTCTCCTACCCGGAGATCAAGGGGAACGCCTACGTGGCCTATGTCCGCGGCCCGCTCTCGGTCCGCTGGCTGGCGCGTTACTCGGAGGGCACCTCGCCCGCATTCGGCTCGCCGTTGTTCATCACGGTTCCGAACCCCGGCGCGACGACCGCCGCCGGTTGCACCACGGCGTCCTGCGCCGGACGCGATCTGCAGGCGGTGGGCAAGTCCAAGGACTTCTGGCAGCACGACCTCGTCGTTCGGTGGGAAGCGCCCTGGGACACCACGATCACGGCCAGCGTCCAGAACGTTCTGGACAAGGACCCGCCCTTCGCGCCGAGCCAGTACAACTACGATTACACCCAGGGGAACCCGCTGGGCCGGACCTTCGAGATCGGCTTCCGCAAGGCCTTCTAGGTCGGACAGACTCCGAGACGGATCAGGGGCGCCGGCGACGGCGCCCCTTTTTCGTGGGCGCGGTCTGGGGCGTCCTGGCCGGTGCACACGTTAGAGCCGCCGCGCGAAACAATGGCGATCTGGTTGTTCCAGTTGACACCCAGGCGGGCGCCGAAACCCTGATTCGTATTTCACTGGCGCAAAGTCGAAAGTCGGACAATCATCGTTAACTGAGGTCAGCATGCTGCGCGTCAGACGCGGCGGGGCCCAGGGAGGAATACAGATGTCCAGACGCAGTCAGCTCTGCGCCGGCACCATGCTGGCCGCCGCCTTCACCCTCGGACTTGCCGGTCAGGCGGCCGCGCAAGCTCAAACTGCCTCAAGCGACACCGAGGTCGATGAGGTGGTCGTAACCGGGTCGTTCATCCGGGGCACTCCGGAAGACGCCCCGTTGCCTGTGGATGTGATCACGAGCGAGGCGCTCAAGGACCAGGGTAGTCCGTCTTTGGTGGACCTCGTGCGGACCATCCCGTCCGTTTCGGGCGGCAATATCGGCGAGTCCAACCGGTTCCTCGGCGGTGCGGCGGCCGGCGTCGCGACGATCAACCTCCGGGGTCTCGGATTGACCCGCACGCTGTCGCTGATGAACGGCGAACGGCTGTCGACGATCACCGCCGCGGGCGGCCAGGAGTTCGTCAACGTCAACGTGGTCCCGACCATTGCGATCGGACAGGTCGAGGTGCTGCGCGACGGCGCCGCGGCCACCTACGGTTCGGATGCGGTGGCCGGCGTGGTGAACTTCATCACGCGTAAGGACCTTGAGGGGTTTGAGGCGAGCGGCAAGTACGCCCTGATCGATGGCTCAGGCGGAGACTACGAAGGGTCCGTGGCCTGGGGCCGGAAGTTCGACAACGGCAACATGTTGTTGGCCGCCTCCTATCGGCGTCGCAGCGAGCTGAATGGGGTCGATCTCCCGTGGACGCTGCCCAACGCGGTCTTCCCCGACACCGTGAACATCAGCGGGATTTCGGGCGCCAGCAATCCCGGCGGCTACAACGCCATCCTGGGGACCCCGGTGCTCGGGCCAAACGGCGGGTTCCTGCCGGACCCGGCCCGTGCGGGCCAGCCGCTCGGCGGGACCCTGTCGGCGACATTCTCCGACGCCGGCTGCAACCAGCTCGGCGGCCTCTCTTTCGTCCCGAACGGACAGTGCTTCTATCCGTTCACCTACCACGACTCCCGCGTGGCGGAGGAGCACCACTACCACCTGTTCGCAGAGGCCAACTTCGAACTGAATGACCGGCTCCGGTTCCATGGCGAAGTCCTTTGGTCCCGCACGGACGTTCCGAACGACCGTGTCTCCGCCTCTCAGTCGACCGTGCAGTTCCCGACACCCATCGAGGCTAGCGGTTCGTCGCCGGGCGGCGGAACGTCTCCCTATCCGGCGGCGCCCGGCGCGATCCAGTCGCGCTACTACGTGCCGGCGAGCAATCCGGGCCTCCAGGCCCTGTTCAACCCGTGCCCGACGGCGACCCAGCCGCAGATCACGGCGGCCATCTGCGCGGCGGCGCTGACCAACGGCGTCGCGATGAACCTGACCCAGTGGCGCCCGGCGGGCCTGGGCGGCAACCCGCTGCACGACTTTGACGCCGACCGGCAGAGCAACCAGATCACCTCATTCCGCGTGGTCGGCGGCTTCGTCGGCGAACTGGAGAATGGCTGGGAGTGGCGCACGACCTTCAACTACATGCGCGCCGAACAGATCAACCGGACCCCGGATCGATATGTCAATCGCGTCCAGCTGGCTCTACGCGGACTGGGCGGTGCGAACTGCAACCCCACAACGGGAACACCCGGCGTCGGTGCTTGTTCGTATTTGAATCCGTTCGCCAACTCGATCCAAACCTCCAGCATCAACGGCGCGAACTATGCGCAAGCCACAGGTCTGCGTCAGGGGCCGCCGCTCGACCCCGTGCTCTGGGATTGGTTGCAGGACGACGCGGTCAGCACGACCACCCAACAGCTCGTCACCGCGCAAGCCCAGCTGACCGGGGACTTCGGCGATCTCAGCCTGTGGACCGACGAGCCCATCAGCTGGGCGGTCGGCGCCCAATGGCGCTTTAACGACCGCACGATCGCTCTGTCCTCGAACTTTGATGGCGATAAATCCCCCTGCGTCGACAGCCAGCCCTATGGCGACGGCCTGCCGACCTGCGCCGTGCCTGGAGGTGGACCGTTCACCTTCATTGGCTCCGGCCGGGAAAGCCAGGAAGATCGGCATGTGGTCGCCACGTTCGGCGAGTTGCAGGTGCCGGTCTTCGATACGGTGGTCGCGAGCCTGGCCATTCGAAACGAACGCTATGGCGGGAATGTAGGGTCCACCACGAACCCGCGGGCCTCGATTCGGTGGCAGATCCTGCCTTGGGTCGCCGTACGCGGTTCGGCGGGGACCACGTTCCGGGCGCCCCCCATTGCGGCGCTGGATCCAGGATTTGGCTTCATCCAGGCGCAGTTCACCAACCCGACCACCGGGGCTCCGCTCTATCGTCCGGTGCAGACTTTCGGAAATCCCAATCTCGACCCCGAAACGGCGGATACGTTCAACATCGGCTTCCTGTTTGAAACCGGTGCGTTCAAGGCGCAGATCGACTTCTTCAAGTTTGCGTTCAAGGACGAAATCACCACCGAAACCGCCGCGCGCATCTACGGCACCATGTTCCCTGCGGCCAATCCGGCGACCTGGCAGTGCGGCAGTACAGGTCTCTTCGACCGGTTCAGGTTCGGAACCGACACGGTCAATACGACCCTCTACGGAGGCCGCGCTGTACCGACTTGCCACCCGAACAACCTCCTGTCGGTTCGCAACAACGTCATCAACGGCCCCAACACCGACATCACCGGCATTGACCTGAACGCCTCCTATTCCTGGGATGACGTCTTCAGCGGCGTCCTGACGATCGGCGGCGACGCGAGTATTCTCACCGACTACAAGCGTGACGCGAGTTTCCTGCTGGGGACCAACTTTGTGTACGACGGCGCACTCAACCGGGTCGGCAAGTCCGAGCTGTTGTCGTCCTTCTATTCGTACCCGCGCCTCCGTGGAAATCTCTACGCGAATTGGACGGTCGGCGACCACAACCTCCGCTGGACCACGCGTTACTGGTCGGGCACGGACGATATGAACGCCGTGGTGGCCGGGAGCCGGCTTAAGAGAGATGATCGCTGGGTTCACGACTTCACCTACCGCCTGACCTTCAAGGAACGGTGGACGGCGACGCTCTCGGTCAAGAACGTGCTGGACGACGTGCCGCCCTTCTACAAGAGCCAGTACAACTACGATTACATGACCCAGAATCCGTTGGGCCGCGTATTCGAGTTTGGGATGCAGGCCAGCTTCTAACCCCAGCAGCGCGGCCAGATTGATGCCGCGTGACTGAGGACACACACCGGGCGACTTTGAGGGCCGGGTGTAGACCATGGATCAGGGGCGCCGGCGACGGCGCCCCTTTTTCGTGGGCGTAGCGCCTATTCTTAAGTCAGGGGCGGGCGCGCTTGGGAAGCGCGGCGATCTCGGCGGCGGTCAGCTTGCGCACCTCGCGCACCGGACAGCGGTGTGGTCCGATCTGACTGGGCGAGATGATTTCGGCGTCCAGGCCGGAGCAGATATTGGAGCCGCCGCGCGAGACCACAGCGATCTGGTTGTTCCAGTCGACATCCAGGCACGGGCCGAACATTTCGAGCCGATAGACGTCCTTCACCCCGACCCGCACGTGGACGACGTTTGGGTCGTCGCTTGCGAAGTTGGTGATCTGGCGGGTCCAGAAGCACTGACGCGGCGCCTTGGCGGCGGCGGCTTCCGGCTCAACCGGCGACCGCGCCATTCCTGCCGGCGCGACGGTGGTGGCCAGGACAAGGCTCGCAAGCGCGAAGGTGAAGGGCTTGGCGATCATCATGGTCGGCTCCAGAGGCTAGATGTCCCCCGACGTCCAAGACTACCTCGACGCGGCGTCGGCGGGAAGCCGGCGCGCGCCGCAGCTCAGGCCAGGCCGCGTGCGACGCGCAGCGTCTGTCCGGCGAGGGCGAAGCCCAGGATCATCAGGCTCCAGGACGCGAGCTCGGGCTGGGTCGAGAGGATCTGAGAGAGGGTGGTCATCATCATTATCTTCGTCTGTCATCTCCGCCGGAAGGCCCAATGCCCGCCGGTCTGACGGGAATACGCACCCGACACGCCGGAGAGACGCGCAGAGCCTTGCTGCGGAAACGCAGATCACACCGCCTGGGCGAGCCGTGAGCGCGCGGCGATCGTCCCGACGATCAGCATCATGAGGATCGCGGGCGCAAGAAGCGCCGGTCTGGGGCCGACGGCCTCGGCCAGCATGCCGTATGCGACGGCGCCGATGGGGCCGCCGCCCATTAGGCCCAAAGTGAAGATCGACAACACCCGCGCCCGCGCGGCTTCCGGCGCATGTTCCTGCACCAGACCCCGCCCAAGCGTCATGGCGACTCCGCCGCCCAAACCCCAAACGAAATTGAAGACGCAGAGAAGCCATAGGGGCATCGGGATCGAGCACACCAGCAGCACCGCGGCGCCGCTCGCCAGCGCCAGAAGGTAGGCCCGTCCCTTTCGCCGCGGAGCGCCCCGCCGCATCAGCACCATGGCCGAGGCCATCGAGCCGACCCAAAAGCAGAGGCTGAAGGCGCCAAGGGCCGTGGCGATGGCGGTGTTCTCACCACCGGCCGCCGTCAGCGGGAAGTAACTCTGTACGGTCAGGGGCAACAACACGGCGAAGGCGCCCATGAAGCAGACGCCCATGCCGATGCTGCACAAGACCACCGGTCCAAGCACCGGCGAGGCCGCCGTAGCGGCGAATCCTTCGGCGATTTCCCGGCCAACGGAGCTGAAGGGATCGCCGCCGACGCGGCGCGCGGCCGGACGCGGGCGGATTCGCAACGCCGCCAGGGTCGCGGCGCCCATCATCAGCGCCTGTCCCGCAAGCAGGCCAGCGACGCCGATCAAGGGCGCGGTCATCGCCGCCAGCATGCCCAGAATCTGGCCGCCAAACTGCGCCAGGGAGGCGCCTGACACCGCCTTCTGCACGCCGCCCTCTACCGGGGCCACGAGACTGAGCAACGAATCCCGCGCCGGCCCCGCGAACGCCCCGATCACCCCGACAACCAGGGCGTAGCCGATCAGAAGACCGAAGGTGAGCCGCCCTGACGCCACGAGGCCGGCCAGAACGAGGAACGTCGCCGCCGACGCCACACACCCCAGGATCACGATACGCCGGCCATCGGCCCGATCGGCGACAAAACCGCCGATCAGGATCAGTAGGGTGGTCGGAAGCTGCAGGCTCATCTGCGCGATCCCCAACTGGATCGGCCCCTCATGCAGCACGACGCGCACGAGGTAGGGGAACAGAACCATCTGCACCCCGAACGCCAGGAACCAGGCGCCGTGGGTGAAGAGATAGGCCGAGAAGCCGTTTCGCGTCGCCGCGCCCGCCTCGCTGGATGCCGTCACGCTCACGCTCCCCCCGCCTGATCCGGAACCTGGACGACTGCGCGCGCGCCGTCGAGCGCGAAGCGCGCTGGCGGTTGTCCCTCGGCCTGTGCCAGAAGGCTCCGCCAGATCATCTTGAGCGAAGTGCGGAACATCCCATGCAACACAAACGACTGGGCCGTAGCGCCATTGTTGTCTCCGACATCTGCATGGGGACCATGACCTTCGGTTCCCAGGCCGACGAGGCGACCGCGTTCCGCGTGCTCGACCGCTGCCTCGAGGCCGGAATCAACTTCTATGACACGGCCGAGAACTATCCGGTGCCGCCGCGCGAGGAGTGGGCCGGGCTCACCGAGGAGATCTTCGGGCGCTGGCTGAGGACCAAGAACCGTGATGCGGTGATCGTCGCCACAAAGGTCTGTGGGCCCAGCCACGGCTGGATCAAGGGCTCCCAGCGC
This sequence comes from Phenylobacterium sp., assembly GCF_044371015.1. GTDB lineage: Bacteria > Pseudomonadota > Alphaproteobacteria > Caulobacterales > Caulobacteraceae > Phenylobacterium. Next base: position 6,377 of record NZ_JBILUK010000100.1, read on the forward strand.
GCCGGCATGACCGCCGTCGACCGCCACAATATCATCCGCGCCGTCGAGGCCAGCCTGACGCGGCTGCAGACCGACTACATCGATCTCTACCAGACTCACTGGCCCGATCACGACACCGCCTATGACGAGACCATGGAGGTCCTCGACGAACTGATCCGCGCCGGCAAGGTGCGCGTGGTCGGCTGCTCGAACGAGAACGCCTGGGGCCTGATGAAGAGCCTGGCGGCCGCCGAGCGCCTGGGAACCGCGCGCTACCAGACCATCCAGAACAACTTCAGCCTCAACAACCGTCGCTTCGAGGACGAACTGGCCAATATCTGCAGACGCGAAGGCGTCAGTCTGATCCCCTATTCACCGCTGGCCGGCGGCGTGCTCTCGGGCAAATACAATGATGGCGGCCGGCCGGAAGGCGCGCGCTTCACCCGTTATCTGGAGCTCGGCGGGCGCCAGGCCGTGATGGCCGCCCGGTTCATCAACGAGAAGTCGATGGCCTCCACGGCGGCCTTCGGCAGAATCGCGGAGGAGGCCGGCATGTCGCCGGTCACGCTGGCGACGGCCTGGAGCAAGCAGCACGATTTCGTGGCCTCGACCATTGTCGGCGTCACGCGCGAGGACCAGCTTCCCGACATCCTGGCGGCGGCCGACGTCACACTCTCCCCAGAGGTCATGAAAGCCATCGATCAGGTGACGAAGACGCACCTCTATCCCATGGGCTGATCGCTATCCGCGCCTGCACGCAAATGTTGTAGCCGGGACCTGGAACAAGCCCCCGGTCCCGCCGGTTGCCCTGATGCCGACCTTCGGCCTGCAACCGGGGATATACCATGATCAACAGATCCGTTCTCGCGGCGGCGACCCTCGCCCTCACCGCCGCGCCAGCCGCCCATGCGGCCATCATCATCGAAATGGGTCCTGCCGCCGGCGCCCTGGAGGAGACGCTCTACTTCGACGGTTCGACCGGCACGACCCTGACGGGGCTTACAGACCCGCTTGGGGAAGACGTCTCGGTGTCTGGCGGCGAGGCCCTGCTCGGGATCGCCAACCGTTCGCGGGTCACAGCGGCGACAGGTCTGCTGGATACGTCATTCACGTTCCGCGGAAATACGGCTCAGACCCTGGCGTTCGACCTCGCAAGTCCCTCGCGGGTGTTCACGGCGACGGAATTCTTCGTCTTCCGGGGCCGTGGAACGGCGACCAAGGCGATCCTCACCTTCGTTGATACGGAGGGAACCGCCTACCAGCGGGCGTTCGACTTCCTGGGATCAGGCGGGCGCTTCAACGCCGGGGTCACGGGCGGAACAAAGATCGACTACTTCACTCTGGCGTTCAACGGCAGCGTGCAGGACGTGCGCAATGTCTACTTCGGCGGCTTCGGAAGTCTCGGCGCGATTCCTGAGCCCGCGGCCTGGGGCATGATGATCGTTGGCTTCGCCGGCGTCGGAGCGGCGCTGCGCGGTCGTCGCCGCTTCGTGACCAACTAACGCTCGCATTGATGTCGGCGGGGAAGTCGCTCAGGATCGGGGCCTGACGTCGGCGGGATGATCCGCCGATGCAAGGAGAGCCCCATGATCCGCCGGGTCGGAACGAGAGCGACGCCCTTGCTGGCGCTCCTCGCTCTGGCTGCGGGCTGCACCGACCGCGCGACGCCGGCACAGGCGCCGGAAGTCTCTCCGCCGGCGCCTGTGGCCGCTGCGCCGCCCCAGGACGCCGCGATTGCGGCGGCGCTGGGGCCGCCGGGAGCCGAGACGGTGGACGCCGCCCTTGCCGCCGCGCAGGCGTTCACCGCCAAATTGCCGCAGGCTCTGGCGGCGGCGACTGCGGCTGAACAGAGGATCCGAGGCGCCGGGGCGCGCGCGCTGCAAGCCGCACGCGGCGAGGGCGGGGCGGCCCGCGTCGCGCAGGCCCGAGCGCAGGCCGAAGCGGCTCGCAACACGATGTCCGCCGCTGCGGCGAGCCTCAAGGCCGAGGCTGCGGCCCAGGGGGAAGCTGTCGCCGCCGCCATGGCGCTCTGCCAGGAAACGCCGGAACTGACCGCCTATCCGGGCTGCATCGCGCTAACTGCGACGCAGCCGTCGCTCTCCGGCGCGATTGAGGCCCTCGCCCAGCGCCAGGCCGCCGCTGAGGCAGCCTGGCTTCAAGAGCGGCCCCGGCTCGAGGAAGCCGCCGCCCTGCTGGCGCTGAGCGGAACCTGAGCTAGGCTACGCCCGACAACCAGAACCCGACCCCAGGAGACGCCCTATGGCCGACAGCGCCGCCCCCAGCCTCACGCCCGCTCAGGATACCGCCGCCGAGGACGAGGTCCTCTATGACGTGTCGGACCACATCGCCACGCTGACCCTGAACCGGCCCGACCGGCTCAACACCATCTCCGGCCCGATGCTGAATCTGCTCGCACAACTCCTGTTGCGGGCAGATCGGGACCGCGATGTGCGCTGTATTGTGCTGACCGGCGCGGGGCGCGCCTTCTGCGCGGGCCTCGATCTGCGCGGAGCGACGCAGGGCTCGACGGGCCTCGAAGGCGCCTCCACATCAACCGATATCGATCTGCGAGCGACCCCGCCCACTGTGCTGTTCAACCTGGGCACGCCCACCATCTGCGCGCTCAATGGCTCGGCCGCCGGCTATGGAATGGACACCGCGCTCGGCTGCGACATCCGCATTATGGGTGAGAGCGCCAAGCTGGCCGCCGCCTTCACCAAGCGCGGCATTGTCCCGGAGAGCGGCGGCACCTGGCTGTTGCCCCGGCTGCTAGGCTGGTCGAAGGCCGCTGAGATCATCTTCACCGGCCGCACCCTGAACGCTCAGGAGAGCCTGGCCCTCGGCCTCGCTTCACGCGTCGTGCCCGACGCCGAGGTCGCCGCTGAGGCCCGCAAGCTCGCGCTGGAGATCGCCGCCAACGCGCCCCTCGCCGTGCAGGCCTCGAAACGGCTGATGCGGATGGGCCTCTCGGAAGGGTTCGATGAGCACGTGCACCACGTGTTCCTCCAGCTGCTGCCGCTGCTCAAGAGCCAGGACGCGCTGGAGGGCATGAAGGCGTTCATGGAGAAGCGCGCCGCGAACTTCACCGGCCGCTGATAGCCCGGCCACCGCCGAGATCCGGTCCCTCGGGGTGGCGTTCCGGTTGCACCGAGATGCTCGACAGGCGAGGGCGCGGCGTGCACCTCTTGCGGCGTGCTGAAGCTGATCCGCGCCGGCCTGCTCGCGCCCCTTCTCGTCCTCGCCGCATGCGAGACCGCGCCCCAGAGGCCGACCTGCCCGACCGGTCAGGTCTGCCTTGAGGTCGGCAACAACAGCGAACCGCAGACCCTCGACCCGCAGAAGGCCAACCTGTTCGACGAATCTACGATCATCGGCGATCTGATGATGGGCCTGACGACAGATGCGCCCGATGGCTCGCCTATCCCCGGCGCCGCGGAAAGTTGGAGCGTAAGCCCGGACGGCCTGACCTGGACCTTCAAGATTCGAGATCACAGATGGTCGGACGGCCAGCCGGTAACGGCGGATGATTTCGTCTTTGGGATCGGTCGCACCCTCGATCCGGCCACCGGCGGGATCTACGCCTATCTGCTCTACGTCATCAAAAACGGTCAGGCGGTGAACGAGGGCAAGGCGCCGTTATCCGCGCTGGGCCTCAGGGCGCTGGACCCCCGGACCCTGGTCATCGAACTGGAACACCCGGCGCCCTACCTGCTGGAAGCCCTGAAACATCAGAGCTTCTTCCCGGCCCCGCGCCACGTCGTGGAGCGATATGGCGACGCCTGGGTCCAACCGGGTCGCTACGTCTCCAACGGCGCCTATCGTCTCACCGTCTGGCGCCTGGGGGACCGGATCACCCTGGAGAAGAACCCCGAGTTCTGGGACGCGGCCAAGGTCTGCGTCGACCGCATCAACTACTACGCGACCCCGGATGTCGTGACCGCCGAGCGCCAGGTGGCGCGGGGCGAACTCGACATGAACGCGAGCTTTCAGTCCAACCGCTATGGTCGAATTCGCGCGGAGATGCCCGGCTTTGCGCGCACCGGGGTTGGTCTGGCCACCGCCTATCTCAGTATGAACACACGCGATGTCGCGGCGTTCCGCGACATCCGCGTTCGTCGCGCCCTCTCCATGGCGCTCGACCGGGAGTTCATCACCCGCGGACTGCTGCGGGCGGGTCAGGTTCCCGCCTACGCGTTCGTGCCCCCGGTGACGGCCAATTATGCGCCCGCGTCCCGTCCGGCCGGCCCCCGGCTCAGATGGGCCGGCATGCCCTTGGCCGAGCGCCAGGCCGAGGCGCGTCGGCTGCTTGCGGCGGCCGGGTTCAGGCCCGGGCGCCCGCTGCGGATCACCATCAAGTCCGCCAACAGCAACACGACCCTGATGTTGATGGAGGCGATCCAGGCGGACTGGCGCGCCGTCGGCGTGGAGGTCACCCTGCAGCAGAACGAAGGAGCTGTGGCGTTCGCGGCCTATCGCGCGCGGGACTTCGAGGTTGGCTCCATGAGCTGGATCGGCGATTTCAACGACCCGCTGACTTTCCTGGGTCTTTTCAAGTCCGATACCGGCGGCCAGAACTACGGAGACTACAAAAACCCGGCCTATGACGCCCTGCTCGCGGCGGCTGATCAGGAGGCCGACGCCGTTCGCAGGGC
>NZ_JBILUK010000314.1:0-2995 GCF_044371015.1 Phenylobacterium sp.
ACGCCGGCCACGAAAATCAGCCCGAAGTAGATCAGGCCGGCTTGCTGGGCGAAGGCCGCAACGGCCTCGTAGCTGAGGCCGCTCATCGCAGGTTCTCCGGGTCTTCAGCCCGATAGGTGCGGAAGTCGACCATGGTCCCGAGCACCTGCAGATAGGCGATCAGGGCGTCCATTTCGGTGATCTTGGAGGGATCCCCGTCGTAGTCGCGCTGGGTCACCTTGGCGCCGTATCGGGCCTTTAGCGCCGAGCGTTCGCCAGCAAACGGGTCAACCTGCATCTCGAGATCGGCCTTGGCGTTCTCGATCTGCGCGGCGCTGTAGGGCACGCCCACGGCGCGCAACGCGCGCATCCGCTGTTCAATTGTGCGGTAGTCGAGCTCCGTCTTCGCCAGGAACGCGTAGGGCGGCATGTTGGACTCGGGCACCACCGCGCGCGGGTCCTTCAGGTGATCCACATGCCAATTGTCCGAGTACTTCCCGCCGACCCGCGCCAAATCCGGCCCGGTGCGCTTGGAGCCCCACTGGAAGGGGTGGTCGTACATGCTCTCGGCGGCGAGGCTGTAGTGGCCGTAGCGTTCGACCTCGTCGCGCAGCGGGCGGATCATCTGCGAATGGCAGACGTAGCAGCCTTCGCGGGTGTAGATGTCGCGACCGGCCTGCTCCAGCGGGGTGTAGGGCCGTACGCCCTTCACCCGCTCGATGGTGCTCTCAAGATAGAAGAGCGGAGCGATCTCGACGAGCCCGCCGATCGACACGGTGATGATGATCCCGATCACCAGCCACAGCGAGTGGCGCTCGAACCTGGCGTGATTTTTCCACATGTCCGGAGCCCCTACTCGGCCGCCACGAGGGCGGGGTTATGGGTGGGGATCGGGGTCGCCAGCGGCGAGGTCGCCTCGCCGGGCATGCGGACCGTCCGCCACAGGTTGTAGGCCATGATCCCCGCGCCGCCGAGGTACATGAGACCCCCGACCGTGCGGATGACGTTCTCGATGTGCTTGGCGGCCACGGTCTCGACGAAGGCGTTCGCGAGGTAGCCTTGCGGCGTGTACTCCCGCCACATCAGGCCCTCCATGATGCCGGAGACCCACATGGCGGCGATGTAGAGAAGCAGCCCCGTCGTCGCGATCCAGAAGTGCCACTCGACCAGCTTGTCGGAGTAGAGACGTTCCTTCTTCCAGAGCCAGGGAACCATGCAGTAGACGGCCCCAAAACTGATGAAGCCCACCCAACCCAAAGCGCCGGAGTGGACGTGGCCGATGGTCCAGTCGGTGTAGTGGCTGAGCGCGTTGACGGCCCGGATCGACATCAGCGGGCCTTCGAAGGTCGCCATGCCGTAGAAGGCGATGGCCACCACCATCATGCGGACGACCGGGTCGGTGCGGAGCTTGTCCCAGGCGCCTGACAGCGTCATCAGCCCGTTGATCATGCCGCCCCAGCTGGGCATCCACAGCATGATCGAGAAGGTCATGCCCAGGGTCTGGGCCCACTGCGGCAGCGCCGTATAGTGGAGGTGGTGCGGACCGGCCCAGATGTAGATGAAGATCAGCGACCAGAAGTGCACGATCGACAGCCGGTACGAGTAGACCGGCCGGTTCACCCGCTTGGGCACGAAGTAGTACATCATCGCCAGGAAGCCGGCGGTGAGGAAGAATCCCACAGCGTTGTGGGCGTACCACCACTGGATCAGCGCATCTTGAACCCCTGCGTAGGCCGAATAGCTCTTGGCGTTGAGCAGGCCGACGGGAACCGCCGCGTTGTTCACCAGATGCAGGATCGCGATGGTGACGATGAAGGCCAGATAGAACCAGTTGGCCACGTAGATGTGCGGTTCTTTGCGCTTCCAGATTGTGCCCAGAAACACCAACAGGTAGGCGACCCAGACGATGGTCAGCCAAAGATCGACGTACCATTCGGGTTCGCCGTACTCGCGGCTCTGGGTGATGCCGGCCAGATAGCCGGTCGCCGCCAGCACGATGAACAGCTGATAGCCCCAGAACACAAACCAGGGCCACGCGCCGCCGGCCAGCCGGGCCCGGCAGGTGCGCTGGACCACATAGAACGACGTCGCGATCAGCGCATTGCCGCCGAATGCGAAGATCACCGCCGAGGTGTGCAGCGGCCGCAGCCGGCCGAAGTTCAGCCAGGGAATGTCTGGGTGATAGAAGATGGTCGGCCAGCTGAGCTGTGCGGCCGCGAGCACCCCCGCCGCCAGACCGGCCAGGCACCAGAACATCGTCGCGATCACGCCGGCCCGAATGACGCCGTCCGCGTAGCGGGTCGGGTCCGCACGAAAGCGACCATTGGGCAAACCGACGGTCATCGCCAGGAAGCCGGCCAGAAGCCCAAGGAACAGGGTCCAACCCGCGAGTTGGAAGGATGGATCCTCCGAGATCGCCGTCGCGAACAGCGCGGCCAGCGCGCCCAGGCCCGTGACGGCGTAGAGGATCAAAGCGTTGAGCGGCGCGTCCTCGGACGTTGCGACTGGCTGCGTCATGGCTTCCTGGCTGGGTGGCGTTTGACCGCCGTTTGGCCCGTCCGCCGACGCCGCGCTTTGATTTGGCTCAAGGCTATGGCGCGCCCGTCCGTGCAGCAGGCCCGGAACTCCGGAGATCCCGATGCCTGCGCATGAACTGATGTCGAAAAGCCCGGCCCTGCCCATCGGCTGGGCCCTAACCAGCCTCGTCCTGGCGGTCGACGCCGCCCTCGCGGCGATTCCTGCTTGGGATCACATGCGTGCGATCGGCCGGATTTGCGGAGACGTCAGTGCGGCGCATTGCGGCTGGTGTGTCGCGGTCGCAGGTTTCGCCGCCCTTTCCCTGGTTGCGATGGCCCAGGCCGCGCGCCTGACGATCCGCGCGGCGACCTAAAAATGACGCATGCGTCATATTAGAATATCGGGTTTGCTATAGATCAAAGATACTCGGTCCCGCCCCTGCGATGAGCATCCATCGGAACTCACATTGGAAGCAGGGACCAACATGCGCCTTCCCGTC
>NZ_JBILUK010000003.1:0-39140 GCF_044371015.1 Phenylobacterium sp.
GCGACGGCCTGGCCCGCGCCCTGATCCAGAGCGCCGGGGGCCGGCCCGATGCGGCCGACGCCGCCGTGGAGGCGGCTCTGTCGCGGGTTCCGCGCGTCGAGGGCGGCTCCGGCCAGCTCTACATGAAACCTGAGACGGCGCGCGTGTTCGCCGACGCCGAGGCGGGCGCCAAGGCCTCGGGCGACGCCTTCGTGACCACCGAGCGGCTGCTGATCGCCCTGGCCAAGGAGGGCGGCGAGGCCGCCGCCGCGCTGAAGTCGGCGGGCGTGGAGACCGCCGCGCTCGACGCCGCGACCCAGGCCATGCGCAAGGGCAAGACGGCGGATTCGGCCTCGGCCGAGGAGGGCTATGACGCGCTCAAGCGCTATGCCCGCGACCTGACCGAGGCGGCCCGCGACGGCAAGCTCGACCCGGTGATCGGCCGCGACGAGGAAATCCGCCGCACGATCCAGGTGCTGAGCCGCCGGACCAAGAACAATCCCGTGCTGATCGGCGAGCCCGGCGTCGGCAAGACCGCCGTGGTCGAGGGCCTGGCCCAGCGGATCGTCGAGGGCGACGTGCCCGAGAGCCTGAAGGACCGCAAGCTGCTGGCGCTCGACATGGGCGCCCTGATCGCCGGGGCGAAGTATCGCGGCGAGTTCGAGGAGCGGCTGAAGGCCGTGCTGAACGAGGTCACCGCCGCCGAGGGCTCGATCATCCTGTTCATCGACGAGATGCACACCCTGGTCGGCGCCGGGAAGAGCGACGGGGCGATGGACGCCTCCAACCTGTTGAAGCCGGCCCTGGCGCGCGGCGAGCTGCACTGCGTCGGCGCCACCACGCTCGATGAGTACCGCAAGCACGTGGAGAAGGACGCGGCGCTGGCCCGCCGCTTCCAGCCGGTGATGGTGGATGAGCCCAGCGTCGAGGACACCGTCTCTATCCTGCGGGGGCTCAAGGAGAAGTACGAAGTGCACCACGGGGTGCGCATATCCGACGCGGCCATCGTGGCGGCGGCGACGCTCTCGAACCGCTACATCACCGACCGCTTCCTGCCCGACAAGGCCATCGACCTGATGGACGAGGCCGGCAGCCGGGTGCGCATGGCCGTGGACAGCAAGCCCGAGGCGCTGGACGAGATCGACCGGCGCGCCGTGCAGCTCAAGATCGAGCGCGAGGCTCTGGCGAAAGAGACCGACGCCGCCTCCAAGGCCCGGCTGGAAAAGCTGGAAGAGGAACTGGATGACCTGGAGGGCCGGTCGGCTGAGATGACCGCCCGCTGGCGCGCGGAAAAGGCCAAGGTCTCGTCCGGCGCCCAGGCGCGCGAGACGCTGGACCGGCTGCGGGCCGAGCTTTCCGCCGCCCAGCGGCAGGGCGACCTGCAGCGGGCCTCCGAGATCGCCTATGGCCAGATCCCGGAGCTCGAGAAGCGGCTCGCCGAAGCCGAGGCGGCGGAGGGCGCGGGCGGCGCCATGACGCCCGAGGTGGTCGACGCCGAACAGATCGCCGCAGTGGTCTCCCGCTGGACCGGCGTGCCGGTGGAGAAGATGCTGGAAGGCGAGCGCGACAAGCTGCTGGCCATGGAAGACGGCCTGCGCAAGCGGGTGGTCGGCCAGGAGGAGGCCCTGCTGGCGGTGTCAGACGCCGTGCGCCGGGCGCGGGCGGGCCTGAAGGACCCCAACCGGCCGATCGGCTCCTTCCTGTTCCTGGGTCCGACGGGCGTGGGCAAGACCGAGCTGACCAAGGCGCTGGCCGAGTTCCTGTTCGACGACGAGAGCGCCATCACCCGGCTCGACATGAGCGAGTACATGGAGAAGCACTCGGTCAGCCGCATGATCGGGGCGCCTCCCGGCTATGTCGGCTACGACGAGGGCGGCGCCCTGACCGAGGCGGTGCGGCGGCGGCCCTATCAGGTCGTGCTGTTCGACGAGGTGGAGAAGGCCCACCCCGATGTGTTCAACGTGCTGTTGCAGGTGCTGGACGACGGCCGCCTGACCGACGGCCAGGGCCGTACGGTCGACTTCCGCAACGCACTGATCATCATGACCTCGAACCTGGGTTCCCAGGCCCTGGCGGAGCTGGGCGACGGCGAGGATGTCGACAGGGCGCGCCCGGCGGTGATGGAGGTGGTGCGCAGTCACTTCCGGCCGGAGTTCCTGAACCGGATCGACGAGATCATCCTCTTCAAGCGGCTGGGCCGCGGCGAGATGGACGGCATCGTCGCCATCCAGCTCCAGCGCGTCGAGCGCCTGCTGGCCGACCGGCGCATGACCCTCTCGCTCGATGCCGACGCCAAGGCCTGGCTGGGCGAGCGGGGCTATGATCCGGTCTACGGCGCCCGGCCGCTGAAGCGGGTGATCCAGAAGGAGCTGATCGACCCGATCGCCCGCAAGCTGTTGTCGGGAGACCTGGCCGACGGCGCGGTGATCGATGTTCAGGCGGGCGAGGGCGGACTCGTGATCGGCCGCGCCCGCGTGCATTGAGGCTCAGGCGGCGGTCTGGCGCCGGTTCAACGCCAGTCCGACCAGGCTGATCACCGCCGCCGCCGCCAGGTAACCGCCGACCGGGGTCAGTCCGCCCTGGACGGCGAGCGCCTGGGCGGCGATCGGCGCCAGTCCGCCGCCCAGGATGCCGCCCAGATTGAAGGCCAGAGACGCGCCGGTGTAGCGCACCCGCGCCGGAAACAGGTCCGGCAGATAGGCGCCGAGCGGACCATAGACGAAGCCCATGGCGAACAGCGCCAGCGACAGCCAGACCCAGATCAGCAGCAGCGATCCGGCCCCCATCATCGCGCCCATGACCGCGCCGACGACGACGGTGGCGACGCAGCCGGCGGCCAGCACGCGGCGCGGGCTGGTCTTGTCGGACCACCAGCCCGCCACAAGGATCCCGGCCGCCAGGAACAGGATCGCCCCCAGCTGCACCGCCAGGAACGCTTCGCGGGAATAGCCCATCTGGGTCGTGCCGTAGCCCAGCGCGAAGGCCGTCGAGAGGTAGAAGATCGCGAAACAGGCCACCACGGCGAAGGTTCCGCCGATGAGCGCGCCGGGATGCCTGATGATCGCCTCGGCCATCGGCACGTGTGACGGCGGCGCCTCGCTGAGCGCCTTCTCAAAGGCCGGCGTCTCGCCGATCTTCAGCCTCACCCAGAGCCCCAGACCCACCAGGATCGCGCTGGCCAGGAACGGCAGCCGCCAGCCCCACGTCTCGAACGCCTCGGTCGGCAGCATCAGGCCCAGGATCAGGAACAGTCCGTTGGCAAAGATAAAGCCGATGGGCGCGCCGAGTTGGGGCACCATGCCGAACCGCGCCCGCCAGCCGGGCGGCGCGTTCTCCACCGCCAGCAGCGCCGCCCCGCCCCACTCGCCGCCCAGTCCGAAGCCCTGTCCGAACCTGAGCAGGCACAGCAGCGCGGGCGCCAGCCAGCCGGCCATGGCGTAGGTGGGCAGGAAGGCGATCAGCAGGGTCGAGACGCCCATGGTCATCAGCGAGGCGACCAGAGTCGACTTGCGCCCGATCCGGTCGCCGAAGTGGCCGAACACCGCCGCCCCCACCGGCCGGGCGAAGAAGGCCACCGCGAAGGTGGCGTAGCTCTGGAGGAGCTGCGCCGAGGGCGATGAGTTGGGGAAGAACAGCGTCGGGAACACCAGCGCCGCCGCCGTGGCGTAGATGTAGAAGTCGTAGAACTCCACCGCCGTGCCCACCAGGCTGGCGGTCAGGACCCGCCGCGTCGATGCGTTTGTGACTGTGGTCATGGCGTGCGGTTCCTCCCCGGAGCCCTGACGGCTAGCGCAAAGCCGGGCGCGGGTCACCCTGCGGAGACTTTCCCCGCCCGCCGCATGGGCCTAAACCCGGGGCCCATGACCGACCATGTGATCGCCGCGCCGCCCGTTCCCGTTGTGCCTGTGGAGGGTGGAGGGACATTCCCTGTCCGCCGCATCCTCTGCGTCGGGCGCAACTACTGGGCCCACCGGCGCGAGATGGGCGCGGGCGAGGATGACCGAGATCCGCCCTTCTTCTTCGCCAAACCGGCCGACGCTGTGGTCCCGCCCGGCGACGATCCGGCCTATCCCCAGGCGACAGCCAATCTGCACCACGAGATCGAACTGGTGGTGGCGCTGGGCGCCGGCGGGCGCAACCTGGCCGTGGCCGAGGCCCTGGGTCTGATCTACGGCTATGCGGTGGGCGTGGATCTCACCCGCCGCGATCTGCAGAACGCGGCCAAGGACAAGGGCTATCCGTGGGATTCCTCGAAGGGCTTCGACCAGTCCGCGCCGATCTCCGCCATCCGACCCTGGAGCGGCGCCCCGCCGCAGGGCCGCATCGCGCTCTCGGTCAACGGCGACGTCCGCCAGGACGGCGTGGTCGCCGACATGATCTGGAACGTGGCGGAGATCGTCGCCGAGGCGTCGAAGCTTTGGACCCTGGCGCCCGGCGACCTGATCTACACCGGGACGCCCGAAGGCGTCGGTCCGCTGAAGCCCGGCGACAGGGTCGAGGGCGAGGTCGAAGGCGTCGGCCGGCTTGCCTTCACGGTGCGCTAGAGCGTCTTCTGAAACGTGGGAACCGGTTTTCGGATGAAAAGACGCCCTGGATTCGTGATTTCGAGCCTTTTTCGCCCCGTTCAGATGATTCCATCTGAACGGGTGAGGCTCTAGCCCCGGCATGCCCAACACGCTGAATGATCTGAAGGCCCGCAATCGCGTCTGGGCGGCAGGGAAGGTCGCGCAGGACCCGAGCTTCTTCAAGCGTCTCGAGGGCCAGCAGGCGCCGGAGTATCTGTGGATCGGCTGCTCCGACAGCCGGGTGCCGGCCAACGACATCGTCGGCCTCGATCCAGGCGAGCTTTTCGTCCACCGCAACGTGGCCAATCTCGCGCCGCCGCAGGACGCCAACTATCTTTCTGTGCTGCAGTTCGCTGTCGATGTGCTGAAGGTGAAGCACATCCTGGTGGTCGGCCACTATGGTTGCGGCGGTGTCTCCGCGGCGGTGGATGGCAAGCGCCGGGGTCTGGTCGACCATTGGCTGCATCCAATCCGTGAAGTGGAGCACGATCATCGCGATGAGCTCGATGCGCTCCCCGAAGGTCGTCCACGTTGGGACCGGCTGGTGGAGCTGAACGTCGTTCGCCAAGTGAAGAACGTCGCCGCGGATGTCTTCGTGCACGACGCCTGGGCGCGCGGCCAGCCGCTCAGCGTCCACGGCTGGGTCTACACGCTCGGAACGGGCCTCGTGACCGATCTTGGCGTCACGGTGAGCGGTCCCGCCGTCAGGCGGTGATGCGCACCGGCAGGGTCTCGTAGCCCTTCACGAAGCTGGAACGCACCCGGCGCGGCTCGCCGACCACTTCGACATTGCGGAACCGCTTGAGGATCTCTTCCCAGACGATCTTGAGCTGCAGTTCGGCCAGCCGGTTGCCGACGCAGCGGTGGATGCCGAAGCCGAACGACAGATGCTGGCGCGGCCGTTCGCGGTCGATGCTGAAGCTCTCCGGATCGGGAATGGCGGCCTCGTCCCGGTTGCCCGAAACGTACCACATGACGACCTTGTCGCCCTTCCTGATGGTCTGCCCGCCCAGTTCCACGTCGGCCAGCGCTGTGCGGCGCATGTGGGCCAGCGGCGTCTGCCAGCGGATGATCTCGGGCACCATGTTGGGGATGATCGACGGGTCGGCGCGCAGCTTCTCGTACTCCGCCGGGTTCTGATTGAGCGCCAGAACGCCGCCCGAGATCGAGTTCCGCGTCGTGTCGTTGCCTCCGACGATCAGCAGGATGACATTCCCGAGGTACTCGTCGGGCGTCATGTTTCGCGTGGCTTCGCCGTGCGCCATCATCGAGATCAGGTCGCCGGCCGGGGGCTGGTTGACCCGCTCGTTCCACAGCCCGGTGAAATAGGCCAGGCACTCCATCAGCTCGGCCTGACGCTCTTCCTCAGTGGCCACCAGGCCGCCCGGCCCCGGCAGGGTTGTGGCGATATCCGACCAATGGGTCAGCTTGCGCCGCTCCTCGAAGGGGAAGTCGAACAGCGTCGCCAGCATCTGGGTGGTGAGCTCGATCGAGACCCGATCGACCCAGTCGAAGGTCTCGCCGATCGGAAGTTCGTCCAGAATCCTGCCGGCCCGCTCGCGGATGATCGGTTCCATCCGCGCCAGATTGGCCGGCGCCACGATGGGGCTGACCGTCTTGCGCTGCACGTCGTGCTTGGGCGGGTCCATGGCGATGAAGCTGGGCCGCCTCAGGTCGGCCCGCGCGTCACGGATCGTGATGCCGCCCAGCGCCGCTTCCGAGGAAAAGGTCTGGTGGTTGGTGTCCACCGCCATGATGTCGTCGTAGCGGGTCACAGACCAATAGGCGCCGAACTCGCTGTCCCGGCACCAGTGGACCGGCGCCTCCTTCCGCAGGCGCTCGAAATAGGGCCAGTGGGTGTCGGTCCGGAACAGGTCCGGATCCCCCGGATGGAAATCCTCCAGCGGCGTCGACCAGGCCCGCGCCCGCGCCTCGTCCCGGATCGTGCTCGCGCCGTCGGCCATGGATCGGTTCCTCCCTGGAGCCGGAGCATGAGGCCAATACGATGCGGCTGCAACGGCGGGCTGCGTTCGGTGCTTGGCCCGACCGCGAGCTTCCGCCAGTGTCCGGCCGCAGTCGACAGAGGAGGACGCCATCCATGGCGGCGAAGATCGGGCGCACGGTGGCGGAGTCGACGCCCTCCTGGCCGGAGCCGGTGCGCGCGCCGAAGGGCGCGCCCAACATCCTGGTGATCCTGTTCGACGATGTCGGGTTCTCCGACTTCGGCTGCTATGGCTCACCCATCCGGACCCCCAACATCGACCGGCTGGCGGCGGAAGGGCTGCGCTATTCGGGGTTCCACACCACGGCCATGTGTTCGACCACCCGGGCGGCGTTGCTCACCGGGCGAAACCACCACTCCGTCGGCGTCGGCTGCCTGGCCAATTTCGACAGCGGCTATCCGGGATATCGCGGCAAGATCACGCGGGAGGCCGCCACCCTGCCCGAGATGCTGAAGCCGCACGGCTATCGCAGCTACATGGCCGGCAAGTGGCACGTCACGCCGCTGACCGAGACCGGGCCATCAGGGCCCTTCGACGGCTGGCCGCTGGGGCGCGGTTTCGACCGCTTCTACGGCTTCATGGACGCCGAGACCGACCAGTATGCGCCCGAGCTGGTGCGGGACAATACGCCCATCGCGCCGCCGGGAACCTTCGCCGACGGCTATCATCTGACGGCCGATCTGGTGGACCAGTCGATCCGCTACATCGCCGACCATCTGGCGGATGCGCCCGAGACGCCGTGGCTGATGTGGCTGGCGCCCGGCGCCTGCCATGCGCCGCACCAGGCGCCGGCCGAGCTGATCCGCAGCTACGATCCGGTGTTCGCGCGCGGCTGGGACGTCGAGCGGGAGGAGCGCCTGGCCCGCCAGAAGGCTATGGGCGTCGTGCCGCCCGATACCCGCCTGCCCGATCGCAATGACGGGATCCGCCCCTGGGACAGCTACGCCGAAGATGAGCAGAAGCTGTTCACACGTCTGCAGGCCGCGTTCGCCGCCATGCTGGACCATGCCGATCAGCACATCGGCCGGCTGGTGCGTTTCCTGGAAACCGCCGGCGTCCGCGACGACACCTTGATCCTGGTGATGAGCGACAATGGCGCGTCTCAGGAAGGCGGGCCGCTCGGCTTCGTCAACGCCATGGGGCCGTTCAATTTCCGCGGCGAGCCGATGGCCGAGAAACTCGCCCGCATCGACGACATCGGCGGGCCCGACACCCATTCGAACTTCCCCCAGGGCTGGGCGATGGCCTCCAACACGCCCTTGCGCCGCTACAAGCAGAACACTCACGGCGGCGGCATCCGCGATCCGCTCGTGGTCTCATGGCCGAAGGGGATCGCGGCGCGCGGCGAGGTGCGAGACCGGTTCGCGCACGCCAGCGACATCGTCCCGACCCTGCTGGAAGTGATCGGGGTCGGCCCGCCGGAGACGGTGCAGGGGGTCGCGCTAATGCCGCTGGAGGGCGAGAGCTTCGCCGCCAGCCTGACCGATCCGGCCGCGCCGCCGCGCGCCCGGTCGCAGTATTTCGAGATGTTCGGCCATCGGGGCCTCTGGAAGGACGGCTGGAAGGCTGTGGCGTTCCATCCCCCGGGCTCGGCGTTCGAGACGGACACGTGGGAGCTGTTCCAACTCGACCAGGACTTTTCCGAGACCGTCGACCTGGCCGAGCGCGAACCTGAAAGGCTCAAGGGGCTGATCGCCGACTGGTGGGCGGCGGCGGAGACGCACAAGGTGCTGCCGCTGGACGACCGGTTCGGGCCCCGCTTCGCGGAGAACTCGGCCCGGTTTCACGGCGCCCGGCGGCGCTTCGTGTTCCACAAGGGCATGGGCCACCTGCCGACCGACGTGGCGCCGGATGTGCGCGCCCGCACCTATCGGATCGAGGCCGATGTTCGCCTGACGGGCGGAGACGAGGGCGTCCTGCTGGCGCACGGCGACGCCACCAGCGGCTACACCCTCTATCTGAAGGGCGGCCGGCTGCATCACACGCTGAACATCGGCGGGCAGAAGACCACGGTGAGCTCGGACCAGCCGGTCCCCGCGGCCGCACGCCGACTTGGCGTCGTTTCGCGCGCCACCGGGGAGGGCCTGAATCGCGCCTTCACCCTGACAATCGACGGCCGGCCGGCGGGCGAGGGGCTGGCGACCACCGGATTCGTGACCCTGATCTCCTGGTCCGGGCTCGACATCGGCCTGGATCGCGGAAGCCCGGTCGCGGACTACCCCGCGCCCTTCGCCTTCACCGGCGACCTGCGCAAGGTCACCGTCAGCATGGATGACGACCAGACTCTGGACGACGAAGCGGTCGGCGAGGCCGAGATGGCGCGCCAGTAGACGCACAATCCGACAGCAAACACTTGCCTTGCCCGCGGACCGCCCCAAGTTGACCCGGAGGCTGCGCGCCGGCGCGGATCGCCCTGTAAGGACAACGGCCATGACCGAACGCCCTCTGCCCTCGATCTTCGAGCTGACTCCGCTCAATGAGGCCTACCGCGTCGATCCGCACGCCATGCTGGACGACCTGCGCGCCCGCTGCCCGGCCCATCGCGATCCGGTCTCCGGCAGTCTGGTTCTCACCCGCTATGCGGACGTCCGCGCCGTGGTGAACAATCGCGAGCTCTGGCGCGATCCGATCCGCGCCGAAGAAGGCGCGGTGATGCAGCGGCGGTTCGTTCAGGCCGCCGACCCCTCGCTGCCCCGCACCAGCACCACCAGCATCCTTATGCTGGACGATCCCGACCACGCCCGGGTCCGCCAGCCTCTGGCTCAGGCGCTCTACGCCCGGGTCGCGAAGTTCAAGCCCGAGGTCGAGCGGATCATCGCCGAGGCGCTCGACAGCGTGGCCGGCGAGGCGGAATTCGATCTGATGGCGCGGTTCTGCGTGCCGATCCCCATCGACGTCATCGCGTCGATCCTGGGGGTTGATCACGACAGGCTGACGGACTTTCGGGATTGGTCCGAGGGGGTCATCCAGGGACTCAATCCGTTCCGGACGCCGGAACAGACCGCTGCGATGGAGACCAGCAGCCTGGCGCTCAACGCCTATTTCACCCAGGCCATGGCCGACCGCCGCCAGGCGCCGCGCGATGACCTGATCAGCGACATGGTCAACCTGCAGACCGGCGGGGCCAACCTTTCGGACGACGAGCTGCGCATCAACCTGCAGGCCCTGCTGGTCGGCGGGAACCTCACCACGACCGACCTGATCGGCAATGCGGTGCGGCTGTTGATCCAGAATCCGGCCGAGCTGGCCAAGCTGAAGGCCGACCCCGGCATCATCAATGCGGTGGTCGAAGAAGTGCTGCGCTATGACCCGCCCGTCGACATCACCGGCCGCATCGCCTCGGACGAAATGGAGATGGGCGGCTGCCCGATGCGCGCCGGACAGGCGGTCAGCGTGATCCTCCGCGCGGCCAACCGCGACCCGGAGGTTTATGACGACCCGCATCGGTTCGATGTCAGCCGCAAGCACCGGCCGCATCTGGCGTTCGGCGGCGGGGCGCACATCTGCATCGGCGCGCCCCTGGCCCGACTGGAGGCGCAGGTGGCGCTGGTCCGACTGTTCGAACGCTTCCCGGACCTCAAGCTCGCGGATCCCGAAGCGACGCCGGAATGGCGGAAGCTGCCGTTCTTCCGCGGCATGGAGCGGATGATGGTGCGGCCCTGAATCCGGGACAGCGGGCCGGATTGTTTGACAACGCCCTCGCCGATGCCGACCTATCGCGCATGATCGATGAGCTCTACTCGGCCAAGGTGCTGCGGCTGGCGGCTGAGACGCCCAGGCTGGGCCGGCTCGCCACGCCCGACGCCAGCTCCGAGAAGGTGGCGCGGCTGTGCGGCAGCCGGGTGGTGGTCGACCTCGTGCTCGATGGCGATCAGGTTTCCGATTTCGCCCAGGACGTGAAGGCCTGCGCGCTCGGCCAGGCCGCGGCCTCGGTGCTGGGCGCGCACGCGGTCGGCGCGCGGGTTGATGAGATCGAGGCGGCGCGCGATGCGTTCCGCGACATGCTGAAGGCGGGCGGCCCCCCGCCGAAGGGTCGATTCGCCGATCTGGCGCTTTTGGCGCTGGTGAAGGATTATCCGGCGCGCCATGCTTCGGCCATGCTGGCCTTCGAGGCTGCGGTGGAAGCGGGCCGTGCCGCCCTGGACGCCAAGAACCGATGCCCCACTTCATCCTCCTGATGCATGACGACGGACCCGGCGACGGCGGGCTCGACTGGGATCCCTACCTGACGCGGTTGCGCGAAGCGGGCGTCTATCAGGGCGGCAGCGCCATCGGCGACGGCGAGTGTGTCAGGAAATCGGGCGACGCGCCTGAGCCCACCGCCCATATCTCCGGCTTCGTTCGGGTGACCGCCAAGGACCTCGCCGAAGCCAGGCAGTTGCTGGCCGGCAATCCGGTGTTCGAGGCGGGCGGCACGGTGGAGATCCGGGAGCTGCCGTGGGGGTAGGTCCCTCGCCACGCGCCCGCCGACGGCTTATCTCCCGCCCATGACCGAGTTTTCCCCCCGCGAGATCGTTTCCGAGCTGGATCGCTTCATCGTCGGCCACGCCGAGGCCAAGCGCGCCGTGGCCGTGGCGCTGCGCAACCGCTGGCGGCGCCGGCGCGTTTCGGAGGACCTGCGCGACGAGGTGACGCCCAAGAACATCCTGATGATCGGCCCCACCGGCGTGGGGAAGACCGAGATCGCCCGGCGGCTGGCGAAGCTGGCCCAGGCGCCGTTCCTCAAGGTCGAGGCCACCAAGTTCACCGAAGTCGGCTATGTCGGCCGCGACGTCGATCAGATCGTCCGCGACCTTGTGGAAAGCGCCATCGCCATGGTGCGGGACAAGCGTCGCGTCGGCGTCCGCGCCAAGGCCGAGGCCGCCGCCGAGGAGCGCATCCTCGACGCCCTCACCGGTCCCGGCTCGACGGCCGCGCGGGAAAGCTTCCGCAAGAAGCTGCGCGCCGGCGAACTCGACGACAAGGAAATCGAACTTCAGGTGGCCGAGACGGGGCCGTCGATGCCGATGATGGAGATCCCGGGCCAGCCGAACATGGGCATGCTCAATCTCTCCGAAATGCTCGGCAAGGCGTTCGGCGGGCGCACGCGACCGCACAAGACCACCGTGGCGGGCGCCTGGGCGCCGCTGATCGCGGAGGAGAGCGACAAGCTGGTGGACCAGGACGCCCTGGCCCAGGAGGCCGTGTCCCTGGCCGAAAATCAGGGCATCGTGTTCCTGGACGAGATCGACAAGGTCGCCAGCCGCCAGGACCGCGCCGGCGCCGACGTTTCCCGCGAAGGCGTTCAGCGCGACCTGTTGCCGTTGATCGAGGGGACCACCGTCTCGACCAAGCACGGCCCGGTCAAGACCGACCACATCCTGTTCATCGCCTCCGGCGCGTTCCACGTGGCCAAGCCGTCGGACCTTCTGCCGGAACTCCAGGGCCGCCTGCCGATCCGGGTGGAGCTGAAGCCGCTGACCCGCTCGGACCTGCGCCGCATCCTGACCGAGCCCGAGGCCAACCTGATCCGCCAGCATCAGGCGCTGCTGGCCACCGAGAACGTGACGCTCAGCTTCACTGAGGACGCCATCGACGCCCTGGCCGACGCGGCCGTGGCGGTGAACGGCTCGGTGGAGAACATCGGCGCCCGGCGCCTCCAGACCGTGCTCGAGAAGGTGATGGAGGAGATCAGCTTCACCGCCGCCGACCGCTCCGGCCAGTCGGTCACGATCGACGCGGCCTATGTGACCGAACGGATCGGCGAGCTCTCCAGGAACGCCGACCTCTCGAAGTTCATCCTCTGATGTGCGGCCTCTGCGCCTCTCGGCGGGGCGTTCTGGCGGGCCTGGCCGCCCTGGGGGCGGCCGCCTGCACGGAGAACGCGGCCACCGGTCGCCGTCAGCTCGTGCTGGTCGACGACGCCCAACTGGCGGGCCTGGCCGACGCCTCCTGGCGCGAGATGGCCGCGAAGTTCCGCCCCGTCGCCGACCCGACCGTCCAGGGCCGGCTTTCCCGCATCGGGCGTCCGCTGGTGGAAGCGTCGGGCCGCACCGACCTCGACTGGTCGTTCACGGTGCTGGACAGCCCCGAGCTCAACGCCTTCGTCCTGCCCAACGGCCGGGTGGGTGTCTTCTCGGGCCTCATGCGGCTGGCCGGTGACGACGATGAGCTGGCCTCGGTGCTCGGCCACGAGGTGGGCCACATCGTCGCCCGTCACCCGGCGGAGCGGGTCAGCCAGGAACTGGCGGTCAACGCCGGCGTCTCCATCGTCCAGCTGCTGATCTCCGGCGAGGCGGGCCAGTACGCCGACGAGATCGCCGGCGCGCTCGGCATGGGTGCGGTGTATGGCGTGCTGCTGCCCTATTCCCGCAACCACGAGCTTGAGGCCGACCGGATCGGCGTGGACCTGATGCGTGAGGTCGGACGCGATCCGCGCGGGGCGATCCGCTTCTGGGCGCGGATGAGCGCCGCCGCAGCGGGGCGCCCCAGGCCGCCGGAGGTGATCTCGACCCACCCGGCCGACGAACGGCGCATGGCCGCGCTGGAGGCCGCGATCGGCGGCGCGCCCACATGAAGAATCCTTAATCCGCGCCGCCCCTTTTCCGCCCCAACCCGGCGGCTGGATGCCGCAAGCGGGAAAACGGGAGAGACCCAGATGATGAACAGACTGCCGATGTGGGCCGCTGCGGCCGCACTTTCGATCTATGCCGGATCCGGCGTCGCCCTGGCGGCCGAGCCCAAGGCCCCCGAGCCGAAAGCCGACGCCGCAAAGTCTGAGACGCCGCGCACCGAGCGCCGGGAAGTCCGAATCTATCGCCATGACGGCGGCCCGTCCGACGCGCGGATGATGGGCGCTGGCGGACCTCACCGCATGATCATGATGCAGGGCCGCGACAAGACCGAACAGCTCCGCACGCTGCTGCAACTTCGTCCCGAACAGGAGGGCGCGCTCAAGGCCTATGTGGAGTCGGCCGGGCCGCCTCGCGAGCGGGGCGAGATGAAGCGCGTGGACCGGCGGGAAGAGCCCCGGGCGACGCCCGAACGGCTGGCCGAAATGGAGGCCAAGATGGCCAAGCGCCAGGCCGAAATGCGCCAGCGCATCGCGGCTACCCGCGCCTTCTATGATCAACTCGACGCCCGGCAGAAAAAGGTGTTCGACGCCATGCCGATGCTGATGCTCGCAAGGCCGGACCACGGGCCAATGCCAATGCGGATTGTCCATCGGATGGGCCCGCCGCCCGAGTCGCCGCCGCGGCCGGCGCCGCCAAGGTCGTGATCCTGAGGTCTTGAGCTTGCGGGCGGACGTCTCCGACCTTATGCCCCTGGCATGAGCTGGGCGACCGCCTTCCTGTCCAATCCGGATCGCTTCATGGCGTTCTCCCGCTGGGCGGCCCCGCTGTTCGGCGGGATCGCGGTCGTGCTGGGGGCGATCGGCCTCTATTACGGCTTCACCGCGCCGGACGACTACCAGCAGGGCCAGACGGTGCGGATTCTCTTCATCCATGTGCCGGCCGCCTGGATGTCGATGTTCGTCTATGTCTGCCTGGCGGTGGCGAGCTTCCTGTCGCTGATCTTCCGCCATGCCCTGGCCGACGCCGCCGCCCGCGCGGCGGCC
Organism: Phenylobacterium sp.; assembly: GCF_044371015.1. Classification (GTDB taxonomy): domain Bacteria; phylum Pseudomonadota; class Alphaproteobacteria; order Caulobacterales; family Caulobacteraceae; genus Phenylobacterium. Next base: position 14,145 of record NZ_JBILUK010000003.1, read on the forward strand.
CCGCTGGGCGCGGCCTTCACGCTCATGGCCCTGGTCACCGGCGCGCTCTGGGGCCGGCCGATGTGGGGAACCTACTGGGTCTGGGACGCGCGGCTGACCTCGGTCCTGGTCATGTTCCTGATCTATGTGGCCTACATCGCGCTCCGCGCCTCGCTGGACGATGAGACTCGCGCCGCCCGGGCCGGTGCGATCCTGGCGCTGGTGGGCGCCATCAACCTGCCGGTGGTGAAGTTCAGCGTCGACTGGTGGAACACCCTGCACCAGGGCGCGGCGGTGTTCCGCGCCGAGGGTCCGTCATTGGCGCCGGTCTATCTCTGGCCGCTGCTGATCATGGCGCTGGCCTACATGGCGGCCTTCGGCTCTCTCTGGCTGGTCGCCATCCGCGTTGAGGTCTGGCGCCGTCGGGCCGAGGCGGCGGCGCTGCGCGCGGCCCGGGCCTGACCATGCTGGGAAAGTACGCCGAGTTCATCGTCCCGGCCTTCGCCATCACCGCCCTGGTGTTCGGCGTGATGACCGCCTGGATCCTCGCCCAGGCCCGTCACTGGCGCCGCCGCTATGAGGACGTGAAGCGCAACGATCCCGGCTATCATTAACCCGGCGTTGAGGGGACGGACCCCACTTAGGACGGGTTTCCGTTAACCATGTTCGGCGCGCTCGTGACCACCATCCGGACCACCCCCTTCCCGCAGGCGCCCAACCCCGCCGTCACGCCAGACGCGGGTAAGATGGCGGCCCAGCGCGCCTTCTTCGCCGCCCTTGCCGGCAAGACCGCCGCGACGGCCGCCGAGACGGCCGCCGCCCCTGCGGCCGCGGCTCCCACGGCGGCGCCGGCTCCTCGGGTCGCCGTCGGCGCCGAACCCCCGGCCAAGATCCTTCGCCCGGGCTCGATCATCGACATTCGGGTCTGAAGACGCCCTAGGTCCGGTCGTCCGGCGCCTGCGCCTTCATGAACAGCGGCGTGTGCGCCAGGGTGAAGATCACCGTCAGGATCATCAGGCCGGGGAAGCGGAACACCACCCAGACATCGTCCGACTGCGTGCGCCAGACCAACTCGTTGAGACCCGCCAGGGCGAAGAAGAACAGCATGTAGTTGATCGTCAGCCGCCGCCAGACCTCGGCCGGCAGCCGGATCGCGTCGCCCAGCACCAGCTTCAGCGGGTCCTTGCGCACCAGGATGCCGATCAGCATGAGGCTGCCGAACAGGCCGTTCATGATCGTCGGCTTGATTTTCAGGATGCGCGGGTCGTTGAAGAACAGCGAGGCCAGGCCAAACAGCAGGCCCGCGCCGCCCGCCAGCAGCGGCAGGGGCGCGATGCGCTTCTCTACCGCGAAGGCCACCGCCAGGGCGGCGGCCGAACCGGCCACCAGGCCCCAGGTCGCCTGCTGCAGGCTGCGGGTCATCAGATAGACGGCGAGGAATGCGACCAGCGGCGCATAGTCCACGAACGGGCGCACCCAGCGCGGGCTCTTCTTGTCGCTCATCGGTGGGACTCCTCGAGGCCGACGAGCGAGCGGGCGAAGGCGCGCGCGTCAAAGGGTTGCAGGTCGTCGATCCCCTCGCCGACGCCGACCAGCTTGATCGGACTGTCCGACGCCTGGGCCACCGGCACAAGCACGCCGCCGCGCGCCGTACCGTCCAGCTTGGTCATGACGATGCCGGTGACGCCGATCTGGTTGCCGAAGATGTTTTCCTGGGCCAGCGCATTGCGCCCCACCGTGGCGTCCAGCACCAGCAGCACCTCGTGCGGCGCGCCGGGGTCAAGCTTCTTCAGCACGCGGATGATCTTCAGGAGCTCGTCCATCAGCCCCTGCTTGTTCTGCAACCGCCCGGCGGTGTCGACCAGCACCACGTCATAGCCCTTGGCGGCCGCGTCCTTCACGGCGTCGAACACCAGGCCCGCCGCATCCGAGCCCGTCGGCCGGCCCAGGAAGTCGGCGCCCGCGCGATCCGCCCAGATCTTCAACTGCTCCACCGCCGCCGCGCGGAAGGTGTCTCCCGCCACCACCAGCACCTTGGCGCCGCGCCGGGTCAGGTCGGCGGCGATCTTGCCCAGCGTGGTGGTCTTGCCCGAACCGTTGACGCCGATGAACAGCACCACGTTGGGCTTTGGCCCGGCCAGCGGATCGAACACGCCCTGGCGACCCGCCAGCTCTTCGCCGATCGCCCCCGCCAGCGTCTCGCGGATCTCCGCCTCGTCCACGTCCTTGCCGAATTTCTCGGCCGCGAAGCGCTCGACAATGCGCGCCGCCGAGTGCGGGCCGAGATCAGCTTCGATCAGCATCTCCTCCAGCTCGTCCAGCCGCGCCTGGTCCAGCGGCGCCTTCGCCGTGAACACCTGGGCGATCTGATCGCCCATCTGTTTGGAGGATTTGGAGAGCCCCTCGGTGAGGCGCGCGAACCAGCCGCGTTTGGGTTCCGACATGGAGCCGGGTTCTAGAGGGCGCGGAGGCCGGCGTCACCTCCCCCGCCCATCGCCGCCCATGCGGCGGCGACGCCGCCTGGAGACGGCCGCTCGCCCGGCTCCGGGGCGTACGTCACGGCGTCAGGCCCGCCTGGCGCCGCCCGCGCGGGTGCGCAGGTTGATGTAGCCCTGAGGATCTGCGGCCTTGCGGGCCAGAAGCGGCTGGTGACTGGGATCGGTGAGGATCAGGAACTGGTCGGCTTCGACCGCGTCGAGCACCAGCGCGGCGACCGCCTCCGGGGTTGTGGCGCCGGGACCGAAGGTCTCGTCCATGTCGTAGGGTGCGGGGTCGGTCACCACCGACGAGAGGCGGAACTGCTCGGGCAGGTTGGTCGTCACGCCGCCTGGACACAGCACGGACACGCCGACGCCCTTGGGCTTGAGATAGAGGCAGAGCGTCTCGGAGAGGCCGACCAGGGCGAACTTCGAGGCGCTGTAGCCGGCGCTGTGCCAGCGACCGCCGATCAGGCCGCCGATGGAGGCGGTGTTGACGATGTGGCCGGAGCCGCGCGCGATCATGGCCGGCAGAAAGGCGCGAACCCCACGCAGCGGTCCGAAGAAGTTGATGCCGAAGATCCACTCCCAGTCCGCGATCGGCATCGCTTCGGGCGGGCCGCGCAGCATGACCCCGGCATTGTTCATCAGCACGTCGACCTGACCGAACCGGGCCTCCGCCTGCGCCGCCAGCGCATCGACATCCTCATCGCGCGAAACGTCGCAACGCACCGCCAGGACAGGGACGCCCAGCGCCTCCAACTCGGCCCTGACCTCGGCCAGCCGCGGATCGTTGATGTCGGCGATCACGATCGACGCGCCTTCGGCGCCGAACGCCAGCGCACAGGCCCGTCCGATGCCGCTGGCGCCGCCGGTGATGACCACCGTCTTGCCGTCGAACCGCCGGCCGCTCATGGCTTGGCCTCCGCCACGGGCGGCCGCAGCACGCCCTTGCGATCCGGCAGAGCGCGCCGGATCCGGATGCGCCAGCCATTGTCGGTCTTCACCAACTGATCGTCATAGACGCTGGTCAGGCCAGGCTCCGGCGGATTGGCGCCGCGGGTCTGCATCACCAGCAGGTAGGTCTTGGCGTGCGCCGTGGTCTCGGTCTGCTCGACGATCATCGTATTGGTCTGGATGTGCCTGTTCTGCACCGCGCCGCGCCGGGCGGCCGCCGCCCCGGCGAACTTCAGCAGCGCGCTCTGGCCGACGATCTTCACCTCGTCCGGCATGCCGACCCGGCCATGAAACTCGCCGTCCGGCGTGAAGCATGCGGCGTAGTCCTCGGGCGATCCATCATCCGCCGCGTGCGAGTAGCGTGCGATCAGATTGAGGATTTCCAGCCGATCTTCGACCCACGACATCTTAGCCTCCAAAACGCCCGGCGGACTGTCAGGCCGGCCCAGGGCCGACGTGGTTGAACAAATGTCCCCTAAGCTTCGACCGCGTGATCCTTGAGGATGCCGAGCGGCACGATGGCGAGCGTTTCCTCGTGGGTCGCTTCGAGCACCACCGCCGGCGCGGCGCCGGCGTCCAGCGCCTCCTTCCAGCGCGGCGCGCAGAGGCACCAGCGGTCGCCAGGCTTGAGGCCTGGAAACGCCAGGTCCGGGTGCGGGGTGGAGAGGTCGTTGCCCATGCGGGCCGAGAAGGCGAGGAACTCGGCGGTCATCACCGCGCAGACCGTGTGCAGTCCCAGATCATGCGGTCCGGTCTCGCAACAGCCGTTGCGGAAGAATCCGGTCACCGGGTCCAGTGAACAGGGAACCAGTTCGCCGCCCATCACATTGCGGGCGGAGGCGTCATAACGGAGCGGGCGTGTGGCCATGCTCCCACTCTAAACGCCCTGGCCCTTCTTCTCAAATCGGAACCGGTTTGAGATGAAAGGCGGGAATTCAAAAGCTTAGAGCATGGTTCGACCGAAAACCGCGTCGCACTTTTCGGACGATGCTCTAGGATCGCCCTACGCCAAGCCGCCCGATGCCGAGACCCCGATGAAACCCGCCGATCGTCCGCGCCGCAGCGTCCTCTATCTGCCCGCGTCCAATGCGCGCGCCATCGACAAGGCCCGCACGCTTCCTTGCGACACGGTGATCCTCGACCTGGAGGACGCCGTCGCTCCGGACGCCAAGGCCGCCGCCCGTGACGGCGCCGTCGCCGCCGTCGCTGAGGGTGGCTTCGGCGGGCGCGAGGTGGTGATCCGGGTCAACGGGCTGGACACGCCCTGGGGCGAGGCTGACCTCGCCGCCGCCGGGGCGGCGCGGGCCGACGCCGTCCTGATCCCCAAGGTGTCGACGCCCGGCGACTTCGCCGCGGCGCGGGCGCGGCTGCCGGCGGATGTCCCGCTTTGGGCGATGATCGAGACCTGCGCGGCGATCTTCCGCCTGGAGACCCTGGCGGCGGCCTCGGCGGGCGCCGGCGTCACCGCCTGGGTCATCGGCGCCAACGACCTCGTCAAGGAAATGCGCTGCGCGCTCACCGTCGGTCGTGAACCGCTGATCACGGCGCTCAGTCTCTCGGTCATGGCCGCCCGGGCGCATGGCCTCGTGATCCTCGACGGCGTCTACAACGACATCGCCGACGCCGAGGGCCTGGCCGCGCAGGCGGCGCAAGGCGCGGCCTTCGGCTTCGACGGCAAGACCCTGATCCACCCCGGCCAGATCGAGGCCGCCAACCTCGCCTTCTCCCCCGATCCCGCCGCCGTCGCCGCGGCCCGTTCGGTGGCCGCCGCCTTCGAGGCGCCCGAGGCGCAGGGCGTCGGCGTGATGAAGATCGACGGCCGGATGGTCGAGCGTCTGCACTACGAACAGGCGAGGCGGCTGCTGGCGGTCGCGGACGCCATCGCCGGGCGCGAGGCCGGATGATCGCCCTCGCCCTCGCCCTGCTGGTCCAGCCGACCCCGGAGGAGGCGGCCTATGACGCGCGCCTCAAGGCCTCGGCCGGCGCGGTGCGCGCCTATCAGGGCCCGCTGGACGGCGGCTGGGTCGTCTCAGCCGACGGGGTTGATCTTTACGTGCTTCGACTGACTGACCGCGGCGGCGTGGTCGACGGCGCGTGGCGAGACCTGCGCCGCCCCGGCGCGCTCAACGCGTCCGGATTCCTGCTGGGCGCCGGGCGCGAAGGCGAGGTCGTCACGCTCCGCTTCGGACGTACGACCCTGGCGCTCCGCCCGGCCCCGGCCGGCTGGTCGGGCGAGCTTTCAGAAGGCGGCGCCGCCCGCGCCGCGACCGCGCGCCGGGCCGAGCCCTAGAGCCTGTTCGATCTCTTTGAATTGGAGCGCGTTCTTGCGGCGAAACCGGTTTCCACTTTCGCCGAACGCGCTCTAGAGCCTGTCCGGCCTTGATGGAACCATCAAGGCCGGTCGAACAGGCTCGATCTCTTTGAATTGGAGCGCGTTCTTGCGGCGAAACCGGTTTCCACTTTCGCCGAACGCGCTCTAGCCCTGCTGAATCCGACCCGGTCCCGGCAGCACGTCGATCAGTTCGATCCGGAAGATCAGCGGGGCGCCCGGCGGGATCTGGCCCGCGCCCTGGTCGCCATAGCCCAGGTTCGACGGCACATAGAGGATCCACTCGTCGCCCGGACGCATCAGCTGCAGCGCCTCCTGCCAGCCGGGGATCAGCCCGCGCAGCGGCATGGCCGCCGGCGCGCCGCGCTCGTAGGAGGAGTCGAACACCTGGCCGTCCGGCAGCTTGCCCTCGTAGTGGACCTTCACCTCGTCGGTCAGCTGGGGCTTCAAGCCCGTCGCGGCGCCGCTGCGCACCACCTTGTAGGCCAGGCCCGAGGGCAGGGCGGTCAGGCCTTCGTCCTTGATCGCCTTGGTCATGAACGCCTTGCTCTCGGCCGAGGCCTCGCCGGGCTTGCCGGGTTCCGCAGCGGGTTTCGGTTGGCAGGCGGCGAGCGCCAGGGCTGCGATAGCCAGGAAAGCAAAACGACGAATGTGCATCACAACCCAACCTTGTTCGTCTTGGCCCGGCTTGTCCGCGCCGCCCATAGAGCCCGCCGCCGGAAGCGGCCCGCAGCGTCGGAGCCCAGAGCCGTAATCAGCGCCGAGTCCGATGGATCCCCCGGACAGGCCGGGGGATGACGCTGATCGTCGACGCTGAAGCTCAACCCATGCACGATCAGACAACCCGCGGCGGGTAGCCGCGCTCGCGCAGGGCGTCCATCACTTCCCGGGTGTGCTGGGCGTCCCGGGTCTCGATCATCACGTCGAATTCCGCACCCTTGGCCGGAACGTCCAGCGCCAGACGGTTGTGCGCGACCTCGATGATGTTGGCCCCCATCAGGCCGATGGTCGCCGAGACATTGGCCAGCAGGCCCGGCCGGTCGTCACCGATGATCCGGAGCGAGACGATGCGGCTCTCGCGCACCAGCTCGCGGGTGAGCACGGAGGCGAGGAGGCGCGTGTCGATGTTGCCGCCGGTGATCACCAGGCCGCACTTCTTGCCTCGGAACCGTTCGGGATAGGCCAGCAGACCGGCGAGGGCGGCTGCGCCCGCACCCTCCACCACCGTCTTCTCGACATTGCAGTAGAGCGCGATGCCCCGCTCGAAATAGGGTTCCTCGATCAGCAGGACCTCGTCGAGGAGCGGCCGGGCGATGGCGTAGCTGGTCTCCCCCACGGCCTTCACGGCGATGCCTTCCGCAATGGTCGAGGCCCCGACGTTCTGCGCCGTCCGCACGCCGCGCATCTTGGCGGTGAACGAGGGAAACATCGCCGGCTCCAGGCCGATGACCTGGATGTCCTTCTTCACGTGCTTGGCGGCGGTCGCCATGCCGGCGATCAGCCCGCCGCCGCCGATCGGGATCGGCAGCACCTCGAGATCCGGCACGTCCTCCAGCATCTCCAGCGCCACCGTGCCCTGGCCGGCCATGACGTCGAGATCATTGAACGGATGCACGAAGGTCAGGCCCCGCTCCTCGCAGAGCCGGTTGGCCGTGGCCGAGGCCTCGTCATAGCCGTCGCCGTCGATCACCACCTCGGCGCCGTGGGCGCGGGTCTGCTGCACCTTCACGAACGGTGTGGCCTTGGGCATCACGATGGTCACCGGGATGCCCAGGCGGGCGGCGTGATAGGCCAGACCCTGGCTATGATTGCCGGCCGAGGCGGCGATCACGCCGCGGGCGCGCACGGCCTCATCCAGGAGCAGCAGTTTGTTGAGCGCCCCGCGCTCCTTGTAGGCGGCGGTGAACTGCAGGTTCTCGAACTTCACCCACACCTCGGCGCCGGTGATCTCGCTCAGCGTCCGCGACCGACGGCAGGGCGTGCGCTCGATGTGTCCGCGCAGCCGTTCCTGGGCCGCGAGGATATCGTCAAAGGCGAGCGTCATGGGATGAGGACCGGGGCAAGAAAAGGCGCGCAACCTAACGGCGGCCCGGTCTTGCCGCAATGCGAAGTCCAGGGCGCGGCGATCGCGGCTCAGTTCTCACCGGGATTGTCCCATCGACAGCGGGGTTTCGTGGTCCCTGAGCGATCGCGCCGGGGGGCGCAGCGATTGCGGCTCGGCGGCGCATCGTCTAAGCCCGGCGCATCCTCCGGACTCACCTAGAAGGAGCGGCCGCGCCGCCATGCAGACCCTGGTCACCGTCTTCGGCGGATCCGGCTTCGTCGGGACCCAGACCGTGCGCGAACTGGCCCGCGCCGGTTGGCGGGTTCGGGTGGCGGTGCGCAACCCCAGCCTCGCCTACCGGATGCGGCTGATGGGCGATGTGGGCCAGGTGGACATCGTCCAGGCCAACCTGCGCGACGCCGACTCCGTGGCCCGCGCGCTGGAAGGCGCCCAGGCGTCGCTCAACCTCGTCGGCCTGCTGCGCGAGACCGGCCGCCAGACCTTCGCCGCCGTGCATGTGGACGGCGCCCGCACGATCGCCGAGGCGGCCAAGGCGGCCGGCGCATCCCGCATCGTGCAGATGTCGGCTCTGGGCGCGAGCGCGACCTCCACCTCACGCTACGCCCGCACCAAGGCCGAGGGCGAGGTCGCCGTCCGCGACGTCGATCCCGCCGCGGTGATCGCCCGGCCGTCCATCGTATTCGGTCAGGAGGACGGCTTCTTCAACCGCTTCGCCGCCATGGCCCAGTTCAGCCCCGCGCTGCCCCTGATCGGCGGCGGCGCCACGCGCTTCCAGCCGATCTTCATCGGCGATCTCGGCAAGGCGCTGGCCCGCATGGTCGCCGACCCCGCCTGCGCGGGACAGACCTACGAGCTCGGCGGCGCCACGACCTACAGCTTCCGCGAGCTGATGGACCTGATGCTGGCCGAGACCGGTCAGCGTCGGCTGCTGCTGCCGCTGCCCTTCCCGGTCGCCTCGGCCATGGGCAAGGCCTTTGATCTCGTCGGCGGCCTGCTGCCGCCGCCGATCACCGCCGATCAGGTGGAACTGCTGAAGACCGACAATGTGGCCGGCGGCGAGCACCCGGGTCTGGCGGACCTGGGCGTCACGCCCACCGCGCTGGAGTCGGTGCTCCCCACCTACCTCTATCGCTACCGCAAGGGCGGCCAGTACGCCGACCAGGATGCGCGCGAGATGGAATCCGGCCGGGCCTGAGCTCCGCGCCCCATTCCCCCGCGCGTCGTAAGGTGCCAAGCTCTCCCCGCCCGGATCGGGCGCGAGGGAGAAGAAACAGATGCAAGACTACGGCTATGTCGCCATCGTCAGCCTGCTGGCGCTGCTGGCGTATTTCTGGATGGGCCTGCAGGTCGGCCGCGCGCGCGCCAAGAGCGGCATCGCCGCCCCGGCCATGACCGGCGATCCCGTGCTCGAGCGAACGATCCGCGCCCACTACAACACGCTGGAATGGCTGCCGCTGTTCCTCGCGCCGCTCTGGCTGTTCGCCATCTATTGGAGCGCCCAGGTCGCGGCCGCCGTCGGCCTGGTCTGGATCATCGGTCGGGTTGTCTATCAGCTCGGCTATGTGGCCGACGCGGGCAAGCGCAGCACGGGCTTCATGATCCAGGCGCTCGCGGTCGCCGTGCTGCTGTTCGGCGCGCTCGGCCGGCTGGTGTTTCTGGCGGCGACCGGCGGCCTTTGATCAAGCGAGCGATTGCCGGGCGGGGCGGGGCGGCCTACATCCCCTGTCGGGGGACGATCCAGTACGAGACCTGACCATGTCCAGGAAGACCGTGCCCGAATTCTACAGGACCGCCCGGCTCCGCGCGCTGATCGTCGTGGGCGCCCTCTCGGCTGTCCTTGCGGCCTGCGCCACCGCTACGCCCTATCAGCCGCTGCAGAGGAGCGGGACCACCACCGGCGGCTGGTCGGAGAGCCGCGTCGAGGCGGATCGCTTCCGCATCACCTTCGCCGGCAACTCGCTCACCGACCGCGAGACGGTCGAGGGCTATCTGCTGTTCCGCGCCGCCGAGCTCACCGTCCTGAACGGCTATGACGGCTTCAAGGTCGCCGACCGCGACACCGACAAGAAGGTGCGAACCGTCGTCGATTCCGATCCCTTCTACCGGCCCTGGTACGGGGTCTATGGCCTCTGGCGGCCGTCCTGGCGGTTCTATGGCCGCGGCTATGGCTGGCGCGGCTGGGATCCCTTCTGGGGCGACCCCTTCTGGAACGACCGCGTCGATGTGCGCACCATCGAGCGCTACGAAGCCGCGGCCGAGATCTTGATGTTCAAGGGCCCCAAGGCCGAGGGCGACCCCCAGGCCTTCGACGCCCGCGCCGTGATCGAAAACCTCAAGCCCCGCATCCGCTATCCCGAGCCCAAGTCATAGGGCGGCGCGCGGCGGGTCACGCCGTCGCGGCCGGATCTCTCGGAAAAAATGAATGGTCGTGGGTGCAGTCGCGGGGTGACGCGTCTCCGGCCCGGCGGACTCTTTCAAGCAATCCGTGGTCCATTCGCGTGAAAAGTCGGCCCGGGACGCCTGCCAAGCCGACGTGGCACCTTCGCCCTGGTCGTTCATCATTCGCCGCCTAGGGACGCAGCTAGCCCCTTTGGCCAGCCGCCTGAAACCAGGCTCGCAGGTGTCCCGCAACATCGGCGCCAGCGAAAATCCGAAACGCCCCGTCAGATGCCCGGGCCAGGAGTGCGGGCGTATCAGCGAACAGGGTCTGAGCGCAGGCCTCAGCGCCGAACGACCTCGGGTGGAGATCGAGTCCACAACCGCGCGCCATCAGGTCTGCGGCGCCGGGGCCGGTGATCTCCCATTGTCGGCGTCCTGGCCCTACGTCGGCCAAGTGGTGGAAAACATTGTCGAGAGCCGCGCCGCAGATGGCCCTGGTGTGCACCGCGGCGTCACCGACGAGCGTCCATTCAGAGGGACCGGTCCAATGGACCCCCAGCCGGGCCGTGTTTGGAGTCGCGGGCCATTCGAACCCCGCCGCCGTGCCTAAACGCGCGATTAGGTCGGCATCGACCGACAGCGTGCGCAGAACGACGACCGGCGGACGCGTCTCCGAGATCCGAACAACGTCGCCCTCGAAACGCCAGGCCGGGATCTGGGGTTCAAGCATTGAGCCGCGCGCCCGAAGGATCGAACACCCCAGGCGAGGCGATCTTGGCGTATCTCAACCCCTGCTCCGTAACGACCTGGACTCGTTCGCCAAGCCGACTGCGACCGCCGCGCACCATGCCGAGCGATACTGCGCGCGCAAGGTGCGGACTGAATCCCGACGACGTGACGTAGCCCTCGGTGGGCCCATTCATAACCTCACCGGGGGTTCGCAAGTGCGCGCCGACGGGCAGAGGCCGGGTAAGGTCATCAGGCTCCAGCCCCACAAACTGGAAGCGGTCGCCCCTTTGATCCTCTCGGCGGATGAGGGATCGGCGACCGATGAAGTCGGTTTTTCGCTTCAGAATGTGACCCCAGCCGACGTCGAGCGCGTTGGTGGTCCCATCCGTGTCGCCACCCAAGTGCAAATAGCCCTTTTCGGTTCGAAGCAGCATCCAGGCGTCGAGGCCGACAGGTTCCAGCCCGGATGGCGCGCCGACCGCCATGAGCCGGTTCCAGAGTTCCTCGGTCCGATCCGCCGGAACGTTGATCTCGAAGGAGAGGTCGCCGGTGTAGCTCACGCGGAAAACCCGAGCCGGAATGTCGGCCACGCGGCCCTCGCGAAACGCCATGTGCGGAAACGACTCGGCGGCGAGATCAATGTCGGATCCGACCGCTCTGAGGATCTGGCGCGCCTTCGGGCCACTGAGGGTCGCGACACCCCAGGCGGTCGTCACGGGCGCCGTCAGGACCCGAAGTTGCGGCCACTCGCATTGCAGCCATTCCTCCAGCCATTCGGCGATCCGGCTGGCGCCGGCGCCTGTCGTGCCGACCAGGAATCTATCCTCCGCCAGGCGCGCCGTGACCCCATCGTCAAGGATCACACCGTGATCGTTGAGCATAAGACCGTAGCGGGCGCGGCCGACCTTCAGGTTGGACATCACGTTCGCATAGATGAGGTCGAGAAATCGTGGCGCGTCCGGACCGACCACTTCAATCTTGCCGAGGGGCGAGCCATCGAACAGGCCGGCTGCCTGTCGCACAGCTAGGGCTTCGCGCTGTTCGGCTGCGAGGGTGGTCTCGCCCTCACGAGGATAGGATGACGGCCGCGTCCAGCCGCCATACTCCTCGAACACCGCCCCGCGGGCGACGTGCCAGCCATGCGCGGGCATGTGGCGGCGGGGCCGGAAGAGCTCGCCACGCGCAAGTCCCGCGAACGCGCCCAGGTCTACTGGCGTATAGGGGAAGCGTGCGCTGGTCGTTCCTACCTGAGCGATCTCGCGGCCGGTAAGCTCGCCGAGGATTGCGAGCCCGTTGACACCGGAGGTCTTGCCCTGATCGACCGCCATGCCGAGCGTCGTGTAGCGCTTCAGGTGTTCTACCGAGACAAAGTTTTCCCTCGTCGCCAGAGCGATGTCGGCCGCCGTCACGTCATTCTGGAAATCGACGAACGCCTTGCCCGGCGCATCGACCTGCCACGCGGGTCGCCGTTCCGAGTCGACCGCGGGGGCGCATGGCGACCGCTGCGGGGCTCCGCTCGCCGCCTCGCTCCCGGCTGCTTCGCCATCGGCTACCGCTGTCGAGAGGTCGAGAGTCCCCGCAGCTGCGCCGCAGCTTCGCTCGGCTTGCACGGACATAAGGGGTCGAAAGGCCTCAATCCGGGGATCCCAGATGGCCTTGCCGCCCGACTGGCGAAACAGGTCGAGCGCCGGGTTCCAGCCGCCAGACATCGCGAGGACGTCGGCCCGGATCCGCTGGGAGCCACCGTCGCAGGACTGTACATCTACGGCGCTCAGGATCGGCGTGCCCCGCGTGCATGTCACTGATGCACCCAATCGAACCTCGATGCCCAGGTCCCGCAACCGTGCGATCCGATCTGCAGGTCCGTTGACCCGCGCATCGACCAGCATCGCCACCTCGCCGCCGGCGGCAAGCCAGGGCTCCACGAGGTCGTAGGCGTCGTCGTGACGCGTAAACACCACAAGCCGATGACCGGCGCGGACTCCAAACTCGAACAGGTATCGGCGGACCGCCGAGGCCAGCATGACACCGGGACGATCATTGCCGGGGAACACCAGCGGTCGTTCCAGCGCGCCGGTCGCCAACACCACCTGCGCGGCCCGTACACGCCACAGGCGCAGCCCTGACTGTGATTCGCCGGGGCTGGGCCGCTGCACCAGGGCCAGTGTGTTGTGGTCGAAGTAGCCGACGGCTGTGGTCCGAGTCAGAACACGGACATCCGGCATGTTGGCCAAGTCTTCTGCGACCTGATCGGCCCAAGCTTTTCCGGGGGTTCCCTCAATCCGCGCATCGCGCCATCTCAGCGCCCCGCCAACGCGGGGAGACTGTTCGGCCAGGATGATCCGGACGCCTGTCCGCGCAGCCGCCCTTGCGGCAGCAAGGCCAGCAACTCCCGCGCCGACCACCAGCACCTCGCAGTGGGCATTAAGTTCATCATGACGGACGGGGTCCGGTTCTCGCGTCGGGCGGCCGAGGCCCGCCGCTCTTCGGATCGCAGGCTCGAACAGCCGCCAATGGGGCCACATGAAGGTCTTGTAGTAGAAGCCCGCCGCAAGGAACCTGGAGGCGAGACCGTTGATCGCCGCCACATCGAAGCGGGCGCTCGGCCAGCAGTTTACGGCGCGCGCATCGAGCCCATCGAACAGTTCGACCTCGGTCGCCCGCAGGTTGACCCCTGCACCCGGGCCGCGCCCGACGGTGACAATCGCATTCGGCTCTTCAACGCCTGCAGCGAGCAGGCCGCGCGGCCTGTGAAGCTTGAACGAGCGGCCGACGACGCCGACGCCGTTCGCGAGCAGCGCAGACGCCAGGGAGTCGCCAGCAAAGCCGCCATACTGCCGCCCGTCAAAGCGGAAGCGCAGCGGACGATTCCGGTCGATGTCACCGCCGGCGGCGACGCGCTCGCCGGTCACGATGACACGACTGACGCCGGAGGCAGGTCGAGCGGGCCTGTGGCCGCGATTACGTGGGTTCTCGTATCGCGAAAGACTGAGAACCATCGGCGACAGCCATAGACGTGCAGCCAGCGCTCAGCATGCGGACCGCAGGTGTTCGCCCGGACAAACAGGTGATCGCGCCAGGTTGCAGCGTCCACCCTGTCAAAGGGTTCAGGTCGTACAGGCGCGAGTTCGCCGCCGCAGCGAAACTCCGTCTCGTCGCGCGGACCGCACCAGGGACAATCGATACGTAGCATCCTATCCCTCCTCAGTGTGCAATGCCCGCTCCTGCGGCTTCATCGATCAGAGCGCCGGTCGCGAACCGGTTGAGTGCGAACGGCGCGGCGATCGGGTGCGGGGCGCCCGTAGCGAGGTGATGGGCGAGGAGCGCGCCGCCCGCGGGGATCGCCTTGAACCCCCCTGTGCCCCAGCCGCAGTTCAGGTACAGGCCCGGGACAGGAGATTCGCCCAGGATCGGGCTGGAATCGTGGACGACATCAACGACGCCCGACCACTGGCGCAGCAGGCGGATAGGACCGAACGACGGGTACTGTTCGGCCACGGCGCCGATCACGCGCGCGGCGGTGGGCAGGTTGCCCCGCTGGGCATAGGACGGATACAGATCGAGCGCCCCGCCGAAGACGAGGCCGCCCTTGTCGGATTGGCTTATGTAGAGGCCCGTTGCGAGCGACCGGCTGACCACATCGAGCACCGGCTTGACGGGCTCGGTAACGAAGGCCTGAAGACCATAACTTAAGATTGGCAGTCGAAAACCGGCCATGTCCGCAAGGCGGCTCGAATTACCAGCCACAACTAGGGCCGCTTTCTCCGCGCCGATCCTGCCGAGGTTGGTCTGCACCGCGTTAAACACGCCGCCGGCGCCGGTCTCGATGCCGGTCACCTCGCAGTTCTGGATGATATCGACGCCCAGAGCGTCCGCGGCGCGGGCGTAGCCCCAAACCACCGCATCATGCCGGGCCGTGCCGGCGCGCTCCTGAACGTAACCGCCCCAGACCGGAAACCGCGCTTGCGGACTACAGTCGAGCACCGGGACTCGATCCCGAACGTCGGCGCGATCCAACATGCGCACATCGACGCCCTGAAGCCGCATAGCGCCGGTCAGGCGTGCGATCGCCTCCATGTCGTGGCGGCTGTGGCCGGTCACGACCATGCCGCGCTGACTGAACATGATGTTGTAGTTGAGCTCGTTCGACAGCTTTTCGTAGAGGTCGAGGGCCAGCCCGTAGAGGGCGATGCTCTGAGGGTAGTAGTAGTCGGACCGGATGATGGTGGTGTTGCGCCCGCTGTTGCCGCCGCCGATCCAACCCTTCTCCAGCACCGCCACGTTTGTGACGCCGTGGACGCGCGCCAGGTAAAAGGCGGTCGCCAGGCCGTGTCCGCCGCCGCCGATGATGACGACATCGTAGCGCGGCCTGGGAGTCGGCGATCTCCAGGCGGGCGCCCATCCCGTCTGCCCTCGCAGCCCCTCGCGGAGCAGCCGCCAGGCGGAGTATCGCAGCGGCGCCGCCACCTCAGACTTCGTCCGCGTCGAGATGAGACGTCAAGCGATGCACCGGCAGTCCGCCGGTGGCCAGCAGACGCCGATGAAACCTGCGGAGGTCGAATCCCGGCCTCGCTTCGGCCCGTCGGCGCGCCGCCTCGATTTCCATCATGCCCAACTTGTAGCCGACCGCCTGGCCGGGCCATGCCGCGTAGCGCACGGCCTCGCGTCTTGCGGTCGCGACCGACGCGGCGCCGGTTGAAACCATGTAGGCGACAGCCTGTTCGAAGCTCCAGCCGAGGTCGTGCAGTCCGGTATCGACCACGAGCCGCGCCGCCCGGAAGAGCTCCGACTGCAGTCGACCGATCTCCGAGCCGGGATAGGCGTCGTAAAGCCCCAGCTCTTGGGCCAGCTTCTCGGCGTACATCGCCCAGCCTTCGGCGAAGCCGTTGGACCGCGCCAGAAACAAGCGCAGCGCCGGATGACCGGCGGACATAGCGATCTCGCCCTCATAGATGTGACCGGGGGTGGCCTCATGGTAGGTTAGGGAGGGTAGTGACCAGCGGGCGACGTCGGCCATTTCCTTCAGGTTGATGACGTAAACTCCCGAGCGCCGGCCATCGAGCGAGGGCGGTTGCCCGCCGCCGCCCGAGGCATAGGGCTCCAGGAACGGCAGGATGCGACGGATCTCAGGTGGGCGGGTGGAGGCGCGGTCGAACACCCGAGGCATCCGCGCCTCGGCTGCGGCGACCATGTCCGCCAGGTCGGCCAGCAGGGCGGCGCGGCCGACATCGCTGTCGGCGTAGAGCTGGCCGGGCTGCTGAGACAGCGCCTTGAGTCGAGCTTGGATGCCGCCTCGGCTGAGCCCCTGCGCGGCGAGCGCCCCCTCCATCAGCGACTTCAGTCGCGCGACCTCCGCGCGGCCGCGCGCATGGATCTCGGCGGCCGACAGGCGGGTGTCGGCCTGCATCCACAGGAACCTGCTGTAGAGGTCGCGCCCGTCCGGGCGGGTGGCGAGACCGAGAGCCTCTCCCGACTGCGGGCGTATCGTGACGAGCGCGGCCTTCAGCCGACGATAGGCTGGGCCAACGTCTCTTTCGAGCAGCCTTTCCGCCATCGCTGCGCGGACGCCGTTCGCGTCGAGCCCGGCCGCATTGAGGTTCAGGCGGAACGCGGCGGCCAGCGGGTGGCTTGCGGGCGGCGTCGCGAGGAAACCGTCGATGACCTCGATCGCGCCATCCACGATCCGGCGCGGCGGCGGCCGAACCGCGGCGTCGGCGACCACCTCGGAGATCACATCATCGAGCGCCGGGCCCAGGGCCGCGAGGCGCGAAAGGTAGGCGTCGGCCTCAGCGCCGTTCGACACTGGCTGATGGTTCAGGAGCAGGCTCGGCGCGCCGATGTGGAGGCCGGATATCTGACTGACCGGATAGAGCTCGAAGCCCCAGATCACGCCCCAGGGGCTGAGATGGCCCTGCCCGCAGGCGGTCTCCAGATCGAGCCATCCAGCGGCGCGCTCCAGGACCAGGTCCCGCGTCAGAGCCCGGTCCGAACTAAGCTGCGTCATCCGGAACGGGCTCATGGCCTCAACGACTTGCCGCAGGCGCGCGGTGCGCTCCGCGCGACCCGCAGGTCCGTAGCGCCCCAGCCGGGCGTCGGCGTTCGGGCCCGCATCCTCGGGCGCGAAACCCAGAATGGTCGCCTGCTCCGGTTCGTGCGCCAGCAATCCGCGTTGGACGTCTTCAAGCGCACGATCGAACATTGGCGCGTCGGCGCCGGCCTCCAGCGCCCGAGCTGGAATCGCCGCGCTGCTCGCCAGGCCTGCGATCACGAGCCGCCGATCCGGCGGGCCGGCTGGCGGCTGGAGGTCGCCGGTCAGGTGCGGACTAGGAGGCAAAGGTCTGCGCCAGCCGACGGGCGATGGGATGCATGGGAATTCCGTCGCGGTTGATCCCGAACCAGGCGACGACCACGTCGCGACGGGGTGAGACATAGAGCCCCTGACCGTTCATGCCGCCCTTGAACATGTCTCCATCAGCAAACACCGCGTCCCATTGGTAGGCATTGTGATGCGGCTGTTCGCCGAACGCCTGGGCGATGCGAGGTCCGAGGTCGGCCTTCATGTAGCCGTCTGGACGTCCGGTCGACCAAAGGCGATCGAGTTGGGCCTGAGAGACGACCTGGAGGTCGCTCGTGACCCGCCAGCTTGGCGTGTGAAGCAGTCCGAAGCGGGCAAGATCGCGCAGGGTGGATGAGAACAGGCCGTGCAGTCCGGCCTGGCCCTGCGGAGACAGGCAGAGCGTGGCGGCTCGCTCGGCGCCCATTGCGGCCCAGATATCCTGCATGTGGGCAGCGATGCGCCGGTCGGTCAGCCGCTCAATCACGAGACCCAGGAGATTGCTGACGACCGAGGAGTAGCGCGCCGCTACACCGGGCGGCTCCAGGCGTCCGACGCCGGCGATCACAGCGTTGTGGGTGGGCAAGGCGCCTTCGCTGTCAGGCTCGCCGAACTCAGCTCGAAAGAAGCGTGAGATCGGCGTGGTCGGATCGTTCACGGCGGCCGGGGTTTCCTCCAGGTCGAGGCCGGTTGACATGTCGAGGACGTCCCGAAGGCTGACTCCGCGCCAGGCGGTCCGGGCGAATTCCGGGAGGATGTCCGTCACGTCTACGGTCGGGTCGAGCCGACCCGCGTCCTGCAGTCGCCCCGCCAGCAGTCCGCCCCAGGTCTTGGCGACTGACATCCAGACATGGCGGTCGCGCGGCGCCATGCCGGGGTAGGCCTCGGCGACGATCCGGCCGCGATGAAGTACGATCACACCCTGGAGACGCCAAACAGGCTGCTCAATCAGCCGCCCGAGACTGAGCAGACCATGCGGTGTCTGCGCCGCGACTTCTCACGAAGCCGATCTCCAATCTTGTCGCGTTTGATCTTCAGCCCCATCCGGCACTCCCTATCGATTTCGGGAGTGAGAGGAGGGCTGTCGCCAAGCTCGTCATTCCCAAGGACGCAGGGAATGACGATAGCGACGCCGGAAGGGCACAGACCTAGGCCTGCGTGTCCCCTCCATGCGACGCAACTCTTCGGGTCGGTCTCAACATGACCTGACGGTCTCAGGAGTGGTCCGCGCTTCGAGTCTTGTCAACACGGGCTCCGAAGCGTTGCAGAACGTCGATCATCACGATCGCTTGTTTATCAGTTGAAAGGGAGATCGCCGTCTTCCGAGTGACTTCCGGAAACTGGCAGATGCTGAGACGCAGGTCATCTGACAGACGGCTTTCTATCCTAGCCGCCGCACGTTTCTCGTATGCCCACATATCCATTGGACCTTGCCGCACCCGTAAGCACAAGTCCGATCACGCCCGGCCGACCGGGCTCGCCTCAGTATGGGGGCCGCATCGGGCGGCGCCCCGATCAACGGAGGCGAACATGGCCAAAGCGAAAACCACCCACACTGAGGTTCTCAATCCAGCCGTCGCGCCCAAGGGCAAGCTCGGCGCGATGCTGGCGCTGCTGCTACGGCCCGAGGGCGCGACCCTCCTGGCGATGCGGGACGCCACCGGCTGGCAGGCCCACTCGGTGCGCGGCGCCATGTCTGGCGCGATCAAGAAGAAGCTGGGCATTACGATCAGCTCCAAGAAGACCGAGACCGGCCGCGTCTACCGGGCCAGCCAGGGAGCCGGCGCGTGAGAGCCGGCGATCCCATCGCCCAAGAGGTGAGGGTGCTCGCCGCGCTCGACCTCGAGGGGCTGCGGGCGGAGTGGCGGCGGCGATGGGACCAAGCGCCGCCTCAGCTTCGTACCCGTGAACTGCTCGCGCTGGCCTTGGCCTACCGCATTCAGACCCGTCAGCATGGGGACCTGCCCGGATCGATGAAGCGGCGTATTGCCGAGCTCGGCCGTCGCTTCGCAGACGACCGCGACTTTAGGCCAACGCCTGGCCCGGACCTGAAAACCGGGTCTTCCCTAATCAAGGAGTGGCGCGGTGTTCGCCATGAAGTCCGGGTCACATCCGATGGCTTCAGCTATCGCGGCGAGCGGTTTGGCTCCCTAAGCGAGGTCGCCCAACACATCACCGGCACGAAGTGGAATGGTAGGCTCTTCTTCGGACTGACGGAGCGCCGGCGATGAGCGTGCGCCTGCGCTGCGCGATCTACACGCGCAAATCCACCGAGGAAGGGCTGGACCAGAACTTCAACAGCCTGCACGCCCAGCGGGAAGCCTGCGAGGCCTACGTACTCTCCCAAGCCGGGGAGGGCTGGTCCGCGATCAAGACCCCGTATGACGATGGCGGCTTCTCCGGCGGCTCGATGGAACGTCCTGCGCTCAAGCAACTGCTTGAGGACATCCGGCGGGGCCTCATCGATGTGGTGGTCGTCTACAAGGTCGATCGGCTCACCCGGTCCCTCGCGGACTTCGCGAAGATCGTGGAGATCTTCGACGCTCGGGGCGTCTCCTTCGTGTCCGTCACCCAGGCCTTCAACACGACGTCAAGCATGGGCCGGCTGACGCTGAACGTCCTGCTGTCGTTCGCCCAATTCGAACGCGAGGTCACCGGCGAGCGGATTCGCGACAAGGTCGCAGCCTCGAAGGCCAAGGGCCTCCGGATGGGAGGTCGCCCGCCGCTGGGCTACGACATCGTCGAAGGCCGTCTGGCCATCAACGCCGTTGAGGCGCCGCGTGTGCGGCGGATCTTCGAGCGGTACCTGGAACTCGGTAACCTGTTGGCGCTGGAGCGCGACGGCCACGAGAGCAAGCGCTGGGTGAATAAGGCGGGGGATGTCGTCGGCGGAGGGGTCATGACCCGCGGGCCACTGCATTACTTGCTTACGAACCCCGCCTACCGCGGTGCGACCCGGCACAAGGATAAACTCTACGACGATACCCATCCGGCCATCATCGACGTTAAGCTATGGGCCGCGGTGCAGGCGAAGCTCGCCGTTAGCAACGCCAGCCAGCCCCAAACACCCCGCGTCGCTGAACCCGCCCTGCTGGCAGGCAAGCTGTTCGACGATCGAGGCAACGCGATGGTGCCCGTCCACACCCGTCGAGGATCCCAGCGATACCGCTACTATGTCAGCCGCCCATCGCTCACGGGTCGGGGAGAGGCCGGCCGCCTACATCGAGTATCGGCAGGCATCCTGGAAGAGTTCCTGGCCGGTGAACTTGCCCCGACCCTTGCCGCCAGCTGGATGCCGGAACACGGCGCTGAGGTGCGGTTTGCGGCCGCGATCCGGGAGGTCCGCGTCGGGTCCGACGAGGCTTGCATTCAGATGGAGCCTGACGCGATGGCCGCCGGTGGCGGCGTCAGCGAACTCACCACGATCCGGCTCGCCTTCCATATGAGCCGTCGGCAAGGCGCCCAGATCATCATGGGGACGAATGGCGACCCGCCGCAGGCGCGCCGAGTCGACCGAACCCTCGTGAGGGGCGTGGTACAAGCGCGCCGCTGGATGCAGGCTCTTGAGACGGGCGCCGCCACCTCCATCACGGACCTCGCGCGCCGCGAAGGCCTCTGCAATCACTACGCCGCCAGACTTCTCCCGCTGGCCTATCTGGCGCCCGATCTCGTGGGTCTGATCATCGAAGGACGGCAGCCCGCGGCCATCACTCTGACGGCCGTGACCGCAGCCCCGCTGCCGCTGAACTGGGATGATCAGAGGGCCTGGTTCCGCGCCCTCGCCTGCGGCTGACCTAGCTGCGAGTTTCCCTGCTTCTGGTCCCGCACTTCCCTGCAACATCTAGATCGCTCCGACGCCGTGGCGGGGCGATTGTCGTTTCGGGGCAAGTGGATGGCATCGTTGACGGCCTGAGTGTGGGGCCGAACAGAAGAACGAATTCCCTGTTCTTTTCCCTGATAGCAGGGAACGCGCCCGTTCGGACAATGCAGTGCTGATAACGCCCGATCGGCGCGCCCGCGGAACGACCGAAAGTGACACTTTTGGAATGGGCCCAGAGAGCCGGCCAGAGATTTGGCCCTGTTCCGGCGAATTCGGTCTCTCGGAGAGCCATCTCGGCTCGCCAAATACGACGCAAGCCACGGTAATGTCGGGAGAATTCAGGGTCCGGGCGGGAGCCCCGGTAACCCCGAAGAGTAGGTGGTCGGAGTGGCAGGATTTGAACCTGCGACCCCTGCGTCCCGAACGCAGTGCTCTACCAGACTGAGCCACACTCCGACTTGGAGGCGGGCTTATAGAGGAGGGGGATGGGGCTCGCAAGCGCGGCCGAGTTCAGGTGTCGGGCCGGGCGTTGCATCGGCCCGGCCGCTGCGCTATTTCCCCCGCTCCCGCGCCGGCGAAACCCGGTCCGGGCCGTTCCTGCTGGGGAATGGTGTAATGGTAACACAGCGGTTTTTGGTACCGTCATTCTAGGTTCGAGTCCTAGTTCCCCAGCCAATCCTCCCATTCCCGATCGTACCTCCCGGGTAATTGGCCCGCCGCGCATGCGGGCGCATGTCTGGCGCAGGCAACCGGCGGGAGGGTTCAATGGCGACTCAGGCGCAGCATAAGGCCTGGCTGAAATTCGCGGCCTTCGTGGTGGGCGTGGGCGGGCCCATATTCTTCCTGGGATCCATGGCGGCCACGGCGGAGCCCGCGCGGCTGACGCTGGACATCCTGAGCTGGCCCATCGACGGGGCGACGACCTACGCCGATCCGGATACGCGGTTTCTCTCGGCGCTGTCCGGCGGCTTCCTGCTCGGTTGGGGCGTGACGATCTGGGGCCTCGCGACGCGGCTCTATGACCTCGCGCCGGAAGCCGTTCGCCGGACGCATGTGGCCGGCGCGCTGGCCTGGTTCCTGCTCGACAGCGCGGGCTCCATCCTGTCGGGCAACGCGTCGAACGCGCTCTTCAACATTGTGGTGCTGGCCCTGGCGGTCGGGCCCCTCTGGCGGCCGGCTAAAGCCTGAGACCCGGCGCATCCGCCGCCGAGTTCGAGCCGCCGTTGAGCGGCAGGGTCATCCAGACGATGTCGACCCAGCGGCCGAATTTCCAGCCCAGCGCCGGACCCATTCCCGCCGGCTCGAAGCCGAGCGACCGGTGCAGGCCGATGGAGGCGGCGTTGCCGCTGTCCCCGATCACCGCCACGATCCGCCGCATGCCGACCTGCTCGCAGGCCGCGATCACCGCGCCCAGCACGGCGCGCCCTACGCCCTGGCCCACCGCTTCGGGCGCCACATAGACGCTGTCCTCCACCGTGTAGCGATAGGCGGCGCGGGGCCGGAAGGGTCCGGCGTAGGCGAAGCCCAGAACCGCCCCGCCCGGGCTATCCTCGGCCACCAGATAGGGCAGGCCGTGAGCGACCACCGCGGCGCGGCGGGCCTCCATGTCGGCGGGCGAAGGGGGAACCTCCTCGAAGGTGCCCAGGCCGTGCAGCACGTGGTGGCCGTAGATGCGGGCCAGGGCCTCGGCGTCGGCGGGCGTTGCGGCGCGGATGATCATGGCGCGCGCCATCCCCCGTCCAGGGCCCAGACCGCAAAGGCGTAGTCGAGCGCGATCTCCTTCAGGAAGTCGAACCGGCCCGAGGCGCCGCCATGGCCGGCCTCCATGTTGATCTTCAGCAGCACCGGGGCGTCCGAGGTCGATTGGTCGCGCAGTCGGGCCGCCCACTTGGCCGGCTCCCAGTAGGTGACGCGCGGATCCGAGAGTCCGCCGGTGGCCAGGATCGGCGGATAGGGCCGGGCCGCCACCTGATCATAGGGGCTGTAGCCCGCGATGCGGTCATAGGCGGCCGCATCCTCCAGCGGATTGCCCCACTCGGGCCACTCCGGCGGGGTCAGCGGCAGGGTCGTGTCGCTCATGGTGTTCAGCACATCCACGAACGGCACGGCGGCGATCACCGCGCCCCAGAGTTCGGGTCTGAGGTTGGCCACCGCGCCGACCAGCATGCCGCCGGCCGAGCCGCCATAGGCTGCGATCCGGCCCGGCGTCGCATAGCCCTCGGCGACCAGGTGATCGGCGCAGGCGATGAAGTCGGTGAAGGTGTTGGTCTTGGCTTCCTTGCGGCCATCCAGGAACCAGCCCCAGCCCTTGTCGGACCCGCCCCGGATGTGCGCCACCGCCCAGATCCAGCCCCGGTCCACCAGGCTAAGATTGCGGATCGAGAAGCTCGGCTCCATGGCGATGCCGTAGCTCCCATAGCCGTAGAGCATGACCGGCGCGGAGCCGTCGCGCGGCGTATCGGCCCGCATCAGCAGCGTGATCGGAACCCGCGCGCCGTCCGACGCGGTGGCGGTGATCCGGCGCGCCACATAGGCCGCCGGGTCGTGGCCCGAGGGCACCTCCTGGGTCTTGCGCAGGGTGCGCCGGCGGCTGTCCATGTCGTAGTCGAACCACTGCCGGGGCGTGGTCGGGGACTGGTAGACGTAGCGGGTGAGCGTCGTGGCGTACTCGTGGCCGGGATCGAGGCTGAGCGCATAGGCCTCCTCGTCGAACGCCACTTCGTGTTCGTTCCCCGCGCGGTCGATGATCACCAGCCGATCCAGCGCCTCCACCCGTTCGGCCCGCGCCAGATGGCCCGCATAGGCCGCGAAACCGGTGATGTAGCGACCCGGCCGGTGGGCGATCCAGTCGGCCCAGGTCGTCCGCGCCGGGATCGCCGCGTGCGAGACGCAGAGTTTGAAGTCGACGGCCTCGTCCGCGTTGGTGCGGATCACCCACCGATCGCCCCAGTGGTCCAGGCTGTACTTCACGCCCTCGCAGCGAGGTTCGGCGATCACCGGCGCTGCGGTCGGGTCGGCCGCCGGGATCAGCAGGATCTCTGTGGTCTCCTGGTTGCCCACATGGATCAGGATGTGGCTGTCGTCGGCCGCCGTCCCGACCCCCAGGAACATGCCCTCGTCGGCCTCTTCATAGACCAGCGTGTCTTCACCGCCGCGCACGGGCCGACGGAACACCTTGGCGGGACGGGCGTTCTCGTCGCGCCAGATCCAGAACAGCCACGCGCTGTCCGGTGAGAAACAGAAGTCGCCATAGGCGCTCTCCACCGGCGGGCCCGCGTCCTGGCCGGTCGCAAGGTCGCGCACGCGGATCTGGAAGTACTCCGAGCCCTGCGTATCGACCGCCCAGGCGAACAGCGTGTGGTCCGGGCTGTGATGCGCGGCGCCCACCTGATGATAGGCGTGGCCCTGGGCCTCCGCCGCTTCATCGAGCAGGATCGTCTCCGGACCCCCGTTATCGCCGCCTGGGCCGCGCGGGCGTCGGGCATGGATCGGGTGTTCCGCGCCAGGCGCATAGCGGCTGTAGTACTCGTAGGGCCCGTCGGCTGCGGGCACGCTGGCGTCATCGTCCTTGATCCGGCCCTTCATCTCGGCGAACAGCTGGGCCTGCAGCGCCTCGGTCCCGGCCAGCATGGCCCTGGTGTAGGCGTTCTCGGCTTCCAGATGGGCGCGGATGTCGGCCTTGAGCGTCGAGGGATGGCGCAGCACCTGCTGCCATGCCTCGTCCTTCATCCAGGCGTAGTCGTCGATGCGCACGCGTCCGAGCTGCTCGATGCGGTGCGGGATCTTCGGGGCGATGGGTGGCGCGGGACGTTCGGACATGGCCGCTAGATGCGCCGCCCGTTCCCTCGGCTCAAGGGTCGAGACCGCGCCGACTTGGCGAAACGCCGCGATGGGCTATCTGATGGGCGGACCACAGGAACGCGCCAT
>NZ_JBILUK010000315.1:0-2983 GCF_044371015.1 Phenylobacterium sp.
ACCCCTCGCGCCGCCGGGTTCTCCCCCAGATCGTGGACCATGTGGCCGATGTCGTGAAGGAGACACGCGATCACCATGGCGGAGCTCAGGCCCTGGGATTCTGCGTGCGCCGCAGACTGCAGAGCATGTTGGCGCTGGTTGATCTGATACAGCCCGTAGGGTCGGGCCCCGCAACCCTCGTAGACATCGACGATCTCGGTCATCAATGCAGATACAACATCACCTGATTTCATGCGCGAATCCGCTTCCATCGCCGAAACTCCGAATTTCATTTTTTGAGTATAATAGTGATTTTGATCAATAGCGTTACTGCACGACGCCATTGGGGACGCCAGACTCAATGCGCAGTAACTCCAATTCAGCTTCCTTAACCAGGACCGGGTCGTTGGCGCGGCGCGCTTCGATCAGGCGTGTCCAGGCCTTGAGCTTGCGGGTGCTGTCCAGATGCCGGTTGCCCGCAGGCCTGAAGCCGGACAACCCGAGTTTCGCAAGAACCGCACGTTCGGACTGCGCCTGGGCGCCGTCGCCTTTTCCATAGGCCAGAATGAAACCCGAGATCTTTGCTTTCTGCGTTGGGGTCAAATCCGTGCGCCAGACAAGCGGATCGTCTGGAAGCCGGGGAGATGTCCAGACTGTCTTCAGCCGAGAGGTCGTCGTCGCGGCCCGTGCGCTGACGCGCGCGAGGACGGTCGAGTCGACGATCGCGACGTCGACAAGACCATTGGCCACGGCCATGATGTTCGCCTCATGGTTGGCGACCCTGACGCTCTCAAAGCAGCGTAGCGGATCGAGTCGTCGCGGGCCCCAGAGATAGGCGTTGGGCGCGAGCGTGCCGGACGTCGATTGCGGGTCGGCCCCGCCAAACGACAGGGACCCGTTGCACGCCAACACATCGTCAAGGTCCAGTCCCCGATCCGCGCGCACGATCATCAGGCTGGCATAGCCGCCACGGTCAGCGACGGCGAACACCTCCGCGCCGGACCGGTCGACCGCTTCTATGGCCGATGCGTTTCCAAACCAGCCCAACTGCGTTTGGCCAAAGCGCATGGCTTCGATCAACACCGTGTAGTTCGGACCAAAAAACGCCTCGATGTTCTCGCGCGTGGACGAGCGCATAGCGCTGAGAAACGGCGCCCAATCCGGCTCGGTTGCGGCGGAACGCTCGGTGGACAGGATGGAGAAGCGCACAGCCTCGGGCGGCGGCGCGCACCCGGCCAACACGACGATGAGAGCATAGATCATAACGCGCACGGCAGCCTCTTCCCGATCATGGGGCTGCATAGCGACGGATCATGAAGCTATGACATTGGGACGCGCCGGCTTTCCAAGATCGGGGCCACGGGTCAGCGGCGCACCTTCATCTCCGGCGTCACCGATCAATCGCCCATGGTCATGAACGCAGTTGGCCCAATGTTGGAAGAGGTGTGAACCCTCGCCCCCCTTGACCAACATCAACGCCCGCGACCCACCAGCCCGCTAGCTTCCACGCGCCAATCGCCCGGATGACGCCGACCCGGCGTCGGCGGCGGGGCGCGGGGGCGCCGGGGGCGTGAGGGACGCGGGGCCGTGGGCGCAGGTTGATGCGGAAGGCCGGCCCTCTGCTGCGCGATGGACCGAAGGCCAATCGACCTCTCCCGCAGGGCGAGAGAGGGCGACGGCTCTAAGTGACTCGGCTTGGTGGCCGGGGAAACCCAAACCCGGGCGACCGGGGAAAGCCAGCCGCCCGTCCCCCATCTTGGGTAGCTTACAACCGGCAGGGGAAATCCGGCGCCGGGTTTCCCCTCGGAGCCTTCATTGCGGCGGCGGGCGCGGCGCGCGGCGGCCCCTGCCCGCTAGCCGACCGGCTCCAGCGGCGGCTGGTTCAGGGCCTCGCGGTAGTTGCTGTGGAAGTGGTGGAGGGCCGGTTCGTTGCGGCCGAGGATGACCTCCTTGAGCTGGCCGGTCTCGGCCGTGCGCTGCTGAAGGGCGCCCATCACATAGTCTTCCTGCTCGATGGTGCTCTTGAAGACCTCGAACGAGCTTTTCAGGCTGGGGCCCCGGCGCTCGTTGGAGAGATCATAGACGGCGCGCGGGTCGACGCCCGCCGCGTCGCGGGCCGCGGCCTCGGCGGCCGTCTCGGGGGAGAAGTAGAAGCTGACCCTGGTCATCGAGCGCCCCGGGTTCGCCGGGTCGGGATAGATGCGGATCAGAGTGGCGCTCTCGGTGCTGCAGATCAGCTGGATGTTGGGGAACAGGTGGTAGAGCACGAAGGTGGCGCCCTCGACCCGCCACTCGGCCTCCGGCAGGGTGCGCAGGCGGTCGATGCCGCGGCTGGCGGTGACGAACCGGTGGTGGCGGCCGAATTCCCGGAAGTGGAGGTTGTTGCCGTAGAACACGCGGCCCAGCGTGTCCTTGTGCAGCTTTCCAAAGTGGTAGGTCTCGCCGAAGGTGTCGTTGGCGAACTTCCAGTTGAGGTCGCCGGGGATCGGCGTGGCGCCCGCGAAGCCCAGGCGCGCCAGGCCGTAGGAGGCCAGCTCGGCCGCGAGCTCGGCGCCCAGCAGGTGGTCGACATCCAGGTGGCCGTCGGCCTGGGGATGCACCCAGAGCAGGCCGTCGCGCTCGACCGCCGGCAGGGCGATGAGGCCGTGGCACGACTTGTCGATGGCGCCGAAGTGATCCTCGTTGGGGATGGCGATGAGGTCGCCGGTGTTGGCGTAGCTCCAGTTGTGGAAGGGGCACATGAAGATCGACTGCTTGCCGCGCGGCTCCGAGGCCACCTTCACCGCGCGGTGGCGGCAGGCGTTGAGAAAGGCGCGGAAGACGCCGTTCCTGTCGCGCGTGGCCAGCAGCGGCGTGCCGAAATCATCGAGCGTGAAAAATGAGCCGGGCTCGGGCAAATCCTGCGACAGGCCGATGAGCTGGGGGTGGTTGCGGAAGAAGGCGTCCCACTCCTTCGCCGCCTGATCGGGGCAGACATAGGCGGCGGTGGGCACGCGGTATTGCA
>NZ_JBILUK010000005.1:0-38935 GCF_044371015.1 Phenylobacterium sp.
CCGGCCACGTGGATGTCCTGGTATAAGCTCTTGGTGAAGTCGACAGTAACGCTCTCGCCGTTCGGATCGGTGGTCGCCGCTGAACCCGGATTTAGCGCCCGGATGCGCGCCAGTTCTGCGGGCGTCACCCCGTCGCTGTCGAAGCTGAACAGCGTGCGGCGCTCGCGATAGTTGGTCACCGAATTTAATGTGGCGTCGTCGCTGAGTTTGTAACTCCAGCCGGCCTGGGCGTTGTTCACCTGCTGCTTGGCGGTCTGCGGACCGTTGTGCGGATAACTGTAGCGGTCCTGGATGTAGCCGCCCGGGAACGCGGCGGAGGTGCCGTTCGGGATCAGCACCTGGAACGTAACTGCCTGAAGGTTACCCTGGTAGTGTTCCGCCAGCAGGGTGCCGTCGAACCGATCGTTGCGGTAGCGCAGCTGGGCCCTTAGCGCGCTGGTCTCCTGCTCGTCATAGTGACGGTTCTGAGCAGGGTTGAAGAAGTCGCCCTTGGGCTGATCGACCACGCTGCCGCTCAGGCGGACGGCCCAGTTGTCATTGAGGTTGTAGTTCAGGATCAGGTCGCCCTGCTTGTACTCATGGGTGCCGTACTGCGCGAAAATGTTCCCCGAGCGCTCAAACTGCGGCTTGCGGGTCAGAATATTGATCGCCCCGCCCACGGCGTTGCGGCCGAACAGTGCGCCCTGGGTGCCGCGCAGCACCTCGGCGCGTTCCACGTCGAACAGGTCCAGCCGCGAGAACGAGCGGCCGCCCACCGTGCCGCCACCTACATAGGCGCCGTTGCGATAGAGACCGACGGCGGCCTCGGCGTTCGTGCCCCGGCTGGTTCCGGAGCCACGGATCGTCACCTCGGAGTTGGTCGGCGATGTGGTGTCGAGGAAGTGGACCGCCGGGGCGTTGGCCAGCAGATCCTGCATCGTGCGGACGCCGCCCTGGTCCTGGATGGCCGCAGCGTCCAGCACCGTGGCCGCGATCGGAACGTCCTTGAGCTTCTCTTCGGTCTTTCGGGCGGAGACGATCACCTCCTCGACTTCGGTCTCCGCCGAGGTCTGTGCGATGGCGGCGGACGCCGCAGTCAACGCGATCGTCAGGATCGAGGCCCCGTGAAGCCAGCGGTTGCGCATGATTTTCTTCCCCATGAGTTCCACCGCGCGCTTGGAGGCGCTCGGCGCTTATTGTCGACAATCCGCCATGGCATTCCTGATTTTACAATATGCCTTGAACCAAAGTCGTTGGAATTTGGTGGGATGTGGCTTTAGAGAAACGGGTGAAGATGACAGCCGCCCATGACCCCGTGCCGCTTCAGGATGCGCCGGTGGCCGAACGCATTGCGCTGCGGCTGATCCGCGACATCATGCGCGGCGTTTACCGGCCCGGCGAACGCATCCGGGAGCAGGAAGTCGCCGACCGGCTCGGGGTCAGCCGTGGCCCGGTGCGCGAAGCGCTGCGGATGGTCGAGCAGGATGGTCTGGTTGAGAATACCGCCTGGAAGGGCGCGCGGGTGGTCCTGCTCGCACTCAACGATGTGGAGGACCTGTTCCTGCTGACCGCCGCCCTGATGGCGGTGGTGGCCCGGCTGGTTGTGCGACGGGCGACGGACGACGAACTGGCCGAATTCGCGCGGCGGGTGGAGGCTCACGCGCCGACATCCGACCCCAGCCGCCCGATTCAGGAGCAGCTCTACGCCGCCTTCGCACTGGGCGCCTATCTGTTCCAGATCGCACGCAGCCCCCAACTGAACGAAACCGTGGCCCGGGTTGTGCGCCTCGTCTACTGGCAGCACCGGGTGCTGAACGGCATCGAAGCCGAGTGGCGGCTTGAGGCGGTGGAGACTTGGCGGCGGCTGGCCGCAGTTCTGTTCCAGCGTGACGCAGCGCGGGCGGAGCGGGCGATCAACGCGGTGGATCGGCATTCCCGCCAAAGTGTGCTGCAGATTCACCGCCAGCTCGGCGGATCGGTCTATCGCCTGTTCGGCCCTCAGAACGAGACGCGCTTGGTACCAGGCTCCGAGTAGGCCTAACCTCCGAAGTATCATGCGGATGCCTCTGCCCGATCCCGCGCTCCTCGCTCGCAAGGCTGAGATCGTGCGGGCGCTTCAGCGCATTGTGCCGGGCGAGGGCGTCGTCTCCGAACCGGCCGAACTGGTCCCGTTCGAGAGTGATGCGCTGTCAGCCTACCGACAGGCGCCGCTGACGGTGGTGTTGCCGGAAACCACGGCCCAGGTCTCGGCGGTGTTGGCCTGGTGCCAGACCAACGGCGTGAAAATGGCGCCCCCGGTGCGCCGAGTAGTGCAGGATGGAGTTGGCCCCGAGGATGTGGCTCCAGGGGGCGGAATGGACCAGCACCGGAGGTTCCGGGTCCTCGAAGCAGGCGGCGATCTGAGCCGAGTTCAGGCACATGGTCCGGTGGGTGTTGATCACCGCCTTGGGCAGGCCCGTGGAGCCGGAGGTCAGCAGGTACTTGGCGTGCTGTTCGGGTGTGGCGACCGGCGCCGCGGCGGTTCCGCGCTTCAGATCATCCAGGGTGAGGTCGCCGGGCCGAGCGTTCCGGTCCGCGATCACGGGCAGGCCAGCCAGCGCCCCTGAGCCCAGGCCTTCGGCGAAGAGGGCCGCGTCCTCGGTGTAGACGGCGGCCGGCTTCAGCACTTCACAGGCATGGACGAGGCGTTCGAGATTGGCGCCGGGGAGGCCGTATTGCGGGGACACAGGCGCCACCGGCATGCCCCTGGCCCATGGTGGCGTAGGCGATCAGCGCGTGATCGATCCCGTTTCGGGCCAGGATCAGCAACGGGCGGTCGTCGACCACGCCTAGCCCGCGCAAGCCGCCGGCCAGGGCGGCGATCTGCTGCGAGGCCTCGGCGAATGTGACGGTTCGCCAGCCTTCACCAGAGCGCTCCGCCAGCCAGACCCGGTCGCGCGCGACGGCGGCCCAGTGGCCGAGGGCGGCGGTTGCGGTCTCGAAGTCGCGCGAGGAGGGAGCCGGCTTGGTCAGCAGCACCGACCCGTCGTTGCGCTCCGCCACCTCCAACCGGCGCGGCGCATAGCGCGGATCGCGAAACGGTGCAGTGGCCAAGGAAGGATCGGCGTCCATGTCAGCGAGCGTTAAGGACCGCCGTGAGGGCAGGGAAGCCCCTAAGGGAGCCCATCGGCGAAGCCGCGCCAGGCGTCAGGTGGCAAGGATATCCGCCAGCGCGGCGGCAGTGGCGCGCGCGACGGGTTCCAGGATACTGGGTCCAGTTATGCGCTCGGGCGTGTCTGAGCGCATGTGGTGGAAGGCGGAGCCGCCAGCGAAGCCCCAGACCTTATAGCCGCTTCGCGCCATAAGGATCATTTCGCCGCCAGGCTCGTCGCCGACTAGCACCCGCAGTCCCAGTGGAGCGAAGTGGGGCGTAATCAGTTGGGCGAGCTGCGGGGCGTTGGTCATCAGCCGCCGCGCGCGGTTGGCTTCGGGGCGACGGGCAGCGCCCCCCGGCCCGAAGTCGTAAGCATAGGTGGCGATTCCGGCTCCGAGATGCAGCCAGGTCTTCACCCGACCTGGCGGCGGCGCATCGACGCCCACGAAGTGGCGGATGCCGATGGACTCCATCTCGTGGCCCGAGGAGGCGACAAACACCCACCGTCGATCGAGTGGATTGGTCGCTGCCCAGCGCGCGAGCGCCAGCCAGATCGCCACGCCGGGTCCGCGTTCGCCAGCTATTGGGACGGCCCATAGACGATGTCACTGGCCCATAGGTCTTGTCATTGGCCATCCCGAATCACCTACCGGCTGTCAATGCGCGGCGCCCGGGGTGGGGAGGGGCGGCGGCCAGATCTGTAACTCGACCCTATGCACAGTAAAGTTTGAGCCCGAGTGCGCCACCTCGCGGAGTGGTAGGATCGGCGCAGGTGTTAGCTGAGCCTGAGGCTTGCCGATGACGGATCACGATCCCAATGGCCGGGATGGTAAGGTTCAGGCTGTGGCCCTTGACCCAGCCGTTCTTCCGGAGGCGACCGGAACCCAAGATCGAAACTTGGGCATTGTGCTGATCAAGCAGGCCGTCGAAGCCCTCTGGACTCCCGCTCGCATGAGCAACGCTGACCTTCAGGAAGCGGTGAACGCGGCCGTCGCCGCGCTTAAGGGGTTGGCCCCGAACGACGCCCTTGAAGGAATGCTGGCGACGCAGATGGTCGCGACCCACAACGCGGCCATGGAATGCCTGCGGCGCTCGCAGCTGGACGGCCAATCGTTCGAGGGCCGCGATCAGAACCTGAAACACGCCGTAAAGCTGCTTGCGACCTATGCACGCCAGGTGGAGGCGCTCGACAGGCATCGTGGCCGCGGTCAGCAGAAGATCACTGTGGAGCACGTCACCGTCAACGCGGGCGGCCAGGCGATCGTCGGCAACATCGGCGCGGGTGCGAGGTCCCCCCCGACTAGGGAAGCTCCCAGGCAACCGCTCGCGCTGGCGGACGAAACTATGTCCAAACCGCCGATGTTGGACGCGGCGCAGTTCGTTCGGGCCGAACGGCTGAAGAAGCCCATTCCGATCCGCCGTGGTGGCCGGTAGCCATCAGCGTAACACAGCGGGACTGCGCGAGAGTCCGCGGTGCGGGGCCAAGACGCGCAAGGGTTCGCCTTGCCGGTCTCCAGCCGTAACCGGGAAGAAGCGTTGCCGGATGCATGGTGGCGCTGCAGGCTCCGGCGCGCCGAAGGGGAACCAGAATGCGCTCAAGCACGGCATGTTCACGAAGGAGATGAAGGCCGAGCGGGCGCACGTCCGTGAACTGATTGCGGAGTCGAAGGAGTTGCTCCGGAGGATCGAGAAACACTAGTTGGCGAAACTCGCTGCTAGCTCATCGGCCCGACGGGTGGGGGCAGTCGAGGGGCGATGCGTCTCCTATCTCGCAGAGGGGGAGCCAAGAGCGCAGGGGCTGTGCGGACGCTCCGCATGCGCTCAGGTCTAAGTTCTACCTCGGCTTTCCGGCCAAACAGTGCGCGCTCGCGCCGCGACGTTGGTTCTCGCGGGCCGCCGCGCCTCACCCCGCGCCCAAGGTCTCCATCAAGCGCATGAGGAGGCGGGTGCGGGGCAGGATGCTGGAGATGTACAGGCGCTCTTCCAGGGTGTGTCCGCCATCGCCGTCGACGCCCAGCCCGTCCAGCGTCGGGGCGTAGGCGGCGGTGTAGTTGCCGTCGCTGCCGCCGCCGGTCTTGAGGTCTTCCAGCACGAAGCCGATCTCAGCCGCCAGCGCCTTGGCGTGTTCGAAGAGCGCGGCGATACCGGGGGTCTTCTCATAGCCGGGCCGGTTGATCCCGCCTTCGACCACCAGGCGCACGTCTCGGGTCATCGGGGTCATCGCGCGGATTCGGCGAACGATCTCCTCGCCGATTTCCGGGTTGGGAAAGCGAACGTCCACCTCGACCTCGGCGTGGTCCGGCACCACGTTCGAGCGGTTGCCGCCCTTGATGGTTCCGACGCTGACGGTCAGATCCCGCGCGTAGTCGGTCATGGCTTCGAGCGCCAAGATCTGGTGGGCCATCTCATGGATGGCGTTGCGGCCCAGATGGTGCTCGACGCCGGCATGGGCGGCCTGTCCGTGCGCGGTCACGGTGAAGTTGGCGCACCCCTTGCGGGCGGTGACGATCTTGCCGCCGGAGCGCGCCGGCTCGGTCACCAGCACGTAGCGCGCGCGCCGGGCCTCGGCTTCGATGTGGGCGCGCGAGGTGTCGCTGCCCAGCTCCTCGTCGCTGACGATGAGGTGGCGGATCGGCAGATGCGTCTTGCGGCCTTCGCGCGCCAATTGGCGAAGCGCGGCGAGGGCCAGGTAGGTTCCACCCTTCATGTCCTCGGCGCCGGGCCCGTAGGCGCGGTCGCCTTCGATCCGGAAGGGCAGAGGCCCGGCCAGGGTGCCCAGCGGATGGACGGTGTCCATGTGGCTGAGGATCAGTATGCCCGGCCCCGACGCGGCCGCGTCAGGACAGAGCCGCGCCTCGATGACCAGCAGATGATCGCCGCGACCGTCGCGCCCGGCGATGCGGGCGACCTCGGCGCCGATGGCCCGATAGTCAGTCTCGATGCGGCGCGCCATCCGCGCCATCGCGGCCGGATCGTCGCTGGGGCTCTCGATCTCGATCCACTGGCGGATGCCCTCCAGGATCTCTTCGGTGGAGAGTTCGCTCAAGGCGCACCGTCCTCGGCTCGGGCGGCCTGCAATGTCGCCGGATATCCGCGCGCGGCGATGAGCAGGCTGATCGTCGAGACGAGCAGGGCGAGCGCGCCCGTCGACACGGTCGCGCGCATGAGGCCGCCGCTCGCCGGGCCCAGCACATCGGACACCAGGCCTGCCGCGGGCTGGCCGAGGCCCGACATGATCATGTTCACCAGGATGACGATCGAAATCAGCCGGGTGCGCAGGGGCTGCGGCGTCAACTCCTGGAGGGCGGTTGGAAAGGCCATCGCCCCGATGCTGAACAGCATGAAGACGGCGCCGATGAGCCAGAACAGCGGTTGGACCGCCTTGATCCACAGGAACGCCGGGACGACGAATGTGCAGAGACCGATGGCGACGGCGAGCAGGACGATCGGATGGCGCGCGCCAAAGCGGCGCGACAGAAGCGGCCCGCCCCCCACGGTGATGGCGAGCGCCAGGGCCATGGCGACCAGCGTGGCCATGCCCATGCCGTTGGCCACGTCGGTCGGGCTGGCGCCCATCTCGCGCATGGCCACGACGGGCAAAAACGACATCAGGGCGGACATGGCGAAGACCAGGAGGCCGACCCCCAGCGCGAAGGGGGCGAGCGTCGCAAGGTTGCGGCTCAGGAAGGGCCAGACCGGCGGCGCGGGCCCGGCAGGTTCGGCGCCGGGGCGCTGAACGGGTTTCAGCTTCAGCGCAAAGGCTACGGCCGCGAAGATCGGCGCTGGTAGCGCCAGGACGACCAGGGCGATCCGCCAGGGCTCCAGCGACTGCAGGCTCGTGGGAAGCCACGGCTGAACGTGGGCGGCCTGGGCGGCGATCACGCCGCAAAGGGCGTAGACCAGCCCGGAACCGAAGCGGCCCAGGGCGATCACCAGGGCGTTGGCCAGTACGCGCGCGCGACCTTCGAAGAGCTCGGGGATCAGGGTGTAGGTGATCGGCAGCAAGGCGGCCTCGGCCACGCCGATCAGGGCGCTGGCCGCGAACAGCTGCTGGAAGTCTCGCGCCAAGGCGCAGCCAACCGCGGCGAGACCCCAAAGAAACAGGGAGCCGGCGATGATCCAGCGCCGGTCGCTGCGATCCGCGAGCCAGGCGATCGGATAGCTGAGGAGGGCGGCGAAGAGCGCCCAGCTCAGCCCCTGGACCAGCCCGATCTGGAAGTCGCTCAGGCCGAGGTCGCTCCGCATCGGTTCGGTGAGCAGCGTCAGCAGCGGCCGATCCATGTAGGTGTAGAGACCGATCAGCAGCAGAGCGCCGAGCGCGACCCAAGCCCCAAGGCTCGCGGCTGCGCGCCGCGCCGCTGCGGCCGGTTCCGTGTCTACGGTCATGGCGCGACCTCAAGGTAGCGGCTTTCGAAGTGGGCCTTCAGGGCGTCGGCGCTCAGCGGGCGGCCGGTGGCGCGTCGAACGATCTCATCGGTTGTGAGCCGCGATCCGTGCCGCCAGACGTTGTCGCCGAGCCACGTTTTCAGCCCGCCAAACGCCCCGCGCGCCGCCTGCTCTGGGAAGTCCGGGTGCGCCTGGCGGAACGCCGCGCCGAGCTGGGCGGCGATCATCGCGCCCTGAAGGTACGACGGGAAGTAGCCGAACATGCCTTGAGACCAATGGATGTCCTGGAGCGCGCCGCGCGTGTCGTCGCCCCGCACGTCGATGTCGAGAAGCGCCTGCATCCGGTCGGCCCACCAGGCCGGGATGTCGGCGACGGGGAGCTCGCCGGACAGGATCATCGGCTCGATCTCAGTGCGCAGGAGGATGTGCGCGGGATAGGTCACTTCATCGGCTTCGACCCGTATCGCGCCGGGCCGGACGCGGGTCATCAGGCGGAAGAGGTTGTCGGGGTCGAAAGCGGGCTGATCGCCAAACTCGGCGCGAAGGATCGGCGCGATCTGGGCGGCGAACGCGCGGCTGGGCGCGACCTGACGCTCGAACGTCAGGGACTGGGACTCGTGGATAGCGGCGGAGGCGGGCTCACCCAGCGGCTGACCCCGCCAGGCCGGCGGCAGGTTCGATTGATAGAGCGCGTGCCCGGTCTCGTGAACGATGCCGACGAGTGACTGGAAGCACTCGCTCTCGCGATAGCGCGTGGTGATCCGCACGTCGCCCGGGATGCCGATCATGAAGGGGTGGGCGCTGACATCCAGCCGGCCGGCGTCGAAGTCGAAGCCGAGCAGCGACATGATCGCCACACCGACCCGGCGCTGCCCCTCGACCGGGAACGGGCCTTGCGTCTGCAACACCGTCTCGCGCGCCTGGCGGGCGACCACGGTGCGGATCAG
Organism: Phenylobacterium sp.; assembly: GCF_044371015.1. GTDB lineage: Bacteria > Pseudomonadota > Alphaproteobacteria > Caulobacterales > Caulobacteraceae > Phenylobacterium. Next base: position 8,446 of record NZ_JBILUK010000005.1, read on the forward strand.
GTCGGGCAACCAAGCCCGAACCGGGTCGAACAGCGCCTGCACGGCGGCCAACGTGAGGCCGCGGTCATGCTCGTCCAGCAGGGCGTCGTAGGGCGCAAGTTCCATCGCCTCGCCAAGCCGATCGGCGCGCTCGCGCAGGCAGTCGACCAGGGGCGCGAACGCTTCGGCGAAGCTTGGCCAGTCATTCTCGGCCTTGGCCTTGCCCCAGGCCTGGCTGGCCGCGCCGACCAGCTCGGAGCGGCGGCGGACGAGCGCTTCGGGCAGGGCGCGCGCCACCTTCTGTTCGCGCACCATCAGGCCAAGATTCGCCTCATCGTCCGCCTCCAGGCGTTCATCGCCCGCCGCGCTCAACAGGTCACCGATCGCGGGGTCGGTCTGGAGACCTTGAATGAGGACTTCCAGCTCGCCCTGCGCGGCCGCGCGAACCTCGGACCCGCGGGACGGCATGTTGACCATGCGATCCCAGGTGGCGATCCCCTGGAGGTGCTCGAGGTTGTAGATCGTAGCGCGGCGGCGCTTGAGTTCGGCGTAGGCGGACATCGGCGTCACTCCGGACGGTAGAGGCCAAAATAGACGCCGCCGGCGATCCCGGCCGGAACGACAGAGCGATGGTCCTCATCGCGGTGAACCGTGAAGCGCATGTCGAAGTTCGCGCCTTTCACAGGCTCAAGCCGGGCGGCGATCTCGGTCGGCAGGTCAACCATCTTGCAGTCATCCATCATCTCCTGCCAATCGGTCTCGCTGATCGGCAGGCCGGCCTTCGGATAGGCCGGTCGCGGCGGGGTGATCTGTTCGAACTCGCCGGTGGAGAGGAACAGCCGCGCCTTGGCCTCGCCCGCGCGGACGCGCGCTGCGAACCCATCGATCAGGCCCATGACCCACTGGTTTGCAAACCAGGCCGAAGCACTGATCGCGGCATAGGTCTGGAAGCGGCTGGTGTGCAGGAACATCGTCGTCAGCGTGGTCAGCCCCCCAAGCGAATGGCCCATCAGCATCTGGTCGTTGGGATCGAGCGGGGCGTGCTTCGCAGCCAGCGGCTTGGCCTCGTCCTCGATCATCTGGAGGTAAGCCTCCATACCGCCGAAGTGATCGGCGGCCATGCCGGCGCCGCGCATCCAGCCGTTGTCGATGATGTCCTGGCTGATCGGCGGGGTCAGGTCGATGTTGCGCACGGCCAGGGCGGTCTGGACGCTGTCGGTCGGATAGCCGACGCCGACGACCACCGCGTCGCGGGTCTCGGGCCAGCGGGCCTGAATGCGCAGGGTGTCGACGAGAATGCCGAAGTGCAGGTTCGCATCGATCAGATAGATCACCGGCCAGCCGCCGGCGGGCGCCTCTCCGGCTGGGACCGAGATGAACAGGCGATAGTCCTTCCCGTTCGTCTTGGAGGTGAAGTCGACACGGTGGGCGTTGACAGCCATTTCGCTTGATAGGGTCATCCCCAGAGCTCCTTGGAAGGGGGTTGCATTACTCCGCCATCGATGACGAGGCGCGTGTCCCGGTCCCGCGCCAGCAGCAACGGGCCGTCGAGATCAATCCAGCGGCACCGCATGGCCACCGGCCAGGCTGCGGCCATGCCCAGCGAGGTGCCGCACATGCAACCGACCATCAGATCAAGGCCCATGGCCTGCGCCTGGTGGGCCATCGCCAGGGCCTCGGTGAGGCCGCCGGTCTTGTCGAGCTTGATGTTGATCGCCTGGTAGAGGCCGTCGAGCGCGGCCAACGAAGCCCGATCCGCGGCCGACTCGTCCGCGGCGATAGGCAGCGGCGAACGAAGCCCTCTCAGGGTTTCGTCCTGGCCGATTGGCACGGGCTGTTCAACCAGTTCGACGCCCAGTTGCTGCAGTTCGGGTAGCAGCGTCTCGAGCAGCGCGCGCGACCAGGCCTGGTTCGCGTCGACGATGAGACGCGAGCTGGGCGCCAGAGACCGCACCAGCCGCACGACCTCCAGATGGCGTTCCGCGTCGAGCTTGATCTTGACGAGCGGCAGGCCGGCGGCCCGCCGGGCGCGCGCGGCGATCTGGTCGAGCCCGCCAAGTCCGATGGTGGCGGCGGTCATCAGCGGCTTCGGCGCGCCGCTGCCCGTAAGGTCCCAGACGCGGCGGCCCGCGCGCTTGGCTTCCAGGTCCCAGAGCGCGCAGTCGAGGGCGTTGCGCGCGCCCCCCGGGCCGAGCATTCCGGCCAGGGCCTCCCGGTCGAAATCAGCCGTGATCCGCGGCGCGAAAGCGCGGAGTTCCTCCAAGACCTGCTGCGGCGTTTCGCCGTGATCGCTGACGCCAATGGCTTCGGCGCGGCCGCGGTAGCCGGCCGCATCGGTCAGGGTGACGAAGACCATGTCGACCGTTTGCAGCACCTCTTGCGAGGTCTCGAACGGCTCGAGCAGGGGCCAGCTCTCGAAGTCCGCCGTGAGCTTCATGTGCGCCAGTCCGAGAGCGTGTCGACGATACTGGCGGCGCCAAACCGCAAGGCGTCGATCGCCGGCGCGCCAAGATCCGTCGCCAGACGGTCTAGGGCCGCCCGGGCATCGGCCTCAGAGAGGTGAGACGTATTGACCGCAACACCGGCCAGGCGGACCCCCGGATTGGTCAGGCGCGCCGCCGCGAGGTTCGCAGCGATGCCAGCCGCCGGTTCCGGCAGCGGGTAGCCAGGCCAGCCGTCGATCTCGCGGCGCGTCAGGCTGTGGCAATAGACGATCGCGTCGGGTTGCGAGCCGTGGATCAGGCCAAGCGTGACGCCCGCGTAGGCCGGGTGAGAGAGCGCGCCCTGGCCCTCGATGATGTCCCAGTGATCGGGCGCGGCGTCCGGGGAAAGCACCTCGGCGGCGCCGGCGACGAAGTCGGCGATCACACAGTCCAGGGGCATGCCGCCACCGGCGATCATGATCCCCGTCTGGCCCGTGGCGCGAAAATCGTGTGGCCAGCCCTGGCGGGCCATCTCCCGCGCGATGGCGAGGGCCGCGTACTTCTTGCCGAGCGCCGAGTCCGCGCCGCAGGTGAGAAGCCGCCGGCCGCTGCGCCGGCGTCCGGTGGCGACCGGAAGGTTCGGCGGCGGCGTCCGGATGTCGTGCAGCCTCACCCCCGCAAGCGCCGCCGCGCTAGCCAGTTCGGCGCTGTCCGACAGCCGGGTGTGCAGGCCGCTGATCACGTCGAGCCCGCAGGCGGCGGCGGCGGCCAGGGCGCGCACCCAGTGATCCGGAAGCCGCCCGCCGGCCGGCGCCGCGCCAACGATCACCGAGCCGGCGCCGCGTGCGGCGGCCTCGGTCGGGGTCAGTTCCGGCAGGCCGAGATCGACGGCGGCGGGATCGGTGCGCCATTGTCCGATGACATCGTCGCGCGCCCAGTCCCGAAGGCCGCAGGCGGTCTTTGCGGTCACGAGGTCGTCCACGTCGCCCAGGAACAAGAGGTAGGGCTTGCGCAGGACGAGCGGGGTCGGCGCGCCAGTCACAGCGGCCAGGCCCAGTAGATTCGCCCCACCGCATTGGTTCCGATCAGGATGTGCTCGATGCGGTCGGCGTAGGTGATGCGATAGCGGCGCAGCCGCCCGCCGGGCGCCGGCGCATCCTCGACCAGTTCGAACGCCGTCGGTTCCACGCCGCTCCAAAGGTTGAGCACGCCGCGCACCGAGCCGCCCCGGTCGATGGCGATCTGCATCTCATGGGCGAAGGCGTCGCGGTCCACCTCGCCTTCGGGACGGATCAACTGGCGTCTGGCGTTGGCGGTAAGCTGTGGCTCTGTGTTCTTCAGGGCGGCCAGCGACAGGGGCGTGGCGCCCGGCGCGAACGCCTCCAGCGCGACCTGCGCCAACCCGCGCACGGCCCGGGTCGTCCCCGGCGCGAGGTTGCAGAGCGCCAAGGCGCCGGCGCGTGTCGTCAGGTTCAGGAACGCCATGGCCGTCCAGCCGTCGTAGTGGCCGGCGTGGTGGGCGATCACGCCGTCGGACAGCGGTTCGACAAACCAGCCGCAGGCATAAGGCGCTTCAAGTCCGCTGGTGAGGCCGGCGGGCTGGAACAATGGATCGTCTGCCGGCCGGCGCAGGAGGGCCTGAAGCCACTGCAGCGCGCCCTGGGGCGTGAAGGCGATGTCGCCGTCGCCGGTGACTTCGCGCGCCACGCTGTCGAGGTCGCGCGCGTCCGAGGGCAGCGCGTCTGCGTTCGCCTCGCGCACCCAGGCGGGGCTGGCCACGCGCGCGTCGGGCGCGCCTTCCCGCGCCATCAGCTCCTCGACCACGGCGGCGTACGGCCGCCCGGCCACCTCGGCGATCAGAAAGCCCAGCAGGATGTAGTTGGTGTTGGAATACCCCCAGGTCTCGCCAATGCCTGAGATCGTCCCCAGGCTCGCATAGCGGGTCATGAAGTCCGCGCGGCCGGTCGGGACATCCTCACCCTCGACATAGGCCAGGTACTCGGGAAGGCCGCTGGTGTGGGTGAGGAGCGTGCGGATGGGCCGGTCGCGCCAGGCCGCAGGCAAGTCGGTGAGATAGGCGCCGATGGGTTGATCGATGTCGAGCCGGCCCTGGCGTTCGAGGTCGAGGACCGCGCACGCCGTCAGGTGCTTGCCGCTCGAAGCCGCCTGGAAACGGGTCTCAGGGCCGACGCCGCGGCCGGAGCCTGGCCAGTCCTCGCCACCCCAAACCAGATCGCTGGCGTCCGGCCGCGCCAGGGCGACGCACCAGCCTGCCATGCCGGCGGCCTCAGCCCAACGTCGGGCGGCTTCTCGCGCGTCAGACATGGTGGGCCAGCCAGTCGACGAGGTAGCACGATAGCGGGGCCGCGGCGAAGATCCGCCAGCTCTGTCGATCCGTTCGATGCAGCACGACCGAGATCTCCCCAAGGCGGGTTCGGGTCACCGCGCCGACGTCGAAATGGTCCAAATCCACCGTACAGCCGGCGGCGAGCAATGCCGCAACGCCCCCGCCCTCGAGCGAGAGACCGACCAAGGCGTCGGTCGTCTCAACCGTGCGCGGATCGTCCGGCGCCGCGGCGTCGATATGCAGCCATTCGAGCGGCCCAATGTTGCACCACGGGCCATCGCTTCGGCCCGGCCCGGGCGGGGTTGCGGGCCTCGCCGCCTGCGACGACAGGCGCAGGACATGGATTCTGAGGCCGGACAGGGGGCCAATGCGCACCTCGTCGCTCTGAGGCAGGACGAGTCCCTGCAGGGGCGAGTGGGCGATCAGCTCAAGCATTGAGACGCACCCCCTCCGGATCGAAGAACACCGGCGAGACGACTTCGGCGGTCGTGAGCTGGCCCAGGTCGAACAGCTTCAGGGTCTCGCCCATGCGCGACCGTCCATCGCGCAACAAGGCCAGGGCGATCGGGCGGTTCAGCGTCGGGCTCACACAGGCGCTGGTGACATAGCCGTCCGAGCCGGAGGCGCTCTGCACATGCGCGCCGGGCGCGATGGGTCGCGAGCACTTCAGTCCGACAAGCTGCAAGCGCCCTTCGGCCAGGCTTGCTTCGAGGGCGAGCGAGCGGCGACCCGCAAAGTCATCCTTGCGCCGCGCCGCCGCGCGACCGAAGCCGACGTCGCCGGGCAGGGTCGTTCCATCGGTGTCGGTCCCGATGTGCAGGTAGCCCTTCTCGATCCGCAGGCGTGTCAGCGCCTCGATCCCATAGGGCGTGACGCCGGCGATGCCGCCAGCCGTGGCCATCAGCGAGGCGCCATACCGGGCGGGCACGCTGACCTCGTACGAAGCTTCGCCCGTGAAGCTGACGCGGGCGATGCGCGCCGAGACGCCCCCGATCTGACCCGTGCGGAAGGTCATGTGCGGAAAGGCGGCGGGCGAAAGGTCGATCCCCGGCTGCAGCGCCTCCAGGGCTGCGCGCGCGCCGGGCCCGCTCAGCGTGGCGGTCGCCCACTGGGCGGTCACATCCACAATGGTGCAATCGAAGTGTGGGAACTCGCACTGGAGCCAGTCGTCCAGCCAGGCGACGACGCGCTCTGCGCCGGCGCTGGTCGTGTGGACAAGAAACGCATCCTCAGCCACGCGCACACAGACGCCATCGTCCAAGACCACGCCGGTCTCGGTCAGCATCAGGCCATAGCGGATGCGCCCGACCGCCAGTCCAGAGACCGGCGACATGTAGATGAAATCCAACAGCCGCCCGGCGTCCGGCCCGCGCACCTCGATCTTGCCCAGGGGCGAGGCGTCGAAGAGGCCGACGCCGTTGCGCACCGTCAGCGCCTCGCGGTCGGCCGCCTGCTCCAAGCTCTCGCCGGCCACAGGATAGGCGTCAGGCCGCTGCCATCCGTAGTCTTCGATGAGCGCGCCTTGCGCCAGGTGCCAGTCATGGGCTGGCAGATAGCGCCTGGGGCGCAGCAGCTCGCCCGTCCGCGCGCCAGCGATCGTCCCGAACCGCACGGGCGTGAAGGGGGGTCGAAAGCGCGTGGTCCCGACCGCCTCAGGCGCGCGGTCCGTGGCGGCGCCCAGCAGGAGCAGGCCGTTGACGTTCGAGGTCTTGCCCTGGTCCGGGCCCATGCCGAGCGTGGTGTAGCGCTTGAGATGCTCGACGGAGGCGTAGTTCTCGCGGGCGGCCAGGGCGACACCCGCGGCGGTGACGTCGCTGGCCAGATCCACGAAGGCGCGGCCGGTCGGGGGCGCCGTCGCCGTGGGCGGCGGGGTCTCGATCTCACCGGCGGCGGCGCCGACGCAGCGCATCGTCGGCAGCGGCCCGGCGGGAACGAACATCTGCCGCGTGTCGCAAAACCGCAGCTGGCCGCCGGCCTGTGAGAACAGATGCGCCGTTGGCGACCAGCCCCCAGAGACGCAGAGCAGGTCGGCTTCGAACACGCCGCGGTTGCTGACCACCGCGCGGACCCGTCGCCGGCCGCGGACCGCGAGCACCGCGTCGCCCTGCGCCGCGTCCAGCACCTGTACGACCGTCACGCCCGCCCGTTGCAGGACGGCGGCCGTCTCGCGCCCGTCCGCGCCGGCCGCACAGATGACGGCGCGCCGTCCAGGCGCCACGCCATAGCGAAGCACATATTCGCGCGCCGCCGACGCCAGCATTACGCCCGGCGTGTCGTTGCCCTGGAACACCTGTGGCCGCTCGAAGGCGCCGCTGGCGATGATGATTTCGCCTGCGCGAATCTTCCACATGCGCTCGGCGAACCCGGAGGCTGGCGCGCGCTCCACTGCGGCGACCAGATTGTGATCGTAGACCCCTGTCGCGGTGGTGCTGGTCAGGATCGAGACGTTCGGCAGGCGCGCCAGGCTGGCCGCAAGATCCGCCGCGCGCCGGCTCGCCAAAGCGCCAGACGACCACAGCGCCCGCCCGCCCAGTTCGGCGGCGCTATCGATCAGTATGACCCTGTGGCCAGACTGCGCGGCCTCCACAGCCGCCGTCAGCCCCGCCAGACCGGCGCCCACCACCAGCGTCTCGCAATGCCGGTTGGCATGGGCGTAGCGATCCGGATCCGCGCCATCTCGCGCCGCGACGCCGAGACCGGCGGACCGGCGTATGGCCCATTCGAACAGGCGCCAGTCCGGCCAGATGAAGCTCTTGTAGTAGAAACCCGGCGGGATCAGGCGAGCCAGCCGGTCGAGCCCCCCCATCACGTCAAAGCCGAGGCTGGGCCAGGCGTTGAGGCTCGACACCTCCAGGCCTTCGACCAGCAGCGTGGTGGTCGCCAGCACCACCGGCTCGGCGTGGGCGCCGCGACCCACGCGCACGAAGGCGTTGGCCTCTTCATTGCCGGCCGCCATGATCCCGCGAGGCCGGTGATACTTGAAGCTGCGCGCGACCACGTCGACGCCGCTGGCCAGAAGGGCGGATGCGATCGTGTCGCCCGCAAAGCCCTGCAGGCGTTTTCCGTCGAACGAAAACGAAAGCGGGCGCGTGCGGTCGATGCGCCCGCCTTGCGCGAGGCGACAGCCGCTCACGACGGCCATCCGGGCGCGGCTTCGCCCATGCGGTACGTGGCCCGGATCTCGTGGGTCGCCGTGTCGCGCACGAGATTGAACCAGAGGCCGCAGCCAAAGCTGTGACGCCAGCGCTCGCGCACCAGCCCGCGGGGGTTGGATCGTTCGAACAGATAGCTCGCCCATTCGCCGTCAGACGCAGCGAGCTGCGGCCGCACGATATGGCTCTCGCCGCCGCAAACAAACTCGGCGCCGTCGCGGGGTCCGCAATGGGGGCAGTCGATCCTCAGCATCGCGGGCTCAATGCGGGATGCTCGCCGCGCCGGCCTCATCGACCAGGGCGTTGCGCACGAACCGATCGAGACCGAACGCGGCGTTCAGCGCGTGCGGCTCGTCGCGCGCCAGGGTGTGCGCCAGGCAGTAGCCCCCCGCCGGGATCGCCTTAAACCCGCCGGTGCCCCAGCCGGTGCTTAGATAGATCCCCTCGATCGGCGACTTGCCGAGGATGGGGCTGGAATCAGGGGAGACATCGCAGATTCCCGCCCATTGCCGCAGCTGGCGCACGCGCGAAAGGCTCGGAAACATGGAGAGCATCCCGGCCACGGTGGTTTCGTTGACCGGCAGGCCGCCGCGCTGAGCGTAGCTGGGGTAGAGATCCAGTCCGCCGCCGATCACCAGTTCTCCCTTGTCGGACTGGCTGAGGTAGGCGCCCGTGGCGGGCGACAGCACAACCGTGTCCAGGACGGGCTTCAACGGCTCAGACACCATGGCCTGAAGCGCGTAGCTGATGATCGGGAGGCGAAAGCCGGCCTTCTCGGCGAGGACCGAACTGTGACCGGCGACCGCGATCGCGACCTTCGGCGCCTGGATCGGGCCGCGCGAGGTCTCCACGCCGCGTACGCGGCCGCGCTCGATCTGAAACCCGGTGACCTCGCAGGATTGGATGATGTCGACGCCCAGGGCGTCGGCGGCTCGCGCATAGGCCCAGGCGACCGCGTCGTGGCGCGCCGTGCCCGCCCGGCGTTGGATCAGCGCGCCGAGCACCGGAAACCGCGCGGTGGGCGAGCAGTCCAGCGCCGGGGCCAGCCGCTTGACCTCGTCGCGGGAGATCAGGTCGGCGTCTATGCCATTGAGCCGCATGGCGTTGGCCACGCGCCGGTTCATCTCGAGATCGTGGCGCGTATGGGAGAGCACCAGCACCCCACGCGGACTGAACATGATGTTGAAATTGAGCTCGCGCGAGAGACCCTCGTACTGGCGCAGGGCGAAGTCGTAGAAGGCTGCGCTGGAGGCGTAGAAGTAGTTCGAGCGGATGATCGTGGTGTTGCGGCCGGTGTTGCCGCCGCCGAGCCAGCCCTTCTCCAGCACGGCAACGCGCCGCAGGCCGTGCTCCTTGGCCAGGTAGTAGGCGCACGCCAGCCCATGGCCGCCCCCGCCCACGATGATCGCGTCGTACGCCGTCTGCGGTTCCGGTGAGCGCCAGGCTTGCGGCCAGTGCGCATGATCGGAAAGCGCGTTGCGTGCGATCGCCAGCGCTGAGTATCCTCTCATGCGCAAGACTTACGATACAGTAGTGTATGGCGGCAACCCTCAAGCTTGGGAGGCGGACGATGCCGACCGAAGAGAGCCTCGCGAAAGCCCGAACGATCGTTCGCGAGAGCCTCGTCTGGGACAACCATAGCTGCATGCCGCTGCGCCCGGAGGACACCAGCTTCCTGCCGGAACTTGCGGGCGTGCGCGCCGCGGGAACCGACGTCATCAGCCTCAACATCGGCTTCGGGCCCCAATCGCCGGACGAGCATGAGGCGATGCTGGCGAGCTTTTCAGCCTGGGTTGGCGCGCGCGACGACCAGTTCCAACTGGTCCGAACGCTCGACGATGTCGATGCGGCCAAGGCCTCGGGGCGCCTGGGCGTCATGTTCGACGTTGAAGGGATGTATCCGTTGAACGGCGGCCGCATCGACCTCGTTGAGACCTTCCGACGGGGCGGCGTCGGCTGGATGCTGATCGCCTACAACAACGCCAACGACGCCGGCGGCGGCTGTGTCGATCCCGACCAGGGTCTGACGGGATATGGCCGCGAGGTCCTGGCTGAGATGAAGCGTGTCGGGATGATGGTCTGTTGCTCGCACACCGGCCATCGGACGGCGATGGAGGTGATGGAGAGCGCCGACAATCCGGTCATCTTCTCGCACTCGAACGCCAGCGCGCTGTTCGCGCACTACCGCAACATTCCCGACGAGATGATCCTCGCCTGCGCCGAGACAGGCGGGGTGGTCGGCGTCAATGGCCTGGGTCATTTCCTCAGCGCCGATGGCCGCGCGATGCCCGAACACGTCGCGGCCCATATCGACCACATCGCCGAACGCGTCGGCGCGGATCACGTCGCGATCGGGCTGGACTATGTCTTCGATCGCCAGGAACTCATCGACTTCCTGGCGAAGATGCGCGCGACCTTTCCCGACGACGGCGCCTTCCAGGGCGAGCTGGACATGCTGCACCCCACGCGCATCGACGAGGTGACGGCCTGTCTGGTGGAGAAGGGCTACACCCGCGCCGACCTTGAGAAAATCCTGGGCGGGAACTGGCGGCGCGTCGCCGCCGCTGTCTGGCGTTAAGCCGGTTCCAGAGGTCGTTCTGACCGAATGACGACGGACTTGTGACGACGTCAACATACATATATGTATGGTAGAGATTCTAGGGGGAGTTCGTCACGATGTCGCAACGTTCAACCGCGCGTAAGACTGTGCTCGCACTGCTTGCGACAACGTCGCTGGCTCCGGCCGGCGGCGCGTATGCCGCCGAGACCGCGAGCGCTTCGAGCGAGGTGTCCGAGGTCATCGTCACTGCCCAGCGGCGGGAGGAGCGGCTGCGTGATGTGCCGATCTCGATCTCGGCCATCACCTCTGATGACATCGAGAACCGCGGCGCCGTCCGGCTTCAGGAACTGCAGTTCGCCATCCCGGGTCTCTGGAGCGTTGAGACCAGCCCGGGCTCGGAGCGGCTGCAGATCCGCGGCATCTCTCAGCAAGCCGGTCTTCCGACGGTTGCGACCTACCTCGACGAAATGAACATGAACCCCAACGCCGTGACCGGCGGCACCGTGCTTCGCGCGGTGGACCTGGAGCGGATCGAGGTTCTGAAGGGGCCTCAGCCGACGCTCTATGGCGAAGGCTCGATGGGCGGCACCATTCGCTACATCACCGCTAACCCCAACCTCGATGACCTCCAGGGGCGCGGCGAAGGAACCGTCGGCGCGATCGATGGCGGCAACACGGCCTACCGTCTCGAGGGCATGGCGAACCTGCCGCTGGCCAAGGGGGTTTTCGCGATCCGCCTAGCTGGGGCCTACGAATACACGGGCGGCTACGTAAACACGCTGCGCGGCAACAACGTGAACGGCACCCGCTATACGACGCTCCGCGCCAAGGCGCGCTGGCAGCCGACCGACGCCTTTGAGGGCTCGCTCCTCTATATGCGCCAGGAGTGGAACCAGCACGACGCCGACTACGCCAACGCCGCTGGCGACTACAAGTACCCGAACTCGATCCCACAGCCGCAGAAAGGCCACTACGACGTCGCCAACGCGGTCCTGACCTATGACGCGGGTCCGGTCGAACTGTTCAGCTCGACGGGCTATTTCAAGGTCTTCGGCAGCTCGGACGTGTTCTTCCCGTTCGCGTTCCCGATCGGCGGCGGCGTGTTGCTGCCGCTGTCGGTGAGCAGCCGTTCGGTCGGCGCGTTCGAGCGTTGGACGCAGGAGTTCCGCGTCACATCGAAGACCGAGGGGCCGTTCCGCTATGTGGTCGGCGCGACCTACACGGATGATTCTCAGTCAACCGGAGGCGCCAACGCCCCGCCGTTCCCGGCAACCTTGCCGCTCACGCCCGGACAGACCTCGAAGGCCTACGCGATCTATGGCGAAGGCGGCTATGTCAGCGGTCCCGTCACCATCACGCTCGGCGCGCGCTACTTCTCGGACCGGCGCAGCGATGGCGCGCGCAAGCAGTTCCAGCGTTTCAACACCTTCAACCCCCGCGCCAACGTCTCGGTGAAAACCGGAGACAGCGGAATCATCTACGGCAACGTCGCCAAGGGCTTCCGCAGCGGTGGCTTCAATACGCCCGGAAAGTTCGATCCCACCAAGAACGAGGCGACCTACAAGCCTGAGAAGCTCTGGACCTACGAGGTCGGCTTCAAGCAGCAGATGATGGATGGGATCATCAACATCGAGGGCGCCCTCTACTATCACGACTACAAGGGCATCCAGAGCATCCTGCTGCCGATCGACAACGCGCCGTCGATCGGTCGGACGATCAACAGCGGCATCGCGCGGGGCTGGGGGCAGGAGATCTCGGTGGCGGCTCGGTTCATCCCCGAGCTGACCGCCACGGTGACGGGCGGACACAACAACCTCACCTACAAGACCACCAGTCTCTCGGTCATTCCCGGGGATCGGTTGGACAATGTTCCCACCTGGACGTGGAGCGTCGCGCTCGACTATCGCCGTCCGGTGTCCGACAAGCTGACGGTGTTCGCGAATGCGGACCTCGGTTACACGACGGGCTTCACCAGCACCCTGCGCCTGTTCAGCACGCTGGGGATCGTCCAGCGGAACGGCCAACGCTTCCCGATCATCGTCCAGGCCCACTCGCGTGAGGTGCTGAACGCCCGGTTCGGCGCCGACTTCGGGAACATCACGGCCTATGTCTATGGCCAGAACCTGACCAATGACTTCAACGCCACCTACGCCGGCGGCGTGATCCAGCCGACGGAAGGCGCCCGGCCGCGGCCTCGCACGCTGGGCGTCGGGGTGGCGGTCAAGTACTAAGGAGAGCGAGGGTTGTGGGGCGTCCTTGGCGGGCGTCTCACGATTTCGCGCTTGGCGCGCTTCGAAGCTCCGAGATCAGGCCCTCCAGCGCCGAGCCGCCCGCCGTGCCGGTCAGCACCGCGTGATAGTAGGGCGACAGCGCCAACCGGTCTTCCAGGCTCTCCTCGATCGCCAGCGCGTAGTAACCGATCTGATGGAAGTAGGTGATCCGCGCCCGCGCCAGGCTGGCAAGTTCGCCTTCGCCGTTGGCCTGGAAGATGGCCTGCAGCAGGCCGATCCATTCATCGTCAGTGCGGCGCACGAGGGCGGCGACGGCGGGGTCCTTTCGGGCCCAGAAACGGATCGCCATGTCGAAAGTCGGATAGGCCGGATCCTCCTGCAGCCAGATGCGCACGACCTCGACCATGTCAGGTCCGGCCTCGCGCCGGCGGTTTCGCACCTGGGCGATCTCGCTGAGGTTCTGCTGCTTCCAGCCGTCAAGCAGCGCGTCGAGCAGATCCTTCCGGTTCTTGAAGTGCCAGTAGAAGCTGCCCCGCGTCACCTTGAGCTGGCGCGAGAGCCGATCGACCTTGACGTCATCGACGCCGGCGGCGACCAGCACCTTGCGCGCCGCCTCGATCCAGTCCTCCCGCGTGAGTATCTGCCGCCTGGGCGCCAAGGTTGCTACCGTTCAAGAGCCGGGGACCGGCGATAGTCGGCTTGGCCGGTCATGGCAAATCCGGTCGCACAGAATCCTGCAGCACGCCGATGATGAACTCCGGGTGGGTATAGACGAACTGGTGGGTCGATCCGGGCGGCGCGACGACGCGGCGGCTGGCTGACGAAATCGCCATGTAGCGCTCGCGCGAGGTGGCGAAAAACCGCAGCATGCGTGCTGCTTCCGCCCCCTGGGCCGCGCCGACCTCTGGCTCGGCGACAACCTCGCGGGCGTCGCCGGGCGCCACGAGCCAGACGGGCAGGTCGCCGAGGTCGCCGTCGTAGACCACGGTCTCCCAGCCGCAGGTTCCGATGTGGTCGCCCTTGAGCTCATGATAGATTGAGTAGCCCGCGAACTGCGAGCCGGCGCTGACTTCCACCGCACGCAGCTTCACCAGGGCCGGGCCAAGCGTTCGCGAAAAGGCGTCGACCGCCTCGGAATGCGCCGGGTTAGGACGACCGCCATCCGGCCGGGCGGGGACGCCGAACAGCCGCAGCAAACCCGTGCGGAGCGCTTTCGCCAGCATCGTCTCGATGGCCCCCAGGCGCGGGCCGAACACCAAGGTCTCCAGTGGCGTCGCATCGATCAGCACCAGTCGGGCGACCAACTGCGGATATCGGCGTGCGATGTTGGCCGCGAGCAGACCGCCGAACGAGTAGCCGGCCAGCACGAACGGCCCCGTCTCGCCCGCCGCGGCCAGGGTGGCGGCCATCTCATCGGCTTCCCGCGCGGTGGTGCGCGGAAAGGGGCCCGTGTCGCTCCACCCTGTACCCGGGCGATCGATCAGGATCGAACGCGTGACGGTCTTCAGGGCGTCGTGAACGTGCTGCATCGTCAGGCCCGCCGAATGGCTGCCGCCGAAGATCACGATGGGCAGCGTTCCGCTCGCGGCGCCTTCGGCCAGTACATGGATCCGGGTCCCAGCGACATCGACCAGGCGTCCGGGCGGCGGGTGCAGGCGACGGGTTCGCGCCAGGCGATTGAGGTGGATCAGCCCTCCCGCGCTCATCAAGGCGCCAAGCCCGGCGGCGCCCGCGCAGATCCACCAGGTGGCTCCGGTCGACGCGGTCAGCATCCATACGCCAACGCCGACCAAGGCGACGCCCAACGCCAGGCCCGACCACTCGCGCGACAGAATCCGCAGGAGCGTGTCGGGCGCCCTCATGTGGCGGCGGCCTGCGCGTCGGCGCGTTCAACCCGAGCGATGGTGTCAGGGAGCGCGCCGGAGCCCCAGCGCAGGAAGAGGAGGCCGCCGAGCAGCCCGGGGATCACCACGCTGCACATGGCCAGCAGGATGCCGTTGTGTCCCGGGAACACGCGATCGGACAGCATGCCCACCAGCCACGGCATGAACGAGCCGAAGATCACGGTCACTGTGCCGCCGATCGCCACGACGCGGCCGCGCATGTGGGCCGGCGCCATCGTCTGCAGCACCGTCGGCGAAAGCGAATTGGCCATGAAGGTGAAAGCGATCTTGGCCAGCATCAGGGCGTAGAACTGGCCGGACGTCGTGATGAGCGGGATCGGCAGCGTCACCAGCAGCGCCACCAGCAAGGCGGCCTGGGCCACCAGCATGGGGGCCGCATCGCCATATCGAGGCCTGACGAGGCGCACCGCAAACCAGGCCAGGGCGACGCCGGTCAGCGAGGCCGCGCCGCCCGCAACCCCGAGGAACTGGCCGATCTTGGCCGGGCTCTCGCCGAACACGCGCTGCAGGATGACAACATTCCACTGGGACTGTGCGCCAAAGGCGGCGTAGCTCAGGCCGAAGCCGAGGAAGATGCCGGCGCTGGTCCGGGCGTTGGTGCGGAAGTAGGCGGCGACGCCTTGCCGGTTGGCCGACGGCCCCGCGACGGGTGTCGTTCGCTTGAGGCGCATCACCAGGATCATGACGGCAAGCGCCGGACCGCTGATGGCGCTGAGCACCAAGGTCGAACGCCAGGCTTCGAGACCGGACAGAACCTTCGGAAGCTGGCTGGCGTTCGCGGCGACATAGCCAAACAGCGTCCCGCCGAGCGCCATGCCGATATAGGTGCCGAGCAGGACGCAAGTGACGAAGACGAGATTGGCGATGATCCACTTCTCGCGCGGAAACAGGTCGGGAATGACCGAATAGGTGATCGGACCCAACACCGCCTCGCCGACCGCGATCCCCATGGCGAACAGGAACATCGCCCCGAAGGTGCCGGAGAGGCCAAAGCCGACGGTCGCCGCCGACCAGATGAGCACGCAAGCCGCCAGGAGCCAGCGACGATCCACCCGATCGGCCAGCCAACCGACCGGGATCGTGGCGATCGCGGTGACGAAGGTGAGGGCGAGGCCCGTCAGCAGGCCAAGCTGGGCGTCCGTGAGATGCAGCGTCCGCTTGATGGATTCCGCCGCCAGACCGATGAGCGCACGGTTGACCGACCCCACGACGGACGCCAGGACAATGACCATCAGCCCGTACCACGCCCAGGCCAACGGCTGGCGCAGCGGCGCTGGGACGGGTTCCGATGATGCAGCGGCGTCAGTCATGGCGCTCCCCCTGAGCTATCCACCGGACAGCTTGAACCATACAGAACTGTATGTCAGTGTCCAGGCGCTCCGGACGAGGGTTTTGGGACATGCGGCCAACCAGTCGTGAGGCCTCCGCGGCGGATGGGTCGCAAGCCCTGGCGAAGCTGTGCGACGCCTACTGGAACCACGAGCGCAGCGAGTCGCCCTTGTCCGCCGTCCTGGCCGGGGAGCCCTGCGATGATCCCGTCCTTTTCCGCGAACACCCTGAGGACTATGCGCGCCGGGATTCCGCGGCGGCGGCGTTCCTCGCCGAGCTGAACGGCCTCGACCTGCAAGGTCTCTCTCTCCAGGAACGCGCCACCTGCAGCCTCCTGCGACGAGAGCTGGAGGGCCGCCGCGGGCTCTACGCCGTCGCTTCACATCTACGGCCGGCGCTGCTGCCGGTAGGGCCGGACTTCAACACGGTCTTCTATTCGAACTCGGTCAGCATCGGCGACGCTCAGGCTGCGGAACTCCACGCCGAGCGCCTGGCGCGGTTCCCGGCGTTCCTTTCGGACATCCTCGCGGGGCTTCGCGAAGGCTATGCGCGCGGGATCCGCTATCCGGCCATGGTGCTGGCCGCGGCGGCGGCGAACACCCGGCGCATCGCCGCCGCGCCGGCCGAAGCCTCGCCCTGGCAGGCGCCGTTCGCGCGCAGTCCGCTGGCCGGCGAGCCCGCCGTGGCCCGATGCGCGGCGCGGGCGTTGACACTCATCGACGCCGAGCTCCGCCCGGCGCTGAGCGCCTACGCCGACGCCCTGGCCGGGCCGTTGGCCGTCGGCGCCCGCGAGACGATCTCCTGCGCCGACGCGCCGGACGGGCGCGCCTACTACGCCGCCCTGGTGCGCCACTACACAACGACCGAGCAGTCGCCCGAGGCCATCCACGAACTCGGCCTTTCCGAAGTGGCGCGCCTGGAGGCCGAGATCGCAGAGCTTGCCGGCGACGCCGGGTTCGCGGGCGATGTCGACGCCTACCGCCGCTTCCTTACGACCGATCCCCAGTTCGTCGCGGCCGACGCCGAGGCGCTGCGCGCCCGCGCCGCTGTCATTTGCAAGGGTGTCGACGCTCGCATTCCGGCCTTCTTCGGCCGCATTCCCCGCGTGACCTATGGCGTCGAGAGCGTGCCAGCGGCGCTCTCCGAGACCCTGCCGCCCGCCTACGCCCAGCCTGCGCCCTCCGGCGGCGCGGCGTCAGGCACCTTCTGGGTGAACGGCCTGCCCGACCGGTGCCCGACCTATCTGCTGCCCGCCATGGCCGTGCACGAGGCCTGGCCGGGGCACCTCATGCACATCGGTCTCATGGCCGAGCTTGATCATTTGCCGGCGTTCCGGCGCCATGGCGCGACCAAGTACACGGTCTGCGTTGAGGGCTGGGCGCTCTACTGCGAAGAACTGGGCAAGGAACTGGGGGTCTACCGCACGCCGCACGACCACTATGGCCGGCTGGAGATGGAGATGTGGCGCGCCTGCCGGCTGGTCGTCGACACGGGCATCCATCGCTTTGACTGGCCGCGCCAGAAGGCGATCGACTATCTGTCCGCGCGTCTGACCTTGAGCGCCGACGCCATCTCCGCCGAGGTCGACCGCTATGCTGCGTTGCCGGCCCAGGCCCTGGCCTATCAGATCGGCGGTCTGAAGGTGCGCGAACTCCGGCGCCGCGCCGAGGACCGTCTCGGCTCGCGCTTTTCCCACCGCGCCTTCCACGAGGCGGTCATGACCGCCGGCGCGGTCACCCTGCCGGTGCTGGAGGATCTGGTCGACGGCTGGCTGGCGGAGGCGGCCTGACCATGCCGCAGGATCCGGCGAGCGGCGTCTATTGGGAAACGCATGGCGCGGGTCCGGCGGTCTTCGTCGGCCTGCCCCTGATGGCGTCGCACACGCAGGTGTTCGGCGAGGCGGCGAGGCCGATGCTCGACGCGTGGCTGGCGGCGCTGACCCCGCGCCACACCGTGCTGCTGGCCGACTACCCGGGCATCGGCCGCAGCGCCGACCACGATCCGGCGACCATGACCGCTGACCGTGTAGTCGCCGACCTGCTCAGCGTGGCGGCCGCCGCGGACATCGAACGCTTCGCGTGGGCCGGCTACTCCTGGAGCGGCGCAGTGGGTCTTCAGCTTGCGACCCGGAGCGAGCGGGTCACCGCCCTGGCGATCGGCGGCTGGGCCCCTCTGGCGGCGCCCTACGACGGCATTCGCGCCGCGAGCCACGCGCGCATCGGCCGTGTGCCCGACCACGCCCGGGTGATCCTTCGGAATGCGGATCAGTACCGGCAGTGGGCGAGCTTCTACGACAGCCTGGTCGGCTGGAACGAGGCGGTCGCGGTCAGCGCCCTTAGGATCCCCGCGCTCCTCTACTTCGGGGCAGAGGGCGACCTTGTCGAGGACGGCTTCGACGTGCCGATCGCCAGTCGCTGTCGGGATCATCGAGCGCGGCTGGAAGAGCTCGGCTGGCAGGTGCGCGAGATATCCGGCTTTGGCCATGACGTCATCGGCCAGAGCGACCTGGTGCTGCCTATCGTGGCGCCCTTCCTGGCGGCGCACGCGCGATGAGCGATCCCGCCGCTCAGCGATCGCCCCTTGCGCACCTGGATTTCCTCTACCCGCCGATAGAGGCGGATCAGAGCGGCTACCTGGAGCCGCAGGACGGCCATAGCGTCTGGTGGGAGGCGAGCGGGGCTCCGGAAGGTCTTCCGGTTCTCTTTCTGCATGGCGGGCCGGGGGCCCCGTCTCGGCCGCACCATCGTCAGTTCTTCGACCCTGCGGGCTACCGCATGATCACGCTCCACCAGCGCGGCTGCGGGCGTTCGACGCCGCTGGCGGAAACGCACGCCAACACGACGCAGACCCTGGTGGCCGATATCGAGCGCCTACGCGTCCACCTGCAGATCGACCGCTGGCTCATCATGGGCGGAAGCTGGGGCAGCGCCCTGGCGCTGGCCTACGGCGAGGCGCATCCCGAGCGGTGTCTGGGCTTTGTCCTCTTGGGGGTCACGCTGAACCGTCCCGGCGACTGGGGCTGGTGGTGGAACGGCACGCGGATGCTGTTCCCCGAGGCGTTCGACGCGTTCGTTTCGAAGCTCCCGCCAACCCTGCGCGCCACCCCCTTGCAAGGCTATCATCACCAGCTGATGGACCCAGATCCGAGGATCCACCTGCCGGCGGCGAAGGCACTCTGCATGTTCTCCGCGGCCACCGTCGCGCGCCGGCCGAGTCCGGCTCAGGCCGCCGCCTACGATGACCCCGACGTCGCCCTGCCCCTCGCGCGCCTCTTCACGCACTACAGCGCCAACGGGTTCTTCCTTGGCCCAAATCAACTTTTGGAGGGATTGGACGTGCTTGTCGACAAGCCCTGCGCGATCCTCGGCGGGCGATACGATGTCACGACGCCGATGGAGTGCGCTTGGCGTCTGCACCGCGCCTGGCCCGGCTCGACTCTGACGATCCAGGAGGACGGCGCGCATGCCCTTTCCGATCCGGCCTCGGCGCGCGCGCTCCTCGATGCGCTCGAAACGATGAAGTCGAGGCTAAGGTCATGACCGGTCACGGCGAACTCGACCCGACCGTGCGCCAGCTCGTCGACCCCTGGCCAGGTCCCTATGGCGGCGTGCCTCCGTTCGACTTAGCCACACCAGAGCGCATTGAGGCAGCTGTTCTCTGGGCCATGGCCGAGAAACGGCGCGAGATCGCAGCGATCATCGACAATCCCGCCGCCCCCGACTTCGCCAACACGATTGAGGCGCTGGAGGACTGCGGTCGCGCGTTGCGCCGCGCGCAGTGCCTGCTCTCAATGCAATCCAGCACCCTGGCCGTGGGGGCCGCGCCCGAGGTCCAAACGCGCTTGGCGCCTCGGCTCGAGGCGCTGGAAGACGAGATCGCCTTGAGCACGCCCCTGTTCGCCCGGATCGAGGCGGTGCACGCGGCCCGCGCAGACCTCGACGCCGAGGCGGCGCGGTTGGTCGACCTGTGGCGGCAGAAGATGATCCGGCGGGGGGTCGACTCGGCGCCTGACGTGCGCGCGCGCCTGCAGGCCGTCAACGCCGCCATCGCCGAAACCCAGTCGCGGTTCCATCGCAACATGGTGGAGGACGTGGCCCGCTATGTGCTGATCGAGCGGCTGGAAGACCTGGACGGCGTCCCGCCGGAGGCGCTCGACGCGGCGTCGCGGCTTGCGCAGGCCAAGGGCCACGCCGGGCAATGGGCGATCGCCAATGTGCGCCCCGCGGTCTGGGCGGTGCTACAGCGTTGCCGGGTGCGCGAGACGCGCCGGCGCGTGCGCGAAATGTGGGTCACCCGCTGCGCGCTCGATGGGCCTCAGGACAATCGCCCCATCATCGCCGAGGTCGCAAGGCTGCGCGGCGAGAAGGCGCAGCTTCACGGCTATGCCAGTTTCGCGCACTTGGCCACAGCCGGACGCATGGCTGGCGCCCCCGAGGCGGCGCTGGATCAGATGATGCGCACCTTGGGTCCGGTCCGTCGCAACGCCCAGGCGCGCCTGGTGATGCTCCAGGCGCTGGCCGACGCCGACGGGATAGATGGACCGATCCAGCCGTGGGACTGGCTCTACTATGTCGAACAACACCGCCAGCGCGCCTTCGGGCTCGATGGCGAGGCCGTGAAACCCTACCTCACCCTGGACAACGTTCTGGCCGCGATGCTTGACGCCGCCGGCCGGCTCCACGGCCTGACGTTCCGCTGGCTCTCAGGAGTACCGACCCTGCATCCCGATGTGCGGGTGCTTGAGGTCTCACGGGCCGGGGAGGTGGTCGGGGTCATCTGGTTCGACGTTCTGCTGCGCGAGGGCAAGATGCGCAGCTCCTGGCAATACGAGATGCGCGCCGCCGAGACGTTCCGGGGTCGGGTCATTCCCCTCTCCAACGTCTGTTCGAACCTCGACGGCCGGCTGGCGGATGGATCCGTGGTCATGGGCTGGGAGTACGCCAACGTGCTCTTCCACGAGTTCGGCCACGCCCTGCACATGATCCTGAGCGAGGCGCGCTATCCCTCGCTCGGACCGATGGCGATAGAGTGGGACATGGTCGAGCTGCCGTCCCAGCTCAATGAGCGCTGGCTCTATGACCGCGACCTGATCGCCCGTCACCTGCGCCATCGCCAAACCGGTGAGCCGATGCCGGACGCGCTGATCGACGGCATAGAGGCGGCGTTCCAGTTCGACCGGGTCTTCAGCGTCGGGCTAGAATATCTGTTGCCGGCCATCGTGGACATGCGCCTCTACCTCGCCGCCGATGGGGGGCCGGTCGACCCGCTGGCGATCGAACGGCAGGTCTATGAGGAAGCGCAGCCGCCCGCCGCGATCGATCCGATCTTCTTCCTGCCGCATCAGTATCACAGCTTCACCGACGTCTATGCCGCGGGGGTTTACGCCTATCTCTGGGCCGACGTGATGGTCGCCGACGCCATCGAAGCCTTCCTCGAGGCCCCCGGCGGACTCTACGATCCCGGCGTCGCCCAGCGCTGGCGCGAGACCATATTGACACGGGGCGCGGCGGTTCCGGGCGCCGAGGCGTTCCGGGCGTTCCGCGGCCGCGATCCCGAACCCGATGCGCTGCTGCGGCGCTTCCAGCTGGCCTGACCCCGCCATGGTCCATCGAGCAAGGAGAGCCTAAAGATGTTCGATCCGATAGGCGCCGCCATCCGGATTATCGACGATGTGCGTGATGCGGTGGCGCCTGCGGTGCTCTGGCCTGCAAACGGACGGCTGAACGACCCCAGCCTGGCCGGCGCGCAGGCCCGCGCGGCCCTGGGCCGCGATGTGGTGGCGCGGATTGCGGCGATCGACGTGGACGCTTTGCCCGGCGCGCTGGCCCGCATCCTGCGGATCATTCGCGGACGGGCGGAGTACTGGGTTGTCCAGCCCGCCTGGTACTGGACCGTGTTCGATCCGGGCGGCGGCGAGATGTTCTCCATGTTCGCGCTGACACCCTATGGGGGCAGCGGCGTGCTGACCGGGCTGCCGGCCGCCCTGGGGCGGGCGGACCTCTCCAGCGAAGCGGCGCGCGCGCGCTATCTCGCCGGCCTGCACGATCTGGGCGATCAACTGGACGCCTTCGCCGCGCGCACCCGAGGCCAGGCCGAGCGCAAGATCTTCATGCCGCGCGCCCAGGCCGAGGCCGCTCGCCAGTTGCTGCACCGGCTTTCGACCGATCTGCCGCGCGGTCTCAGCATCGACGAAGCCCGTCTGGCGGGGGAGGTTGCGTTCAAACGCGAGGTCGAATCCGTCGTGGCCCGCCGCGTGACGGGCGGCCTCAGCCGTATCGCCGACGTGCTGGACGCGGCCTATCTCGGCCAGACCCGGGAGGCGGTGGGCCTGATGCACTATCCGGACGGCGCCGAGATCTATGCAGCGCTGGTCCGCCTGCACGGCAACACCGACCTATCTCCGGCGGAAGTCCATGAACTGGGCCTTGCGCGGATGAGCGCAATCCGCGCCGGGATGGCTGCGGCGCGGCGCGACGCGGGGTTCGAGGGCGATGACCGCGCCTATCGGGCCCACCTCGACGCGGATCCAGCCTGGCGTGCCAGCACGCCGCAAGCCCTGTCCGATGTCTTTGAGCGCTACATCGCGCGGTTGCGTCCGCACATGGCCGGGGTGTTCAACCTGCTGCCCCAGGCCGACTACGGCGTTCGCCCGCTACCCGAAGCGATGAGCGCCGCCATGACCTTCGGCTACTACGATGCGCCGTCGCCGGCCAAACCGCGAGGCGAGTATGTGTTCAACGCCCAGAACCTCGCTAAGTCCAACACCTCGACCCTCGCCTCTCTGAACTTCCACGAGCTGGCGCCCGGCCACCACCTGCATCTGGCGCTGCAACGCGAGAACCAGGGCCTGCCGGCCTTGCGCCAGTGGTGCATGCCGACGGCCTATGTCGAAGGCTGGGCTGAGTATGCGGTCACGCTCGCCGAGGAGTTGGGCATGTTCGAGCATCCGGCCGAACGCTTTGGCCGCTACATAAACGAGGCGTTCCTGGCCTCGCGGCTGGTGGTGGACACGGGCCTTAACGCCCTGGGCTGGAGCCTGGAGCGCGCGCGGGCTTACATGGCTGAGAACAGCTTCTTCCCAGAAACCGAGATCAACTCTGAGACCCTGCGCTACAGCGCCGACATCCCCGGCCAGGCCCTGGCGTACAAGCTGGGCGACCGGGCGATCCTGGACCTGCGCGAGGCCATGCGCCGCCGGCTGGGCGCCCGCTTCGACATCCGCGACTTCCACGACGTGGTCCTGGGCGACGGGGCGATGCCGATCCCGGTGCTGGCCGAGGCGGTGGAGGCCCGCACCCGGGCTCTGGAGGCGGCGCCATGAAGCCTCACGCCAGCGTCCCCTGGGCGCCCTATCCGCCAATGACCGACGCGGCGCGGACCGCCGCCGCCCAGGCGTTTTTGGAGGAAATCCGAAGCCGGCGCACCTGCCGCGACTTCACTGACGACCCGGTTCCGCGCGCGGCGATTGAGGCGGCGATCCGCGCGGCCGGAACCGCGCCGTCCGGCGCCAACCACCAGCCCTGGCACTTCGCGGTGGTCACCTCGCCGGATCTGAAGCACCGAATTCGCTTGGCGGCCGAGGAAGAGGAGCGGGCCTTCTACGCCGGCAAGGCCGGGGGCGAGTGGCTCGAGGCCCTGGCCCCGCTCGGCACCGACGAAGACAAGGCCTATCTTGAGCGAGCGCCGGCGCTGATCGTGGTCTTCGGCCAGCGAAAGGGCGGCCTTACGCCCGGCGAGATGCGCCAGAATTACTACATACACGAGAGCGTCGGCATCGCCACCGGCCTGCTCCTGGCTGCGCTGCACGCCGCGCGGCTGGCGACCTTGACGCACACGCCCAATCCCATGGCCTTCCTCAACGAGATCTGCGCCAGGCCGCGCCACGAGAAGCCGCTGATGATCGTGGTGGTCGGCCATCCAGCGCCCGATGTCACGATCCCGACCCACGCGCTGATCAAGAAGCCATTGGACGAGATTTCGAGTTGGCTGTGACGCCGGTTGAAGCCGCGACCGTCGCTGACACGATCACGCTGCAGGCGCTGTCCGACGATCCTTACCCGATCTACGCGGCGCTTCGGCGCACCGCACCCGTGGCCTGGGTTCCGGCGCTCGGCATGTGGATAGTGACCCGGTACGATGACGTGCGCGTAGTTCTGCTCGATAGCGAGACCTTCGTCACGGGCACGGACGCCTCGCTGATCTATCAGACCTTCGGCGCACAGATGCTGGCCTGCGAGGGTGAGCAACACCAAAGGCAGCGCCAGCCCTGGCTGAACGGCGCATTCATGCCCGCGGGCCTCGGTGACGCGTTGCAGACCAGCCTGGTCGCCCGGACCGCTCAGCTTCTCGACGCCATCGTCCCGAAAAGGCGGATCGAGTTCCGCCAGGCCTTCGCCGCGCGGCTGCCGGTGCTGGTGATGCTGGATCTCTTCGGCCTGCCGGACGACGCCGAGACGCCGATGCGGGCCTGGTATGACAGCTTCGAAGCGGCGTTGAGTCGGGGAGGCGAGGCCTCGATCCACGCCGCCCGCGCGGCCGACGCCTTCCACGCCCTGGTCCAGTCGGAGATCGACGCCAGCCGCGCGGGCCGCGGGCGCGGCGGGCTGTTGCAAGCCTTCATGGACCGTCCGGCCGAGACCCGCCTTGCCGACGACGAGATCCGGCGCAACGCGCTGATCCTGTTCTTTGGCGGGATTTCGACGGTCGAAGCCGTCATCCTCAACCTGCTTTGGGCGCTGCTGCGCCATCCGCCCGCGATCCAGCGTGTCCGCGACGAGCGGCCGCGCCTGGACGCCGCGTTCGATGAGACCATGCGCTGGGTCTCGCCCGTGCAGTCCGCTACCCGCCACACGGTCCGCGCCAGTCAGATCGCCGGGGTCGAGATCCCGGCCGGGACGACGGTGAACTGCATGTTGGGTTCGGCCAATCGCGACGAGACGATGTTCGGCGCGCCAGACGCCTTCGATCTCGATCGGCCTAACGCGCGCCAGCACCTAGGTTTCGCCGCGGGGCCCCACTTCTGCCTCGGCCGCCACCTGGCCCGCGCCGAGGCGCTCGTGGCCCTGAACGGCCTGCTGGATCGAACGCAGAGCCTTCGCCTGGAGGCGCCCACCATCGGCCCCTCGGGTCACGAGTTTCGGCGGCCGCAATCGCTGTGGCTGGAATGGGATTGATCGTTCGCGCGCCGCACCCCCTGATCCCTCCACGACGCGCGCCGCCGCGCGCCGCTCGGAGCACCGCGCCATGACGAACGGAACGGACGCCTCGCGCCTCACCTGCGCGGTCGTGCAACTCCCTGGCCTCGGCGCAGCTGATGGGCGCGAGATCGCGGTCGCCCGGATGGTCGACGCCTTGGCCGAGGCGGCGAGCAAGGGCGCGCGCTTCGTCGCGTTTCCAGAACTGTGCCTGACCACCTTCTTCCCGCGCACGTGGTTCGACGACATTTCCGACGTCGACCGCTTTTTCGAGCGCCAGATGCCGAACGCGGCGGTGGCCCCGCTGTTCGAGGCGGCGCGCGCCGCCGGCGTGGCGTTCACGTTGGGCTATGCCGAGCTCGCGCCCGGCCCGGACGGCCCCCAGCGCTTCAACACATCGATCCTGGTGGCGCCCGACGGCCGGATTTTAGGTCGCTATCGAAAGGTTCACCTGCCGGGGCACGCCGACAACAGGCCGCATCTTCCGTTCCAGCACCTGGAGAAGCGTTACTTCGAGGTCGGCGACACCGGCTTCCAGGTGACAGACCTGCAGGGCGTCAAGGCGGGCCTGTGCATCTGCAACGACCGGCGCTGGCCGGAAACCTACCGGGTGTTGGCCCTGCGCGGCGCCGAGCTTGTCGCCCTGGGCTACAACACGCCGACGCCATACACCGACTATGACGAGCCGGACCACCTCAACATGTTCCACCACCGCCTATCCGTGCAGGCCGGCGCCTATCAGAACGGCCTGTGGGTGCTGGCCGCGGCCAAGGCGGGCGCGGAGGACGGCTTTCGCCTGATGGGCGGGTCCTGCATCGTGGCTCCCACCGGCGAGATCGTGGCCGTTGCGGCGTCGGACGCGCCCCAGGTTCTCGTCTACGATTGCGACCTGACCCTCGGTCGTTCGATCCGGGCCCACATCTTCAACTTCGCCGCCCACAGACGGCCTGAGTACTATGCTCCAATAACGGCGCCGATCAGCGGGTAGCGCGTCGCGCCGGTGGTGTTGGTCTGCGGTGAGACCCGGCCTCCGTATCAGCATAGGGGAATCGGCCTCTACGCTCATCGGGCCGGAGCAGCCTTCAGACGCCAAGCATCGGTGGTCGCGCCTGGTCAAATTTCGAATGACCACCCAGAATCCACTAGAGAGGTAAGTCATGCCGGGCCGCGGGATGTCCTAACAGCCCAACGCCAGAAGCTCCCGAACAGCTTCAACCGTGGCGGGCTTCCCGGCGGCGGTTTCGGTCAACTCTTCGACGAGATCCTGAATACGCCGGAAGCTCCGACTTGAACGCCGTTCGTTGACGTGCCCGATCAACGCGCCCAGCGCTCCTTCGTCCACGATGCCACTGGCCTCAAGATAGAGCCGGATGTCGTCATCGGTGACGTCGCCATAGTCGAAGGTCTGGACGTAGAGCGCTCGGTCGGCCACAGCGGCGGAGATCACGCTGCGGCCGTCCAGGTCGGTCTGGAGCGAGAACTCGTTATTGCCGACGAACACCAGCCCGAGCGGAAAGGGCGCGTAGCAGCGGTCGGCATCATTCCAGTAGCGCAGCGATTCAATGGCTTCGCGTGAGAGGTTCTGAGCTTCGTCGAAGACGAGGGTGAGCTTCGGAAAGTCCGCCACTTGGTACTCCGCCCGCCGAGCCGCGGCCGGTTCTGCGCCAGCCCAGCCGCAGATCGTACTGAAGATGTCGTTCCGCAGCTCCCAGAGCGAGCTTGGAAAGTGCACCGACGGCGAGCCCGCAAGCCGGCGGACGGCGTCGAGCACGTGCTGCAGAACAAGCACCTCGCGCGCATTTCGACGGGCCACCTTCACCACGACAGCGCCGTCGGGGATCTCGCGGCAAAGCGCATCGATGGCGGTCGTCTTGCCGATGCCGGGCGGGCCGGAGAAAACGGCGATGCGCCGACGGTCGTGGGCGGCGTGCATGCGCACAATCAGTCGCCTAGCGATGGACGTGGCAATGAAAGCGTCAGTCATCGCCGCGCCTGCGTCGCTCGAGCCGCTCAGTCAGTTCCATTTCCCTCAGGCGCCTGCGTTCGCGTGCGGAGACGGGATCGGGCGGTGATGGTGCGCGTAGAGCTTCAGCCAGGTGCTCGGCCTGGGCGCCGAGGTCCATCCCATTGCCGAGCCTTCCCGTTGGAAACGCAGGGGTGGCTTGAGCCACCGACCTAAGTTTGATCCCGATGGGATCGAGCTTCGGTGCTTCGCGCGCCAGCTGGGCGACATATCGACTTTGCGCCTTCTGCCGCTGGCCTGTCTCGCGGGCGCCTTCGATCCAGCGGGCGGGGAAGGGGACGTCCGGCGACAGGCGCACCCACGGCCCGCTCGGAACCTTCGCCAGCGGACGGGCGTCGCGCCGCCAGGGCAGGGCGATGTCCACCGCCGTCCGGCCCGGCAACGCCGAGATGCCCGGATGATGGAACCGCTGGCCGCGGATCTTGAGGATGCCGCGGTCGATGCGCCTAGAGTCATGGTCGCAGAACGCGGCGTCGAGCGCGACGGGATCCACCGTCGCCGGCTGCCAGCCCTCGGCACGCTTAGCTTCCAGCCAGTCGCAGGGTGAGCGGTCGCGCCAGAGCCCGCCGATGGGGCGGGTGTTGTGATCGGCGACGAGACCAATGACCACGGAGCAGAACTCATCCCAGTCGCCTGGAAAGGCGTCCGGGGCCTTGCCGACCCGCTGGGTCTTCTTGGCCATGCGGTTGGGTCCGGCATAGCCGGGCAGGAGTGAGAAGACGTAACGGTCGAGGCGCGCGAACATGCTCTCGATCGGTTTAGCCGAGGCGTTGTAGGGCCGTGCGAAGATGATCGTGCGAGCGCCTGGCTCGTTGATGGACCCCAAGGCGCCCTGGATCCTGGTCAGCGCCGCAAACTCGGCCCCGTTGTCGAGGTAGAGCCCTTTGGGAAAGCCCCAGTTGGGATCGCACACCATCGCCAGGAAGGCCTCGATCACATGTTCCTGGCGGACCCCTTCGCCCTGACCCAGCAGGACCGGGTGGACGAAGATCCGGTTCGTGCCGGCGTCGAGGAATGCCACGATCTTCGGCCAGGCCATAGTGCGATCCGGACGCCGCACGATCACATCGAGGTGCTTCACGTCGCCCACGACACGCTCCATCGGTGCTAGGCCCGTCCAGTCCCGGCGGATGCGCGGCTTCGCATCGTCGAACGCCTTGCGGTCGTTGCGGCGCTGGTTGACGACCCGGAACGGGGCGAACGCCTCGACCCGGCGGCGGGATAGATGGAAGGCATCCGCCGGAAGACTCAGCGCCCTGGCCTCGCAGCTCCCTCGCAGTAGCGCTTGCGCCAGCCTACGGACTTCGCGCCAACCGGCCGCTTCCGCCCGCGATGCCCAGAGGCCCTTCAGTGAACGCTCAAGCTCTTCTCCAATCTTGACCAGCAGGAGAGGATCCAGGTTCGCGGCCAGGGCGGCCCGATCGAACGCGCGGGAAACAGCGACGCGGCGCTGGCCGGAGTTTGAAGGTCGCACTGAGCAAAGGCCCCGAACGCCTTGCGCCTCATATGCTTTGATCCAGCGATACAGTGTCCGAACGCTCTTGCCCTCACGGCTCGCTGCGTGGGCAACAGTCTCACTGCGTTCGGCCGAGCCATGTGGGCAGGAAATCGCCTCGCGAATTGCCTCCCACCGGTAGGCGGCAACTGATCCGGGCGGATTGGACGGCGGGGGTGCAGGATCACCACGATCCGGCGCACTTCCATCCTCGTCATCGGTCCGTAGCATGGCCGGCAGGCTGTCGAGCGCAATTTCGTTCACCAAGCCGGACCGGCCCCCGCGTCCGACACGTTGGCGCACGGCCAGGATGCATCCGCGCCACGGCAGCCCGCGTTGGGACGCACGAATGGCTTTGTTGGCTGCTTGAGGGCTGATGCCGGCCATCGCGGCAAATTCCTCTGTCACGAGCCAGATGCGACTATCCGACATGGTCGCCACAAATCCGAAGGTCGGATCGCCCTGCTCGCGCAGCTTGCTGCTGTGATCCCCGCTCTTCAGCGTGCGGATTTGTGGCTAGCATGTTGCGCCGGACGACCCTCAAACTTCAAAAGTGTTATGAACATAACAATAATTGCCACTTCCGCCAGCCGAAACTGTTGTGAGCATAACATATTTCGGACGCGCCCATGACGGTGAAGCTGACTCGAGAGGCCATGCGCGCCGCTCGCGCGCTTCTGGGCATGACAATGCAGGAGCTAGCGCCGCAGCTCGGCGTGTCCCCGACGACCTTGAACGGCATTGAGCTCGGCAAGCCCGTGCGTGCGTCAACGGAGGCGCGCATCATCGAGGGCCTGTCCCGCCTTGGCGTGGAGATCCTCAACGGTGATGGAACCGGAGCCCGTCTGCGGAAGCCTTAGGGGGCAGGAAACTGCGCCCAGTGCTTCGGAAGGCGTCCCTGGGCAGGTTTCTCATTCGGTTTCTCAGTGAGCCGCGACTGAGAAACCGCCTGCAAGTTTCCCCAATCTTTTGAATGGCTGATCTGGCATCCAGTTTGAGAAACCTGTTCACGATACCGGAGTTTCTCAACGAGCAGCGAAGCGGTCCGAATTCAGACACTTGGCTGCCGCCGAGCGACATTCTGAATGGGCCGCCAGCGACAAATCCTATGAGCCGTCCCACCACCTTTAGCTCTCTGCGATTGTGTTCTGAGAACGTCTTGCGAACACAGAACAAAGATAGTACGAAGAGAGTCGGCGAGCGGGTGGTCGTTCGTTGGCGGAATCGTGGGATAGGGAAAGCTGGCTATGGCGCAATCAGCATTGAAGCTCGTGGGAAAAGAAGACGGAGACAAGCAGCGGGCCCTTGAGGCGGCGCTGGCGCAGATCGACCGGGCCTTCGGCAAGGGCTCGGTCATGAAGCTTGGCGAGAAGGGCAAGATCGTCGAGATCGAGTCAGTCTCTACGGGCTCGCTGGGTCTTGACCTGGCTTTGGGCATCGGCGGGCTGCCGAAGGGCCGGATCGTCGAGATTTACGGGCCGGAGAGCTCGGGCAAGACGACGCTGGCGCTGCATGTGGTGGCCGAGGTCCAGAAGGCCGGCGGCACCGCCGCCTTTGTCGACGCCGAGCACGCGCTGGATCCTTCCTATGCGCACAAGCTGGGCGTGAACCTGGATAACCTTCTGGTTTCCCAGCCGGACACCGGCGAACAGGCCCTCGAGATCACTGACACTCTGGTGCGTTCAGGCGCGGTGGACATCATCGTGATCGACTCGGTGGCGGCGTTGACCCCGCGCGCGGAAATCGAAGGCGAGATGGGCGACAGCCTGCCGGGCCTGCAGGCACGTTTGATGAGCCAGGCGCTGCGCAAGCTGACCGCCTCGATCTCCAAGACCCATACCCTGGTCATTTTC